>JAENYQ010000077.1 GCA_016841675.1 Desulfotomaculum sp.
TACGTCTTGCATAAATGGTCATCTCCCTTTATTGGTAGTATTAACCATTTACACGTAACTAAATACAGGTGGGCGTGAACGCATTCGTCGCCCCTAACGAAGAACTGGGCATTGAACTGCTAACCATTGACCCGGAGATTGAACGCAGGCAGGTGCAGAGTGTACAAAAACTGCGCCGCGAGCGGGACAACAACCAGGTACAGGATGCCCTGGACAGGCTGCGGGTAGCAGCCCGGGGTAATGAAAACATGATCCCGTGTATTCTTGAATGTGTCCGGGCATACACCACCCAGGGAGAGATAGTACAGGCTCTGCGGGAAATTTTCGGCGAATATAAAGAAAAACCAACATTTTAATAGACAAGGGAGGGCACGCCAATGGCAAGAAAAATAAGGGTTCTGGTGGCAAAGCCCGGGCTCGACGGCCATGACCGCGGCGCTAGGGTAATCGCCCGGGGACTACGGGACGCCGGGATGGAAGTTGTATATACCGGGCTGCACCAAACCCCGGAACAAATAGTGGAAGCAGCTATTCAGGAAGACGTCGATGTAGTGGGGTTATCTATACTGAGCGGTGCGCACATGACACTATTCCCCAGAATATATGAGTTATTAAAAGAAAACGGGGCCGAAGATATAATGGTTATGGGGGGCGGCACCATTCCCGAAGCAGACGTTAAGGCACTAATAGAAGGTGGCTGGGCCGCACAGATATTCACCCCGGGGGCCACAATGGAAACCCTAGTGGACTGGATTAACGCTCACGTGAATATGGATTAAAAAAACAGAATTCACGCCACCCGGCTTGCCCGGGCGGTTTTATGCTGCTCTGGGGATAAAAAGGGGACAGGCACCGATTCGTTTTGCAAGAATCGGTGCCTGTCCCCCTTTTTATGTTGCTCAGCAGTTGCAGCCGCCTGTTATTTCAGCCAAGTCCCGTTCCCGTACGTCTCTCAGGCACTGCAGGGAGTAATCCACTTCGTCCGGGGTATTGAAATAAGAAAAGCTGAACCGCACCAGCTTGCTTTCCAAAGTGCCCAGGGTGCGATGAGCGTCGGGGGCGCAGTGCAACCCGGCCCGACAGGCGATGTTATACCATTTGTCCAGTGCACCACCCACCGCCCCGGTGTCTTTACCTTCAAGCAGGAACGACACCACCGGCGCCCGCTCCGTTTGCGGCCCCGGTCCATAAATTCGAATCCCCGCTATCCTGTTTGCACCTTCGATAAACCTGCGGGTCAGTTCCAATTCATGTTCCCGGATTATGTTTAACCCGGTTCTGCGCACAAAATCCACCCCAGCACCGAGACCGGCAATTCCCACCGAGTTTAAAGTACCGCTTTCGTACTTCTCCGGCAGTACCTCGGGCTGGCCCGGATCTGTGGAATGGCTTCCTGTGCCTCCCTCGCGGAAAGGCCGCAAATTAACCCGCTCTCCCATGTAAAGCACACCGGTCCCCGGCGGTCCCATCAACCCCTTATGTCCGGGTAAAGCCAACAAATCTATGTTCATATCCTGCACGTCAATATCCAGGATACCAGCGCTTTGCGCTGCGTCCACAATAAAAACCAGCCCTTTTCCCCTGACCAGTTCCCCTATTTCACGCACGGGCATAACAGTGCCGGAAACGTTGGAAGCGTGGGTTACAACAATAACCCTGGTGTTAATGCGTACGGCCTTTTTTATTTCCCCGGGCTCCAGGGAACCATCGGGAGCACAACGCACCTTGGTTAAACTGATAACTTTACGCAGCCCGTATAGCGGCCTGGTTACCGAGTTGTGTTCCATGGAAGTGGTGATCACGTGATCACCGGGCTTTAACGCCCCCTTGATGGCCGTGTTCAGAGCATCGGTGGCATTAAGGGTGAATATTACCCTGTCCGAGTCCGGTATGCTGAGAAGGTGGGCTATGGAAGCCCGGGTATCATCCACGACTTTACCGGCGGCCAGGGACATCCGGTGTCCCGAGCGGCCGGGGTTGGCGCCTTTTTCCGCCAGGAAGCAGTGCATGGTCTCCGCCACTTCCGGCGGCTTGGGCCAGGATGTGGCGGCATTATCAAAATAGATCAAGGCAAACACCTCCGGTAACCTTTATTCTTTATCCGTGTTGTGATGTTATACTATGAAAAAACAAAAAAAACGCTAAATCAGTTCCTTTTACCCGCGCTTTTTTATGTTTTATGAAATTGACATATATGGTAGCATATCATTATAATTGTCCAGCTAAGCAAATTACTACCCTTTGCGTTATACTAATTTTAAGGTATGCACCTCCTTGGTTTTTGGTATTGTTAGGGAATAATAACGACAAGCGATGGTGCATTTCTTATTTCTGGCTAGATTATTTATTCAAAACCTTTCGAACAGGTTCTTAACAAATAAGAGCCGTTCAGCAAGCCCTAATTAAACTTTTGACTTTACTATACAAATTGGTCTGCCCAATTTAATCTCATGTATGATTTTATCATTATTTAACACTAATATCCTATCGTTAACTCTATCGCCAACTAAGATATCATTATTATTAAATGCTATATCTCTTGAGTGTTGAGCATTATCTAAACGTTTAATTGCCGCTTTTCTTTCAGGATCTATTAATGTAATTGATTCCCCGGACATATCATCAATATTATAGTGCGTTACATATATATAGGGTTTTCCATTGATCTCATTTTTATATATTCTACACGGATAATTATCTTTAAGCTTTATTTTTTCTAATGTTTGAGATCCCTTATTCCAGTCTATTGTATAAAGTATAGGTTCGCTTGATAATCCGTTTACAGTATATATCGTGTTGCCAATTACTTCTATGGAAGAAGCTTTAAAGTTAATTGGTATTGTTTCTGAGATTGAATAATTGTCAAGATTAATAATATCTATTTTAAATGTATTGCTTTTTGATGTCCATGAACTTACAATCATCATGTTATCTTTGGCAAATGCAATATCTTCTATATTATAGTTATATGGAAAGTAATTTTCTACTGCATCATTCTTAGTATCGATTGTGGTTATATAATTTTTGCCTGTGATGAGAATATGTCCAACATATGCTTTTCCATTATATTCATTGAACTTAATGATTCGAGGTAGTGGATATTCTAGCTCAATATTATCAACAATTCTTCCATCCCGAAGTACTGCAACCTTTTTACCAGCTCTAGAAAGGTCTCCTCTTACTGCTACATATATTTTACCATCTCTTACAGATGCCATATTCCAGCCACCATTAACCTTTGTTTTATGTAAAATACTATAGTCTTTGTCAGATATATAAAAAACATCTCTGGAAGTATTCATGCAATAAATTCCACCTTGTTCTTCAATAACAACATGGTCACTGCTTGATAAATATTTATAGTTATAATAAGCAAAAGTAGTAATTGCCGCTATAATAAAAAATGCTGCAAGCGTAAGTTTTCTATTCATAATTATGTCTCCTTGAAAGAATTGCTTAATGGGGGGAACGCTCCCCCCCATTATAAAACATTCTAATCTGAACTTGTAAACCTCCGAGTGTCACTACTCTCATCGATGTCATCAGGTACACAGAGTCCGCTGTCCTCATTTAAGTCGGCATCAGTGTAAAATTCTCCCCAGCCAACCCAGGGTAGTTTACTACAATACCAAGTGTCCCTGTCATAGAACCATGTAAAACCATAAGGGTCACCGAGTTGGTCTTTAAGATAATCAATTATCATGCTCCTTGTTTCATTTCGCATTTCGTTATCTAAGTCTGGTACCCACACGCCAACTGCTTCGTCATAGTTATCACGGTACCAATCTTTATCTTCCCAAATAACACCTGTACCATTCCCTTGATCATTTTTTTGTGCTGAGACAAACTCTTCAACATCATCGTCATAAGTTCCCGCATGTCTGAAATAACCGTAAACACAAGAGCCATCGTGCACTATTATTATATCTCCGTCTTCAAATGCACTGTAGTTTATTGAATTGCTTCCAGATGGTTCTTCATCACCCAGACTCATAGTGCCAATATCCCCTGAAGAATCTTTATTTGATTTTGATTTGTTTAATTTATTATCAAACTTATCCATGTCTTTTTCTATCATTTTTAAAAACTGCTTGGCTTCAGGTGAACCCAAATCAGTTATTTTTGAATCATCTAGCACATTGTTATTCTTATAATATTCAGCAATTTTTTTATCAAGGTGTTTGTTAATACCCTTGCTGTCCATTTCTTCCATTTGTTTGATTTTCAAATCCAGTTTAGTGCTTTTTTCTGTTGCAACCGAAACTGAAGACATTGTTAAAACAAGAAATAATGATATAAGCAACATACCAAACATTTTTTGAAATTTCATAAGTTCATACCTCCGTTAATCAATCGTTTTTTTTGCTGCCGGGAGATAGTCCTGTTTCAATTGCTATTATTTTTTCAGGGGCGTAAATGTCCTTATTGATGAAAAGTTAATATCCTCACCAAATGTTTTTTCATCCAAAATTAATCTACAAAATCAAATCAACCACCTCCTATGTTTTGTTTATGTGCACTAATCATAATTATAATGAACTACTTACATATTTCTAGAGGTTTTTCCTAAATAACCTTTTAATGGGTGTATTTAGCCAAATGAACTCATAAGTGATTAAAAAAATTACCCCTTCATTACAAAGGGGTAAATCTATCCTTGTGTTCTTCAAATTTGTACCGGCTCATTAAGGCAACCTGGTCATATCCGTCAAAGTTGATCTCATACGATCGGTTACTAACCTCTCTGATTCCGCTAATTTTATCCAAGTTCGCTATGAATGATTTATGAACCCTGAGAAAATTCTCCCCCAGCTTATCTTCAAATTCGCGCAAGGTTTTATATGTCTTGTGAATTTTGCTGTCAGTATAGACCAAACTTAATTTGTTCTGTTTCTCAATAAACAGAATGTCGTCTGGAGCTATCATAATTTTTACATTTGTTTCATTTTTGACCTTGAGCATTATTTTTTCGGGACTGCTCCTGGCACCATTCCTTTTTCTTACCTTACCAGCAAGGCTGCTTATAATTTCGTTAACTTTATCTTTGTTTACTGGTTTGAGAATGTAATCATACGGATGGACAGCGAAAGATTCAATTGCATATTGAGAATATCCGGTTATAAAAACAAAAAATGTTTCTGGATTGAAATCATATATGGCCTTTGCTACTTGTATACCGTTCAACTCTTCCTCAGGAGCCAGCTCGATATCCAATAGTACTATGTCTGGGTTGTGTTTCCTGGCCAGACTGATTGCTTCTTTGCTGCTCGGAGTATCAATAACCATATCCACGAAAGGATTTTCGGTCACCAGCTTCTTGAGAAATCTTCTGGTATAATGTTCATCTTCCAGAAGTAAAATGTTTACCATGTACAATCATTCATTCCCTGTGTTTTAAGCTCTCCGGAATGTCGGGCTCATAAAGAATAAACCAGCTATTCGGGCTCACCCCGGTGTAAGCAACAAAGACTACTACTGAAGCCATCGCATAGACCATTATCGCCATCATTTTTCTAAACATCATCTACACCCCTTCCAGGTAATATTCAGGATATTATCAAGAGCTTTAGCAGCCCTGTATCCCCATGGTGTTATTAAAACTAAACTGCCGAGGGCTCCTAGAACCGCTGCAAAAGCATTGGCGGTCGATTTTTGTGTTATCAAGAACAAGGTGATAACAGACCACATTATTAAGATCAAGAGGGCTTTTTTTCTCTGCCATAGCCTTGTTGCTTCATCTTTAATTTGTTTCTTTTCTGTTCCCGCAGGCACCCATCTAATAATAATAAAAGTGCCCATCAGCAGAGCTAATGTGGAAATAACTGTTAGTGCTTCAAGACTTATATCTATGGTCGCCAGTTTGCCCAGAGCCATAAGTAAAAAGACACTAACTGTCAAGCATCCATAATACGTGTTTAAATGGACACCCCCTCCGAAGTAGCGCAACGATGCAAAAGCTATCATGCATATCATGGTCGTTATGAAGACATCCATTATTAAAGATAACAATATTAAAAGCGTTAGCTGCACCAATGCTCCGAGAATGATTTCCAACCCGTAAGCAAAAATCTCTACCCTATTCCGGTCAACCTGTAACTGTGCTCCCATGGTTATGGCAATTCTCTGAGCAAGTCCTTTGATCATCTATCCCTCTACCCCTGTCCGGGAGATAAACAATAAATGTTGTTCGTTTCCTTGATATGACATCGATTTTTCCTCCGTACTTGTCCACCAGTTTTTTAACCAGGTACAAGCCGTAGCCGCAAGCTGCGGATTCCTTGGTGGTATAGCCTACGGTAAACAACCGCTGCTTTGCCCTTGCTGTGATTTTCGGCCCGGTATTATAAACATATAGGACATAATTTGCATCTTCATATTTTATTTCTACAGCTACTCGACGGTCGATTTGGTCCTGGATGGCGGCCTCCAAGGCATTATCCAGAAGGTTGCCCAGTATACTGCATAAATCCCAGGGATGCACATCTATATTAGCAATATCGCATTTTAGTGCCATAGCAAAGTCAATTTTCTTGGCCTCAGCTACTTTTTGTTTACTGTTTAAAAGCGCCGTAAGGGCAGGATGGCCCACGCAAACTATTTTTTCTGTATACCTGTAATTCTCCGCTATACCTTCGATGTATTCTAAGGCTTTATCCACTTCATCCAGATACAACATAGCTTGTATCGTCTGGATATGCCTGCTGTGTTCGTGTTTTATGGTTTGTAAACTATTTACCAAATCTTCCACCTGCAGGAGATGCGCTTTCAGGATGTTTGATTCTATTATTCTCTTGGCATTCTCTTCAAGCCCTTTGATTGAAAAAATGATCAGACCACTTAATATTAAAACTACTAGATTCACATATGGCAGAAACGCCTTTAACTCATCTACGTCCTTGGAAAGATATATTTGTTGATTTATCAGTACAATACACAGAGTCTCCAGAAGCATGGTAGAAATAATTAGCAGTCTACCGCCTTTAAGCAACGCTATCAGTCCCTATCCAAACTTAAATCAAAAATCACATAATTGTGTTTCTTCGCTAAAAGGTAAAAAAATATCATAATGATACTTAAAGGCATGAAGTATAATATGTTCAACCAGGGATTTAAAGCCAGACTATCCGTAGTGGTCGCAGTTATCTTTAGAAATATTGGTAACAACACACCCTCCAACACTCCGAGAATTAGTGTTCCGGTTAAAATTGAAATAAAGCAATGCCATAAATTAATACCGGTAACAACGACTGTCAAAAGTGCTGAAAATACTATGAGAATTATTGTATGGACTCCGAATGGAAGCGGCAATTCTCTTGCAAAAACCGCAAGTATACCAACTATGAAGGACAGCATTAATGCTCTTGAATAGCTTAATTGCAGGTTAAAAAGCTGAAACCCGATTTTAATAATGAGAAATGTTTGCGGGACAGAGATTAGCAGAACGATGTACCAAGGTAACGGCATTGGCTGCATAGAACCATCCCCCAAAATTAGTAGATTGAGCACAAGGAAGCCGATATATACCGGTACAAATAAGAAATATATTCCAAAGCAGTATCAACTGTCCTCGGGTATATCCAGTTTGACCCCATTATAAAGCTGTAATCATTATTTGTAATTACTAACTACTTCTGCATCTTTTTACATATTCCTTTCATTAGACGTAAATGACCCAATTTTGGGCGTAAATAACCAAAGTGATTAGGGGTAGGGTCAAAGCAGGCGCGGTTGAAGCTAAAACCAATACGGCGAAGCCGTTTCCCTTTTAGGAGACTGTCACCATTAGCGGGTTATCTTCCGTTTTCCAACTCCCGCCTCGTCAAACGAATTAGGGCAAGGTGGTAAAAATGCTTCGGTATTAATATTGTTACTTTATGTAATCGACATATAGGGTAGTATATTAATATAATTGCCCCAGCTAAAAGCAAATTCCTATCCTTTATACTAGTTCAGGGGGGATCAGTCAGTTGGATATTATCACCGCCAGAAACCTGGTTAAAGAATATAACGGTTTGCGAGCCGTGAACGGTATCAATTTTTCCGTCCACCGCCAAGAGTGTTTCGGTATCCTGGGCCCCAACGGGGCCGGCAAAACCTCGACGGTACGGATGATGTTCGGCTTCTCACCCATCACCGCAGGCGAACTGCATGTCCTAGGACTTGATGTAACCCACCATGCCAGAGAAATCAAAGCCCGGCTGGGTATCGTGCCACAGGAGAACAACCTGGATCTCGATCTCAAGGTGCTGCAGAATCTGCTGGTCTACGCCAGCTTTTTTAACATCCCTGAGCGTGAAGCCCGGGCGAGGGCCTTGGAGCACCTGGAGTTTTTTGGACTTTCAGACAAGCTGGACGCCAAGGTAGACCACCTTTCCGGCGGCATGAAGCGCCGCCTGACCATCGCCAGGGCACTAATCAACAACCCCGAGATCGTCATCCTGGATGAACCGACCACCGGGCTTGACCCTCAGGCCAGACACACAGTTTGGCAGCGTCTCCGTCACTTGCGCAGCAGGGGCGTGACTATTATTTTGACCACCCACTACCTGGAGGAGGCCGCCCAGCTTTGTGACCGGCTAATTATTATGGACCACGGGGACATTCTGGACGAGGGTACTCCGGGCGAGTTGCTTGAGCGGCACGTTGGCGCCGAAGTGCTGGAAATTGGTCAGGGAGCCGCGGCGGCAGACAACTTGACCAAACAGTTTCACAATGATATCAGGGGCCATCTGGAGGTAGGAGATAACCTGGTGCTTTACCCGCTCAACGGGAGAGAACTGCTTTCCCGGCTGCAGAATCTGCCGCAGCAGTTTGATCACTACCTGCTCCGGCCGGCCACACTGGAAGATGTCTTCCTGAAACTTACTGGAAGGGGGCTTAAGGAATGAGCAACACCCTGCGCATGGACATCTCCCCCCGAGTCTTTAAGGTCTTCCGGCGTCACCTGACCGTGTACCGCCGCAACTGGAAGGTCAGCCTGTCATTCAATTTCTTCGAGCCTTTGCTTTACCTGGCAGCGATGGGCTACGGCCTGGGCGTATACGTACAGGCCATTGAGGGCCTTACCTTTATCCAGTTCTTAGCTCCCGCGCTGATTGCTTCATCGGCCATGTTTTCCAGTTCCTACGAATGCACCTACGGCACCTTCATCCGCATGGAATTCCAGAAGACCTTCCAGGCGATGGTGGCCACTCCGGTAAGTATGGACGAGGTATCGCTGGGCGAAATCCTGTGGGGTTCTTTCAAGAGCTTCCTGTACGGTTCGGTGATCCTGTTCGTTATTTTAGTGCTGGGCTTGGTTGCTTCACCCTGGGCGCTGCTGGTGCCCGGAGTCCTGCTGGTAAGTGGACTGTTGTTTGCATCACTGTCCATGATTTGGATTGGGTTGTTTCCGAATATCGACAGTTTCAACTATTACTTTTCCCTGGTCATCACACCGCTCTTCCTGTTCTCCGGTGTGTTTTTCCCCTTGAGCGGCCTGCCGGCCATCGCTCAAACGCTGGCCTGGGCCAGTCCACTCTTGCATGTGGTGAACTTGACCCGTGGTCTCGTGTTGGGTAATGTGGGCATGCACCTGGTCTGGGACTTCGTCTGGCTGGTAGTGGTGGCGGCCGTGCTGATGCCGATTGCCATCCACTTGATGCGGCGCCTAGTGATTAGGTAAGCGCATCAGCCCTTTACCTACGCTTCTCCAGCAGACTGGCCATTTTAATTAATAATTGGAAGCTCTTAGGTATTAACTTGAGACAAGACTCCATTAATAAAATTGTTTACATCCGGGAGCACACGTTCTCTAATTTCCCAAAAAGTGCGGGCAGCCTTGGGTCCCGGCCAGCCGGCCGGCAATAATTCCAGCGGCAATTGCGGGTCATCCTGGATCATCTCGAACAGTTCAGAACCGTAAAGATAAAGGAATGACATAATCTGCCCGGCCCCGGGTTGAGTATATAACGCATCCGTTTCCTTTTCCATACAGTCTATATATTTTGTGTAACGTTTGGCCAGATCCAAAACCGGCCAAACCTTCAAGATAATTTTTTCCGGTTTATGATTCAGCAATTTTCCGTAAAAAATATTTACTTCCTTTTTCAATTCATACTTATCGGCTAACTTAATAACATTGTCGGAAAAATCATATGCTGAAATCCATTGACCTTTGTTTAAACTGCCATAACCAAGCCTCTCCAGTGCATCTGTGAATTGCTGAATATTCTCGGTATGGTTATTTCGGGGTGTTAAATCAAGTAATAAAACACTCCAATGTCCGTTCCAACTTGTATGCTGCATTTTTATTCTATCTTGAAAACGGGCAAGGGTTTGCTGCCAGTACTTAAAACTATGCAATGCTTCAACTGTTAAACGGTAATAAACCTCTTGCCCCTGCTTTTCGTTGATAAACAGCCCGTTCTGTACCCCTCTGGAAAGTCCCATCCTGATGGATGTTTCGCTCTTCTGAAAAGGTTCGAGAAGACTGAATATTTTCCTGAGTGGAACGGAGTATATGCCCCGTTCCACCAAGAACACGTTAAAGATAAAGAGCAGAATGCTGGTTGCACTATCCTTTTTAACTCTTAAATACATGACCATCCACTTTCCTTTGTCTTATTTAGAATGTAACCGATTGGCCGGCTTTTAGTATTTTGAAGTCTGGGCCATACTTCTCGGCAAAGAGATCTAACGTAGGCCGGTCAGCATCATGGGGTGAGATATAAGCTTTTTTTACACCAAGTTCTATAAGTTTATCAATTGTAACAGCCACTTCTTTTTCGCTCATGGTCCTGCAATACATTTTGCTGCTACCAAAAATATTACCCCAAAAACCTGCCTCGGGCTGTGTATAGTAAAGATGCAAGCCGCCAACCACTGCGTAAACAGGAATACCGGTTATCTTTTGCGCCGATTCAACCATGGTGACGATTCCGGGATGCCCGCATCCTGAGATCAGTACCAAACCTTTATCCTTAAGGTTTATTAGCAGTGATTGTTCGTAAAGTTTGCCGGGAATAAACATTTGTTCAGCCAGTGGCCCGGTAGTAGCAATGTCTTTTGTGATGAGTTTGGGTTTATTTATCGCAGTAGCTTTTGCTGTTTCACAGGTCATGGGTACAGGAGTGAAAATTTCTTTACCTTTGAGGTCAACTTTACCATTAGTTAATTCCACTTTATTTTCCCGGAAACAAAAGCCCCCCACATGGTCAGCATGATTGTGGCTGATAACCATGGTATCAATATCATCTATTCTTATATTTAATTCTTTTAAATTTTGTAACAGAGGTGAAATCTCCTCTTTTTTTAAGTTATAACCAACGTCAAACAAAATACTGTCATTAACTGTTTCAACCAGGTAAGATATTCCCGGTTCAGTTGTTAAGTTTTTACTATTAGCAAGAAGTTCAACTACGGGGAGAACAGTTAAATTCTCTACCGGTGCCATGTGAATTTTGTGCTGCGACATTTCGCGGTTGTGCGCTGTGATACTATTTTTACCCAAGTAGAACCGGCCCACCAGAAGAACGTTTATAACGACAAACGCCACACCAACTACCGCTAATAATTTGTAGAAGACATTCATTTTCATACCCCCACACATGAATAATTAACGCGGCCGCTTACAATATATATATTATGTTATAACATTATTTATGTCAATATAATTTTTGTGTTATATATAAATTATAACCGGTCCTTAGAAGCTGAGCTGAGCCGATCCAGCTTAACCTGTAGGAAATGGCATCTGGCACCAAAATGCAACCAACCAGGTTCCGGACACAGAAAACCAAGGCGAACATCAGGACCTCCTAATCTTTACCAAGGAAGAAGAAGTAAACGGTAAGCCTCCCGACAAGGTGGCCAGGGAATTTAAAGTTGTCGACGTAGTTGTCGATGGCGGCTAGGATTTCGTCCACCATGTAACCTTCGGCCAACCGGGCTTTGATGTGCTCCCGCTGCTTGGGAGTAATTTTTGGGTGGGCAATTACCTGTTGCTCACTCCAGTGCTGGAAATGGTATATATGTCTTTTAGTTTATTTTTAATTTAATTTAATTTAATTTAGTTTAGTTTAGTTTAGTTTATTTAATGGGCCCAAGCTCGGTCCCTGGTTCGGTCCCTGGTTCGGTCCCGGTTGCGGGGGACGGTTCGGTGTATTATTTCCCCTGATGTTTGCGGTAGGTCTCCGGTTCGGTGGAATATTTACCCCGGTATCAGACACCGGGTAACCTTGGGGGGGCATATTTCCCCCGTCGGCTCCGTGCTGGCATCATGCGGGAGCTGATGGACAACATTTGATACCGTTCGGCCTTCCGGCCTTGGTTTTCGTAGGCGATGAGCTGTTTCTTGATTAATATGTTGCGGTGTCTAATAATGGTTTTTTTATCTACCCTTAGCTTGCCTGAAGCGTTAGATTGGCTACTGCAAACCACTCGGTCAATTACACTTGTTTATGGCCATCAAGTGGTACCATAAAGCCTGTGTTATTGTGTCCGACGAATTTGTTTCGAGCCCAATCTACAAAGGCCAATGACAACCCACAACATCCTTTTCATCGCCTCATCCCGCTTTAACAGTTGGTCGACCAGTCTTTTGGAAACAATGCTCATAGCCGTAAGCACGCCAGCCATTTTCTGCATTTCTTGATTTGTTTCTCTCACTAACTAGCCAACGGGAAAGGTAGTTTGGTAACCAAATTTATAAAAAAATTTCTTAGCTTGTCCAACACCTGTTTAAAAGATTAGTACAATTTACATGCGCAATATTTCACAAGGCTAAGTATCTTGATATATATAGTGGTAAACGATAAATAGAAAAAAGACCTTCTTCCAAAGGGGCCTTTACTACTGTACGTAACTCAACTAACACCATTACGCATCAAACCTAAATTAACCTCTGGTTCGTCTACCTATTATTTAAGTGAAGCCCCGACCCTACCATGCTTTACTTAGTTAGTCCCTAACCGTTCTCAGCTTGACGTTGAGTACTGGCCAGTTCTTCAAATTGCTTCTTGTAGCCCTCTTTCCATAGCTCACAAACAACCGGGTCCCTGGCCATAAGATTTCCTGTGCGATTCAGCGCCAGGGCTCTGCAGCCACAGCCGCAGTGCTTGAACTGACTGCAACCGGCACACTCAGGATTCCTGGCGAGAAGGTCTTTTTTCTTGATATCGGCTATCTCTCGCAGAAGTGACTTTGTCCACACGCTGGAGAGATCCTCACAAAATAGATTCGGCATCTGGTCCTGCAGTATGCTGTCCACGTACCCGGGGCATGGGACAAGGGTTCCGTCAGGCAGCAGATTAGGCTGCTCACGGCAAGATTCGCAATCGTAGTTCCCCGGCGTATAATTGATCTGCTGCCGGAGTCGGTCACGGCCGGAGATTTCTCCTTTGGGTGCCGGGCCGCCCCTATAAAAACTTCCCAGTTGGATGTAAAATGGCCTGCCATCCTTAAGCCAGCTATTTTGTATAGGCTTATACGCCTCCGACTCTTCATGCAGTGTCAGAGCGGTGGCAGCTTCAGTCCAGTTTCCCGACTCCTGTGGGCGGGCTATACGCCAGGCCTGTACATGCAAATCCTTCATTAGCTCGTAAGTATCGGCCAGCCGGCCAGCATTCATCCGGTCAACGGAAGTAGCCACAGTAACCTGAAAGCCTGCAGAGAGTACACTGCGGATACCTTCCAGCACACCCGGCTCGGTTCCCTTGACTCCTCGCATGTGGTCATGGGAACCCGGCCCATCGAAGCTAATCTGAAAGCCTGGTGAAAAGCCAAGGCTTTTAATGACCTGTAAATGTTCTTGGGTGATCAGCAGGCCGTTTGAGAAAATTTGCCCGACCCAAATCTTTTTTCTGGCCAGCACTGCGATGATGTCCAGAATATCCTCCCGGATGAACGGCTCTCCTCCGGTCAGCGAGACCTGAAGGACATTGGCCTGCTCAAACTGCTCAATGAGGCATTCCATGTCTGCAAGGGGGAGTTCGCCATAGCGCCCGGAGGGTGATTCCATGTAACAGTGTAGGCACCTGAGGTTGCACAGGCCGGTAACACACCAGAGGATTCCGGCCAGGCAGGGATTGTTCGCCTTTCGGTAGCGCTGGGTAGGATCGATAGAATCTCCTTTCCGGCACTCCTCAGCTATTTCCTCACTGATTAGCACATCAAGTATGGCCAGGTGCTCTGGAAGGAAGGCTAGCGAATTGAAGTCCGTTTCCCCATCACAGGCCCCGGCAGCGTAAAAGCCCTTTTTATTTAGCTGTCGTATGTCACCTGTGGCCCAATTGCAAACCGTCATGGGTGTTCCAGTCCAGCCCCGTAAGAGCCAGTCTTTTTTAAGCTTAACATACCTTCCCGCCATGGCAGCCTCACATCATCTCGTTTTGAAACTTCTATTACAGCCTATGTCTTTGGTGCCCGTTAAGTGTGGAGCTAACGAAGCCGGTGTCAACTGCTGATAGTTATCTGAAAATATTTCCAACACAATCCAACTTATAAGTTGACTCACAGCCTGGAGGCGAGGGTGGGTTTGGAGGGTCAGGAGGGGGAACTGGAACAGTAACATATAACCCCATCCCAGGCATACAGCCGACCCCGGTGAACACCTCGCAATCAGACCTTGCCCATGGCTCAATATGCTCAGAAGTCTCAGGCTTTTGGCTTCTGGCTTCGACCAAATCCTGCGATGTAAAAACAAACCCTTCCGCCCGGGCGATCTCAACCAACTCATTTATTGCAGTATCGAGAGCCTTTACGGCCTTTTTGTCCAAAGCCTTAATCTTCTCCTGCAACGAACCGTCCTCCTCCACCTTCTCAAAGAAGGCCTTTACATTTTCTACTGACATGACAAACCTCCTTATAAAATGTTCCCTTACACACATTAAAACAGACCTAGCGTCACTTTCAGCATAGTTACTTTAGTACAGCCTAATATTCTTTCAAATTGCATATACTTGTTTTATGAATAGCACTAAACTGCTGGGCAGTGGTTAAACAACATTGTGCCGATGCTCTTTAAGTAAGCCTCTATGGCAGCAACTGATGTTATTATTGATGTCCGCGCCATAAACAAATGATATATCTGCATTCCTTATCAATTCTGCTACATATTCGCTTATGATGATGCCACCCTTAAGCAACTCTTCATCTAGACATACTATATAATTCCATTTTTCTTCCTCATTCATCTTAATCATTACCTTCTTATGATCAAGCCATTTCGATTAACGGAGCGCAAAACCCGCGCCCCGTTAATCGGACGAGCGAGCGCGCGAGCGATGTCCGCTCATCACTTAATAATAAACTAGGCTGTTTCGATTATTCGCACTATATCCAACTTCCACCAATATGAATAATGTGAAATCAAATAACTATGTAATTTTAATCGTTTTCATCTCTACCTTCAGTACAAAGCTCATCTAAGTATCCATCATCAAGAGCCGAGCCCCTATTTTTATATGGAACTGTACGAGGTCTACCCATTTTATAGTATTTGCATGATTTTGGACCATAACAAAAAGTTTCAAATCGATATTTTTTTATATCTTTATCAAAATCCCATTGAATTTCAACATTAGCCATATTTGCCCAAATACATTTAAAGCACTTTGTTTTCCACAGACTTTTACTTAGTATTCTAGCCCCTCTTTCCTCATATGTCTGTATGGATGGAGGCATCATTATCCATGGTGGCGATGCTACCTCATAATTTTCATTTTACATTTAGGACATTTGTCCGGTCGGTCTGAATATTCTGAAACCACCCTAAGGCTAAGCGTAGCGTGCCTTGACAATGAGAGGGCGAAGTGCTAGGCTATCAAGCCTTGCGGCCACCCTTGTGGTGGTCGCCCCTGGCCGTAGAATAGCACGAGCCAGAGGCTCAGTGTCAAGGATAGCCGTTTTTAACCGGACAAATGTCCTTATTACTCTATCTAAAAGTTTTAAAGCGCCTGCTCTATAATAATCTGCGAATTCTCTTTCTTCATATTTTTTTGTCCATGCTGTTCCTTCAAGTATATCATCTATCCGAAACAATCCTTTTAACTGCTGTTTTTCAGAAATTGCGACTGTAAACTGTTTTTTGGAGTCACTACTGTGCCCTTCAATAAAAAAATTGTATCCTAAATGATAATGGGTTCGATTATCTGTGAGATATCTCCAAACTCTTGTTCGAGGTTGAATAGATACAATTTTTCCTTGCCAATTCACTTTTGAAGAAGTATTTTCAGAAACAAAATTTATCATTCTCAATCTCAATCCTTTACACTTAACAGAAAAAGGTGACCGGGTCGATCTTCCGCTTGCGCTGGACATAACCGGCTTTGGCTGCTGTGTCTCTCAGCCACTCTGGGGAGAACATCTTGTTCAGAACGTTTTCGATCTCGTGCGGATTAATTTTTCTGGGAATTGGAGACAATGTGGAACCCCCTCGTAAGCATTGTTTGGATAATAGTTCCACAAATAAAGGGGCTCATTCCTTCTTTTTAAAGAAAAATATCAACAATATTCGTCATCTTTTTCCCAGGGGCAAAACACCATCTCTGGTTGGTAATGGTATATTAATGGCTTAACCGAACACCAATGAGCCATCATCATTAATCCTAATAAAATCTTTTTCTACAGATTCTTTTATATTAATCAATAGACCAATGCAAGTTTTAGCATTTTCATAATAATGCTCTTCTAGTTTTAAGAATGAAGCTATAAAATCATCACTTAACATATTGGGAATCTGATCGCAACGCTAATCAAAAGGGCGTTTCTTGGCACTTTACTACCGCTGATGCCCGTGTGAAGCTACGCTAATTATATCCACAAATATTATAGATTTAGATTTTACAGAACACTAGTTTTGTGGAATCAAATTTTCCGACAGAACAACTGCCCCCTCTGGCAGAGCATTAGCAAGATCTATTACCCATTCGTTGTTAACCAATATCACGGGGTAGATCATTATGCGCTCTTCACCATCCAAAACATAACTAACTTTAACGATAACCATGTCTTCGCCACGCTTCTCACTAGATAGTATAGTTGGTGGTTTTTCTGGAAGCAATCCATCTTCATGTTGCATCTTGAGAGTATTTCTTCGTATATCTTCGCTCATCCTTTTGTCTATGGAAACTTTCTTCAAAGTATCATAATCATTTTTTTGAACTGCTTCAAAAAAATCATACACACATTGTTCAGCAGACTTTATACTAGTAGTGTCATTAGGGATACTGTCTTTTTGGGTTGCACACCCAGTTAAGGTGATCATAGTAAACACTAAAACAACCATTGTCAGTCCAAATAGTTTCACGGAACATTACACCCCTTATATATAATAAGTAACATAAAAAACATCATGATGTAGGAAACTCAAATCCAGTTAACTTAACTTCCAGTTATAGGCACAACTTGCCAGGTTATGGATAATGTGAAGTCATAACAAGTAACCTATAATCCTTTTGCTCTTTAGTTTATTAGTCTATAATTTGTGAATTCTTCTCTTTACATTGGTGTTCGGTTAAGCCATAAATATACCATTACCAACCAGAGATGGTGTTT
>JAENYQ010000078.1 GCA_016841675.1 Desulfotomaculum sp.
AACCTGTTTATGAGCTGGATGAACGATGAAATGAAAATCTTTGATGACCTGGTCAAGTACGGTAAGGTAAAGGGCTGGTACTGGGGCGCACCGACTTATCAGCATTAAACAATATTCAACAATGATACTTACGACAACCCGTCTTTTTATCTTGTTCGGATCGGCGGTCTCTTTTAAGACCAAAAATAACTCTGCTAGGAATCATCCTAGACGCACATTGGTGAGGTGTAAATATGGTTCAAGTTTCCGATTTTGTAGACCTTATAGCTGGAGGCGACGTGGCCAAGCAGCAAACTAAAATTTTTTCCGGCGAGGCCCATATGCTATGGGAGCATTTGCAGCAGCGCCACGATTACCTTGAACTAACCCTGGTTTGCTTAAACAATATCACTGATACAGAATTTAAGATGATAGTTGAAAAAGGGCTTAGGGACACCATGAAATCTCAGATTAAGAAGGTAGAAGATCTGCTTACCAGTTACGGGATCCCTTTTCCTGAAGGGGCGCCCCAGAGTATTAAAACCAAGGGTGACCCGGAAATCTGGCGGGATGAGATGGTCTTCAACATGCTGTTGGTGGGCATTCGGTGGCGACGCCGGCCCAAAATCAATCCTGGCCGGGGAGGTTCATGCCATCTGGAACTTTCTTACCCTGCGTTACCTCTACCGGGAAATGACTGAAATCTTTAAAAATTATATTGAAGATACCGAGTTCGGTATGCTGGTACAAGGATCAATTCATATGGCCCTGGATAAACAGATACAAAAGACGGAGGAAATACTCAAATTCTACGAAATAATCCTCCCGCCCTCACCACCTAAAGGTATCAACACGGCGGTTAACTCCGAGGCGTTGCGGGACGAAATGATGTATCGCTTGCTGCTTGTCGGCATTCAATATTTTCTCGAAACACATGCCGAAACCTTGCGGATGATGAGCAATGACAGTCTGCGTAACCTGTTTATGGGCTGGATGAACGATGAAATGAAAATCTTTGATGACCTGGTCAAGTACGGCAAGGTAAAAGGTTGGTACTGGGGTGCACCCACCTACCAGCATTAAAACTTACACTAACTTCATCATTTTTGTCCGCTCAGCTTCCATAAATGAGTAAAATAACTTGCCCCGGTCTTTCCGAATACACTTTACATTAATATCTGTATCTGGTATCCCCCCCTGACACCGCAAATGTCCAGATATAATCCAAGGTTTGTTCCCTGACTTTTTAATAAAAATAACCCCGCCAGGAGTTATTTCTAGACGTAGTTACGTATTATCTTAAACTATGGATTCTGCGTTCAGGTAAGTTGAAAAGCCCGCCTCCGGCGCCGATGATGTACGTTAACACAGTATTACCAGTACATTTTGGAAATGTAAACGAAAGATACGGTCAGACAAATAGTCAATCCCATAATCAGGTAGTCAGCCTTGCCCATAGCAATTTCGCGGTAATATTCCCTGGTCTCGTATCTCCGGAACCCCCGCAGTTCCAAGAGGATGGTCAACTTTTCAGCCTTTTGCCAAATAGAATATACCAGAGGTAATAAAATGCTTAAATAAACCCTGATTACCTTCTTCTTGTAGACTTTACGCAAATTGACACCCCTAAGCTGGACATGGTTGAGAGTGGTCTGTATTTCTCCTGCCATCATGGGCATAAATCTAATGCCCAGCAAAACCATAAATACTATTTCGTAAGGCAGTTTCATTTTGGCTAAGGCCACCAACAGATCATTCACCGGGCAGCGCATCAGCAAGAGCCCCGACATCAGCAGGATTGCAAAACGCAAAATTACCGAAATCCCATAATAAAGGCCATCTGTGGTCAATAAATACATATTGCCCACTATAAGCAACGGTTCGCCACTTTTTACAAAAAGGCTTTGTAAAAAAGTAAGCGTTCCATACATCATTAACAGCGTTTTTAGCCCACCACCCACTTTCAGGGGCACCCGGAACAAAACCAGCACCAGGATGTTTAAAAGCAGCAATGAGGCCAGGATGGGCACTTGATGGTAAATTAGGGCCAGCAGAGAAAAGATGGCGGCAATGAGCATCTTGGTTCGGACATCAATCTTCACCTTGCTACCACCTCGCCATTGGTTAGCTGGATGTTACGCCCCCCCCAACTAGCCACGAATTCCCTGTCGTGACTGACTACGATGATGCCCGTCCCCTGGTTACAGATATACCGCAGCGCTTTCAGTAGGTCCCTTTTGCGGCTCGTATCAATATTTTTGGTCGGCTCGTCCAAAATTAAAAAATCAGGGGCAAGGGCCAGGATAGCACAGATAACCACCATTTGTTTTTGGCCCTCACTGAGGTTAAAAGGGTTTTCATCTCTAAGGTGCCACAAATCAAAACGCCGCAGATAGCGGCCGGTGAGTTCGTCTGTTTCCTCCCTGCTTTTTCCTTGCCATTTGAGACCGAAAGCTATTTCATTACTAACTTTAAGATTAAAAATCATTTGCCCCGGATCCTGGGAAACAAAGCCCAGTCTGGCGCCAATTTCAGGCAGGGTATACCTGTCTAAGGGACAGCCATCTAATAACACCCGGCCCCGCTGCGGTTTCAAAAAACCGAGCATGATTTTGGCCAGTGTTGATTTCCCGCTGCCGTTTAATCCGGTCAAAGCAATCTTTTCGCCTTTTTTCAGGACTAAATTTAAGCTCCTTACAGCGGGTTCCGTACGGTCGGGGTAGGTATAATCCACATTTTCCAGGACAATATAGGACACCTTGTCACCGCGCTTTCTTACATAATCAGTTGGTGTGTTTTAAGAAATTCCCGGTCTTTTCGCAAAGCATCTCCGTCACCGTGGAAAATAACTCGACCTTTTTCCAAAACTAGGACCTGGTCAAAAAGGTCAAAAGCTTGCAAGGTATGATCTACTATCACCAGAGTTTTCTGTTGTTCCTTCAGCTTTTTCATCATAGCCTTGAACTTATGGCTGGCCTGCGCATCCAGCATGGATAGGGATTCATCAAAGACAATAATGGATGGATCCAGGGTCAATACTGCGGCTAGGGCCACCAACTGCTTTTCGCCGCCGGAAAGGCGATGGGGATGCTCGTCTTTAAGCCCGGTGATCCCTAACCGGTCCATGATGCGATAAATTCGCTTTTGCATTTCGCCGCGTGGGACTCGGTGATTCTCCAAGCTAAAAGCCAGCTCATCTTCCACGGTCGGCATCAGTAATTGGTCATTGGGGTCCTGAAGCACGATACCAATTTCCTCCGCCATAGTATGAAGGGAATGCTCCCTGGTTTCGCTGCCGTTAACCAATACCCTGCCTTCCATGGCGCCTTTATAGAAGTGCGGGATAATCCCGCACAGGCAGTAACACAGGGTTGTTTTGCCGCAGCCATTTAATCCGATAATCCCCAGGCAACTCCCGGCTTGGATTGTAAAGCTCACCTCTTTGAGCACCGTAGTTCCTTGCGGGTAAGTATAAGACAGGTTTTCCACGCCCAGGCATATCATCTGCCGGCACCAGCTTTCTCTCTTTTAGCTATCTATTTAGCGGCGGCTCTTTGGGCCGGTTTATTGCAGCAATCAAAGCATACAGCTTGTAACCGATTACGCCCCCCAAACCTCCCGAAATAGCTGCCAGACCAAGGCTTATCAGGAGGGGTGCTAGGGGAAGGCGCATAAACACTAACCCTTTCAGAAAAGAGCCGGTTACATTGGCCAGCATCCCGGCAGTAAAGCCGGAAAAGATTGAAGACACGTAACGGGGAAAGAGTAGCATCCCCAGTTCCAGGATGATGCCGGGTACAATATAAACCAGCAGGTTTCCCAGCCCCATGTTGCCCAGCATATCAAAGACCACCACCAGCAACGACTGCACAATACCCATCAGTATGGCTGTGCCTCGCTTTTTCGTAATGCTGCAAGCTAACACAATCCACAGCATATAAAAGACCCCGGCTACGGCTCCGGCGGGGATAAGGGTCCCCGTTAGCATCTGCGTCAGCAGCCGGACAAAGGGTTTGGAGGCAATTGCGCAGGCCGCTAACAAGGCAATGATTACCAGATCAAAAGTGGTAAAACTTCGCAATAGTTTTTTCATTATCCCATCCTCCTATCGTTTCCCTTGCCTTAATCAGAACAGACAGGTTACCAGAACACTCTTGCGGGGATTTGGCACCCAGGTGCTCCCATTCCTGACTATTTTGATTTTTTCGATGTGTTCTTCTAGCAGCTCCACCGCCTCCAGCCCCATTTTTCGGCTCAGAAAGAGGGCGCAGGCATGAGTATCATGTCTATGTAGAGGGATGCCAAAATCATACTCCAGCACATCAATGGTTGCTTGTTGCAGTTTTGCGTGGCAGGCTGCCAAGATCTCCGCGACAGCTTCAGGCCAGGGCTTGCTAAAGCAGGGAGGCATTATCCCAAGTTGTTTATATAACGGACCACTTAAAAACTCCATTTTTTCTAGTTCGTAGGGGATAATGAAAAACGCCGCTTTACGGCTGGTATTTACTATTTTCATTAAACCCGCGGGAGAACCAATACTGCCCGCAAAGCTGTAAGCTGCCACCGAAGCATCCGCTTCGTCCACCTCTGCTTCTAGCCAGTCATGATGAAAAAAATCACACTTCCCATCCAGTTGCTGTTCTTCAACCTTAGCTTTTAAAGCCTGCAGGTTTTTCCGGTTGGCGTCCACAGCTTGCACCCTTAAGCCCGCTTCCAGAGCCTTAAGTGCAAAAGCACCGGGGCCGCATCCGATATCGTTGATGACTTTGCAGCCTTCCAGCAGTAGCAGCATCCGCTCCCAGAAGACTGTCGGATAATCACTGTGCACAAGGCCTTCGTAATAGGCATCAATCTCCTGGTCCGACCAGTCTCTCATCACTCCGCCATCGCCTCCTTCACAAAACCATGGACCTGTCTTTTGATTAACTCGCTGGTTTCCGGCTGGAAATCCAACAGTTTAACTTGGGGATGGTCAATTAGCTTTTGCAGCAATGGTTTTCTTGTTGTAGTATTGTTGCTCTGGTCCGCCAGATGGTTGTCAAGTGTCCGGCTGTTGATATCGGCTTTTAGCACGCCCAGGCAGGGTATATCTCCGTCTAGGGTATCCAGCAGCGCCTGCAAAAAAGGGGCGCATTGCAGCTCAATACCGCCCACCTCATCAAGCAAAATTAGTTTTTTCCCTTGCCCAATACTTCGGCTGAGGTACAGGGCGCCAAATACCTCGAACACGTCGAGTTTAAACTGCCACTGCTCATTGTCTCCGCAATACAAAAAAACCTTCTCGGTCTCTTCGAGCCGCTGCACCTTTTGATTAAGCGAGTACTCTTTTGGTATCGTAACCGGGTTTAGGCTAAACGCTCGGCAACTGTCGTCAAGCAAGAGGCGCTGCACGTAAAACCCGCCCACCCGGGGAAGATAGGGCATAATTGCTTCCCTGATCAGAGTGGATTTCCCCGAACCAATGGGACCTTGCAAAAACAAATGTTTCATGTTACTCCCCCCGCCCCGGCACTGGGGCCTGCTATATTCAAACCTTGGCAAAAAATATGAAAAGCGTTATATGCAACTATGTATATCGCAACGAAAAAAAATAACGGACCCAACGAATCGGTTAATTTGTTAACTGTTGTTTAAACCACATATCATCTAAAGTGCTTCTCAAAAATGAGAGTCAGTGCCTGATGGCATTCGACGCTAAAGCTTTGGTATGTGGAGATCAGTTTCTGGGCCTGTGGAGTCAGTTCCGAACCACCTCCGCCACTCCCCCCGGCCTGGCTGGTAATTAAAGCGAAACCCAACCTTCGCTCCAAAGCCTTAATCAGATTATAAGCCTGGCTATAGGACATGTGCATTGCCCTGGCCGCTCTGATCAACGAACCGGTTTCGGCAACACCTAGCAGAAGTTTGCATGGCCCTTCACCAAATACCTTGCCATCAGAATCAAGCCAAATCTTATATTTCAAACTGTACATCAATACCACCATTTCATGCCGTTATATTTAAATTGTTTTCGATATACTCATATTAGTATATCGAAAACAATAAAACATTGTCAATGCCTACTTGCACAGTAATAAAGAGGCAATCAACGCTTCCGGGTGTAATAAGTGGACGCTTACTATATTAAACAAAAAGACTGGCCATAGAACGCGGCTGTCTATCACTGCTGACTATACAACAGCCAATGGCGCGTGACCTAAGGTTTATAGGACTTCATAGCTAATAAAAAAAAGATTATTTTGAGGGTTCCTTTTCTGTTAATCTATTTACGCCCCAGGCTACTACAAGGCCATAAATAGTCGCTCCGATAAAGTTGGATATTGGTGTCATTAAAGGGAGATTCAAGGTTGGTTCTACTTTGAATAGTAGTGTAAGGCCATAAATAAAAAACCATATTGACCAGCCGTACAGCAAGCCTTTTAAGGTTAGGTGCTGGTGCGTTACGTACGGAATTAAATACACAAAAACGATGCCAAGAAAACCGCCCCATACAAGGTGGCCAATAAGACCAAGCAATATCTCAGCCGTGGAAAAAGGTCCGCCCCTCCCTAAGATGACTATGGCTGACCAGTCAGCCATGCGAAGTGTGGTTAGCCCAAGGGCATAGGAAAGAAAACTCCATGCATTTTGCAAGACAGTCGCGCCTAATCCCGCATAAAAACCCCGCGTCAGTCGATCCCGCTCCATCATATTGATGTCTTCTTCCCTTCTACTATTAAAGTTAATTTAGTTCAAGCCTAAGTTTAAGCCTAAGTTTAAGCCTGTTACTAGTCCTATGATTTATGTAACAACCGCTATCTGTTTTAAATAGTCCTTGAGGCTAACTAATTGATGTTACCTAATTAGTCCTTTTAGTTCCTCTAGTAATATCCCGAGATTAAAATTATATACAATTATGCTATTAATACGCCGCCTGCCTGCTGAAAGGATCTGGGATTATACATATGATGGAGATACCAGGATTGTAGATGTTCATGTTAGCCACCTGCCCGAAAAAATTGAATCCAACCCCAAAAACCCTGTTTACATCAAAACAGTGCGCGGCGTGGGCTACAAGTTCAAGGAGAATTAGGTAATTGAAATTATGATTTTTAAACGACTGCGCTGGAAAATAACAGTTTCATATATTGCTGTGGTAATACTGTCCATGTTTATTTTAGGCACCTATCTACTAAATTCGCTGGATGATTATTTTTATCACAGCATTGAAAAAAGGCTTACCACACAGGCACTGCTTGCTGCTAAGCTGGTAGCCGCTCAAAACGGCCATTTAGATACCAACGGTCTTGATCAGCTGGCCAAACAAATCAGCCAAGATGTTCAGGCCCGGGTAACCATCATTAGTAGTACCGAGTTGTGCTTGGTGATTCAGAGCGAGACGCTAGGTCAATGGAGAATTACATTAACCGGCCCGAAATTCAGGCTGCCGGGAATAAAGGCTCCGGAACCGCCATTCGCTACAGCAAAACCCTGGACACCGATATGATGTACGTGGCCTTACCGATCAATACAAGCGGCAGCGGTGCAGGTTATATGCGATTAGTGCTGCCCCTTACCGAAATTAAGCATGCCTTTTTGGGTTTATGGTCAGACGTGTTAAAAGCTATATGCACATGGAAATTGACTATATTACCCCGGTGGTTGACGACCCCTCTAATAATAAACAGAAAGGGGACAGGCATTTTTTCGGTTTTTGAAAAAATGCCTGTCCCCTTTTTGGTATACGGAACCTTAAAACTTTGCTTTTAGCCTATTCCATAGCCCACTGCCTAACATTTGATCAGCCAATTTTAAAATACGCTGAATAACCTCCAAAACATCCCCTTCACCAGACCAGTGTTTTCTTATTAACTCAGGTTTTGTATGATTAATTATTAAATTTAGTACATAAGCTGCCAGCGCAACATCATCAATATATCCAACTGGGCCAAGTAATGCTTCTGGCACTAAATCGATAGGGCTAATAAAATAGGCAATTGCTGCTGCTAGTTTTACTTTATCAGCTACTAGTACGTCCTTATCAAGGGCTAATTTATAAAGCAAATAAAACAAGTCAGGGGCGAGTAATATATACTCAGCCCATTTGTTATTAGCGTCATTTTTATTTAACACCCAATCTTTAATTTTCCGTCTAAGGTTTCGGTAGAAATCATACTCTTTTGATACCACTATTAAAATCACTCCAACTATTTGATTAACTACAGAGTAATAATTAATCTTTCCTAAATTATAACAGAAAATTGAGTACTAAATAAAATAGTCACAGGTAAAATTGTCCGTAACCCACATTATTACTCGTCGTTCTTATAATCTGATGCTTTTGCCAACTCTTAAAATGCGGTATTCCACCTAGGCTTTGTGTAAATTCGTTTATCAACAATAAGATTATGCTATAAATCCTACCACTCCCACCTGAATTGCTCGACTTCAGGATACCCGGCCAGAGCTTCCTGCATAATGTCGCAAATCCGCTTCAACCCTTCCGGGGTCTTGGCCTCGCAGCGGGCCACCAGAACAGGCTGGGTGTTGGACGCCCGGACCAGACCCCAGCCATCGCCGAAGAGTACCCGCACCCCGTCCACGTCGATGACCTCGTATTCGCGTCTGAATTGCTCTACCAGCCCCTGTACCACCTTAAACTTGTCCTGGTCAGGGCAGGGGACCCTGGTTTCAGCTGTGGAGTAATATTGGGGTGTTTGGGCCAGCATTTTAGAGAGGGGCTCTTTGGAATTGGACATAATCCTCAGCAGGCGGCCGGCGGCGTAATAGGCGTCGTCAAAGCCGTAATACTCGTCGGCAAAAAACATATGACCCGACATCTCCCCAGTGAAGATTGCCCCGATTTCCTTCATCTTGGCCTTAATCAGTGAATGACCTGTCTTATAGAAGAAGGGTTTGCCACCCAGCCGGACAACCCCGTCCACCAACGCCTGGGAACACTTTACCTCGATGATTGCCTGCGACCCGGGGTGTTTGGCCATAATCTCAGGCCAGTACAGGCACATCAGCAAATCGCCCCAGATAATTCCGCCCGTCTCGTCAACCACGCCAATCCTGTCCCCGTCTCCGTCAAAAGCTATGCCCACGTCGGCGCCTTTTTCTACAACGGTTTTTCTTAGCTCCACCAGGTTTGCTGTTTTGACCGGGTCCGGCTGGTGGTTCGGGAAAGAGCCGTCTGACTCGCAGTACAGTGGGATTACCTCACAGCCCCACGCCTCCAGGATTTGCTGGGCAAAAAGCGAGGCCGTACCATTGCCGCAGTCCACCGCAACCTTTAACTTTCGCGGGCCGAGCTGGATTTTGTCTTTGAGCATGGCCAGGTAAGGGGGTGCGGCGTTCTGTTTTTCCAGCAAACCCGGACCCGAAGCAAAATTCCTGGCTATCATCATATCTTTCAGCTTTAAAATTTCATCACCATAGATGGTCCCGCTTCCGAGTGCGATTTTGAAGCCGTTTTCGTCCGGCGGGTTGTGGCTACCGGTGATCATCACACCCCCGTCGATACCGTAATGTACCCGGGAGTAATATAGCAGTGGCGTAACGACCAGCCCGATGTCGATGACGTCACAGCCGGTTGTCAGAAGACCCCTGGTAATAGCGTCCCGCAGCCTGGCTGAACTGAGGCGGTTGTCCCGGCCCACTAAAACTTTGCCGGATCCGGATTCCTTAACATAAGTGCCAAAGGCTTTTCCAAGCAGTTCCACGGTTTCGTTCGTCAAGTCACTTTCAGCAACGCCACGGATGTCATATTGGCGAAAAATTTGCGGGTTCATTACCGTCATTTGCCAACCTCCATTTTATATTTACAGCTTAAAGCACCTTGTCAAATCCTTGTTCATTCAATGCCTGCACGAGTTTTTTGATCTCCTGGGCCTGACTTTTATGGCAAATGAGCAGGCTGTCATTGTCGTTTATAATAATCAGGTCTTTGACTCCTAGCAGTGCCACGGTCTTGTCCTTGGAGGTAACAAAGGTATTGACCGTATCCAGCAAGACCCCTTTGCCGTGCAGGACGTTGCCGTGTTCGTCCTTTTCAACGTATCTTTCCAGGGCGGTCCAACCCCCGATGTCATCCCACCCAAAGTCGCAGGGTATGACGAAAACGTTGCCGGCCTGTTCCATGATGCCATAATCGACAGATACTTTTGTTAGTCCCGAATAGACTTTATTAACTGTTTTTAGGTGCTGGTCCGTTCCCAGGCTGTCACCGATCTCCTTAAACCCTTCGGCAAGCGAGGGAAGGTGTTTTTCGATCATCCCGCGGATCATATCGATGCGCCAGACAAACATGCCGCTGTTCCAAAGGTAGTCCCCGCTGGAGAGGAACTCCAGGGCGCGGGCGTGGTCCGGCTTTTCCAGGAAGCGAATGGTCCGGTAGACCGGTATCCCGGCCAAGGTGTCAACCAACTCGCCGCGGTGAATGTAGCCGTACCCGGTTTCTGGGCTGTGGGGGGTGATGCCGAGGGTAACGATTTTATCTCCCTGGCTTGCAGTGGCTACGGCGCTTCTCAGGACTTCGTGAAAATGGCGCACGTTGCCGATATAATGGTCGGCTGGCAGAACAATCATGACCTCCCGGGGGTTTTTTTGCCCCAGGACCAGGGCGGCCAGCCCAATTGCCGCGGCCGTGTCCCGGCCAAACGGCTCGATAATGATGTTTGCTTCGGGCAACTTAGGGACCTGTTCCAGGATGGTGTCTTTAAATTCCGCACCGGCCACGACGTAGGTGTCCGATATTCCAACCAGGTCCTCGAGCCTTTCTACGGTCAACTGCAGCATTGTCTTTTCGCCGATGAGGTTTAAAAATTGCTTCGGTTTGGCCATTCTGCTCCGCGGCCAGAACCTTTCGCCCCTGCCGCCGGCCATAATCACTGCGAAAGGCACAGTAATCCCTTCTTCCAATAAATAAATATTTAGTCAATTATTATAATTATATCACATACCGCAAAGGTATTTGCTGAAATTAAAAGAAGTACTTATCATTAGTACACTTCTAGAAATACAGCTTTAAATTATCGTTTCTGTTATTTAGGAACTTTTTTGCTCAAACTACAAGGACGTAAGAGTTAGTCGCAAATTTCCCGTTCTTATATAAATAAGAATATCTTATAAATGCAAAAAGGTAGTGGTGCCGTAGGTTAAAATGAAGCCCTGGCGGATTTTACAGTGCTTAAAAAATTTTAGGACAGAGGTTACAAATTATGAAACCATATCCTATTATATTCGAGCCGGCATTCAAAGAAAGAATATGGGGCGGTTCTAGATTGGAACAAATATTTAATTGTAAAAATCCAATGGGGTCTATTGGAGAAGCCTGGACTGTGTCAGATCACCCTGAAGGTAGAAGCCCAATTATAAATGGTGCATTTTCCGGTAAGTTTTTAAATGAAATAATAAAAGAAAAACAGGAATGGTTTGCTCCATTCAATTTGGAAAAATTTCCGCTTTTGGTTAAGCTGCTGGATGCTAATGATGATTTATCCGTTCAGGTTCATCCCAGTGATGAATATGCTATGATACATGAACATGGTGGAACTGGTAAAACAGAATGCTGGTATATTATAGATTCAATGCCTGGTGCTGAGATAGTAATTGGTCACACAGCAAAAAACAGGAGTGATTTTATAGAACTGGCAAGAGAAAACCGATGGAATGAATTGTTAGTGCGGGTTCCCGTTAAAGCAGGAGATTTTTTCTTTATTCCTAGTGGTGCAGTACATGCCTTGGGAAAAGGAATATTGTTACTTGAAGTTCAGCAAAACTCAGATATAACTTACCGCATTTATGATTATGATCGAATAGGACTTGATGGTAATAAGAGGGAGCTACATATGGAAAAGGCTATTGATGTTATTGATTTTAATCCGATAAATTATAAAATCGAGCCTTGTGTAAGCAGAGAAAATAATTTATTGAAAACAGTTTTAATATCAAGTAATTACTTTACTGTTGAAAAATGGATAGTGTAGGGTATGCCTGTTTTTAATTCATTAAACGTATTTTTGTTAATTTATATAGTTGATGGAGAAGGACAGCTAATATATGAGGATGGTGTAATACAATTAACAAAAGGCAGTAGTATTATGGTTCCGGCTAATATGGGCGAGTATACAATTCAGGGTAAAATTGAGGCCATAGTAACTTATATTAATAGGGATTTAAATAATCAGCTGGGGGTTTTAAAGCGATGAAAATTGCCATGCTTTCTCCCATCGCCTGGAGGACTCCCCCGCTAGGGTACGGTCCCTGGGAGCGGGTAGTGTCGCTTTTGACCGAGGGACTTGCCGTCAGGGGGATTGATGTGACGCTTTTTGCCACGGCCGACTCCGTAACGCAGGCGAAGCTCCACGCTATTGCACCAATGCCCTACGAGAAGGACAAGAATCTTGACCCAAAAGTCTGGGAGTGTCTTCACATAGCCGAACTATTTGAAAGGGCGGGTAATTTCGATTTAATTCACAATCATTTTGATTTTCTGCCCCTCACTTATTCAGGCCTTACGGACACCCCGGTGCTCACTACTATCCACGGGTTCTCATCACCGAAGATCCTTCCAGTATACAGAAAATACAATCGCAAGACTCACTATGTATCAATAAGCAACGCCGACCGCTCGCCGGAGCTTGACTACATTGACACTATTTATCACGGAATAGACCTGGAAAACTTCGCTTTTCAGGAGACACCAGATGACTATCTGCTTTTTTTTGGCCGCATTCACCACGATAAGGGGGCCGCGGAGGCGATCCAAATTGCAAGGCAGGCCGGGATGAAGCTGATTCTGGCTGGTGTTATCCAGGACATTGATTATTACAAATCGGTGGTCGAGCCCCATCTAGACGGTGTCAGGGTAAGGTATGCAGGTGTCGCGGGGCCGGAGATGAGAAATAAGCTGCTTGGCGGAGCGAGGGCGCTGCTGCACCCGATTAATTTCAACGAGCCCTTCGGGCTTTCTGTTGTGGAGGCGGGCGCCTGCGGAACGCCTGTCGTGGCTTACAACAGGGGCTCTATGCCGGAGATTATTGAAAACGGGGCCAACGGTTTCCTGGTGGGCAACGTTAATTCTGCGGTAGAGGCGGTAGGCAGCCTGGATGCGATATCGCGCCGGAAGTGCAGGAAGATAGTACAGGATAGATTTTCAAGAGCACGTATGGTGGATAATTATATAAGTGTTTATCATAAAATTATTGACAAAAAAGATTAAGTGCGGGGAGGTTTTGCCATGAGCTCGGATAAATGGGAGTCGGTTGTCAAGAGGTACGCCGGGAACCCGATCCTGACCAGAGACGATGTCCCCTACCCCGTGGCCACGGTTCACAACGCGGGTGTAGTAAAAGCAAATGGCCGTTATGTTATGATCTTTCGCTCGCACCTCTTAAACGGCCGCTCCATCTTGGGCCTGGCTGAAAGTGCAGACGGCTATTCATTTAAAGTACGGCCCGAGCCTTTCATGACCCCGTCGCAAGACGGTATTTTGGGCGTGTACGAAGAATACGGCGTTGAGGATCCGCGCATCTGCCAGCTTGACGGCGATTTTCTGATCACCTACAGTGCCTATTCCAGGCACGGGGTGCGAATTGGCCTGGCCAGGACTAGGGACTTTGAAGCCATTGAGCGAATTTCCCTGATTACGCAGGCGGACCTGCGCAACGTGGTAATATTCCCGCAGAAGTTCGGCGGGCGTTACGTTCGGCTGGATCGCCCCCATTCTGAGATTAGCCCCTGGTCCATGTGGATCTCCTACTCTCCCGACCTTGTTCACTGGGGCGACTCAAAGGTTATTGTAAAGCCTGCCGGCTACCACTGGGATGAAATGAAAATTGGACCCGGCGCCACACCTTTCAGGACAGATAGCGGCTGGCTGAACATCTATCACGGTGTCTTTCGCACGATGGACGGGGCTGTTTACAGGCTGGGCGTAATTCTCCACGACCTGCATGACCCGTCGAAAATACTGGGTGTGGCTGACGAGTGGATTCTCCAGCCTGAAGACCCCTGGGAGGTTACGGGTTATGTGCACAACGTGGTTTTTACCTGTGGGGCTGTTCCAGAGGATGATGGCACGGTAAAGATTTACTGGGGCGGCGCGGACAAGGTCATGTGTGCCGGCATTGCCCGCATCAGTGACCTTGTCGCCATGTGCCTGGAAAAGCCGAGGAGCCCTATGTAGTTCCCCTTGTCAAACCATTTTCGGAGGGGTTTGGTGTTATCGGAGGGATGCGTAGGAGCTTAGTTTAAAGAGCGAGAGAACCGTAGGAGAAGCGCCGGTGCATGTTTGAGTGCCCGTAGGGCGCGAGTTCTCCGGCGCCCTACGGCGAACGAGCTTGTTCAATTATAATGGCGAGTAGCATCCTGGAGATAACACCAAACCCCTAAGGCACTATGTACGCAGCAATCCCGTTCGTACCAACATTTATTTTTAGATATACTGTAAATTAAGGATTAATAGACCGGTTTTTGGAACAAAGAGGCATATCATATTGACAAAGCAGGAAGCATTCCTGCTTTGTCAATATGATAATGAATATTCTCTCGGAGGCGATTTGTTTTTGCATGATAAAAAAATAAACCCGTGTTTTATCAGTTCATACATACCGAAAGAGTGTGGGATTGCTACTTTTACGCATAATCTATTCACTTCCTATCAAAACCAGTATGCATCAGCTGGAAAAATTGTAGCAGTGGAAGGACTCCCCTCGGGTAACTACCCACCTGAAGTTGATTTTGTCTTTGACAAAAATAAAATATCCGATTACACCACACCAGCAGCGCGAATCAATGCAGCCGATCTACAAGTAGTCAATCTGCAGCATGAATTTGGCCTGTTCGGCGGTCCGGAAGGCCGCCATATTGCACGACTGTTGGAAAAACTTAAAAAACCGGTGGTTACCACCATCCACACGGTACTGCAGCAACCCACCCTGGGTTATTATACCTCCCTCATCGAGGTTATCCAGCGCTCCCAGCGGGTCGTTGTCATGAGCAACAAAGCCATTGAGATCCTGCAGGAGATCTACTACGTGCCTCGGGAGAAAATCGTGATGATCCCGCACGGCGTACCCGACCTTCCCTTTGTGGAGACAGAGTATTTTAAAAAGGAACTGGGTCTGGCCGGTCGTTTTGTGCTCCTCTCCTTTGGCCTGTTGAGTCCCGGGAAGGGCTTCGAGCTGGTTCTGGAAGCCCTGCCCGAAGTCGTCCGCAACCACCCCGATTTGCTGTACATTATACTCGGCAAAACCCACCCGGAAGTGGCTAGGATTCACGGGGAAAGGTACCGTGAGAGCCTTCAGAAATTGGTTTATGAAAAACAACTGGAAAATAATGTTCTATTCATCGACAAGTTCGTCACGAACGACGAGTTATATAACTACATTAGCGCTTCCGACGTGTATATAACTCCCTATCTCTCTCAAGAGCAGATTACCAGCGGAACACTGGCTTATGCTGTTGCGCTGGGCAAGGTGGTGGTATCCACCCCCTACCATTACGCTCAGGAAGTACTTGCTGAAAACCGCGGCCACCTGGTACCCTTCAATAACCCCAAAGCTATAGCCAGCACCTTGAGTGGAATCTTGTCCCACCGGGAAGACATGCATAAGACGCGCCAGGCCGCTTACGAATACGGCCGCTCGATGATTTGGTCCAGGGTAGCCGAGCTTTATCACGACCTGTTTAAAGAAGTTTATAAAGAGTTCTCGAAGAAAAAACTACAGAAAATAAGCGTGGTCTACAAGAACAGCCAGGCTTATCTAAGAAGACGCAATTTGTACCGGATGTTTGATTCCCTGACTGATGATACCGGTATCTTCCAGCACACCAAGTACGGCATTCCCGACCTGAAGTATGGCTATTCCGCCGATGATGTCGGGAGGGCGCTGGGGATTATTTTGAAGGTGGCCCGCTTTGACAATGAACAAGGGTGTTATCAGTTGGCCAAAAAATATCTGGCCTTTCTCCTTTACGTACAGAAAGAGGATGGGCGGTTCCATAATTTTGTAGGCTATCACCGGGGCATTTTAGACCAAGACGGTGGCGACGATACCTTTGGCCGCGTATTGATGGGACTGGGTAGCGCTGTCGCCCTGAGCACAGATCCGTCTGTGACCATTCTAGCCAAGGAAATATTTGACCGGGCCATTGCCGGCCGACAGCTAGGGCTACCGCTGTCAACCTATCCAAAAGCGATGGCCTATTGTATTTGTGGCTTATCCGACTACCTGAAGAAATTTCCTGAGGCACCGGAGGCAGCCGCATTGCTCAGGGCAGGGGCGGACTACCTGGTCAAACTGTACAACGTCAATAAAAGACCTGAATGGGACTGGTTTGAGTCCTCTGTTACTTACGATAACGCCAAAGTACCCTTTGCCCTGATGATGGCGCACAGTGTCCTTAAAGAAGAAGTTTATCTGACTACTGCGCTGGCGGCTTTAGGATTTCTCACCCGCATTCAGTACAACGGCACTTACTTCGATATCGTGGGAAATAAGAACTGGATGGTTAACGGGGCTGGGAGAGCCTTTTATGACCAGCAGCCCATCGAGATAGGCAGCCTGGTGGAAGCCTATGGCGAGGCCTTGCGCCAGACCAATGACAAAAGCTACCGCGACTTGGCGCGCAAGGCCTTTAGCTGGTTTTTCGGTAAGAACAGCCGGGGGGTGCCGGTGTATAACCTAAACGATGATTATCCTCTGGACGGCCTCACCGAGACAGGCAGCAATGCCAACAGCGGCGCAGAATCTGTGCTTTCCTTTGCCCTGGCGGTAACGTGTTTAAAAGATATGAGCATAGTGCTGGATCGAAAGTCAGATCTGGCGAAATCAAAAAGGGAGCTAGCCATGGATCCGTTGGCCGGACGGTCCAAAAGCGAATGACCGGGGTGTACGAGGAGTGCATGAATGAGGCTTCTGCACAAAATTTATTATAAATTAACGGGGGTTATTCATGGGCGCTGAGCGATTTAAAGATTTAGAGGCCCTATTCAACGAGAGCATCAAAGATGCCGTTCTGCAAGCAGATGTGTTCAATGAAGTAAATGTGGTCATCGGCATCCCATTTTATAATGAAAAGGATATCCTGCCGGAAGTGCTCAAGGTGGTGGACGAGGGGTTGGCCGGCCTTCAGGACTTGCGCAAATCCCTTATTGTCTGTGTAGGGGATCCCATCGGCACCGAGGCGCTGGAAGCTATCCGGCTTCTTAATTTAAAATCCCCTCATCTCGAGTTTCTAATGAAACCCGGGATCAATGGTCGGGGGGCCAGCATCAGGGCGATACTGGAGATAGCCGATGTGCTCGAAGCGGACGCGG
>JAENYQ010000079.1 GCA_016841675.1 Desulfotomaculum sp.
AAGCCACCCCTAGTTAAATGCGCCCATACAGTGGTTGGATTCATAGCAATGACAACAAAGAATGACAACAATAAGACTGTTTTGATGACCATAAGGCTGTACTGAAACTAGATTTTCCCCTTCTGATGGTGCCATAACGGTATGCAAGGTGATCTACCCAATTATTTCAGCCATTGTTTTACAGTATCGATTAAGGCGTCAAAACGAATGGGTTTTTGCAGGTAACCGTCACATCCGGCGTCGATAATTTTTTCTTTGTCCCCTTTCATAACCATGGCGGTAAGGGCAATGATGGGGATGGCTGCAGTCTCTCGCTCACTTTTTAAAATACGGGTCACCTGAATGCCGTCAATATCCGGCATTTGAATATCCATGATAATTAAATCGGGCTTTTCACTGCGAGCCAGTTTGATTCCTTCATAACCGCCGGACGCCTGCAGGGTTTGGTAACCTTGCGATTCCATGATGTCATTCACCAGGCGCAGGTTCTTGATATTATCTTCAACGATTAATACAATTTTTATCCCCAAGACTAACCATCCTCCCCGGTGACTGGCGGTGCGGTACTTTAGCTTACTTCGGTCAACCGTGCATTATATCCGGGCCAGGGTACAGCGGGATGCTAAAATAAAACCTGCTGCCTTGGCCTGGTGCGCTTTCTACCCCGATGGTGCCCCCATGCATTTCCACCAGTTTCCCGGACAAGGCTAGACCCAGCCCCGTCCCCTCGTGTCTTCTGGACAAAGAGCCGTCCACCTGCGAAAATTCTTTAAAAAGTTTATCCATGTCAGATTCATAAATGCCTATGCCATTGTCAGTTACGCTAACTGTCACCTTGGAACCTTCCAATGCGGCGGATAAAAGCACTTCCCCGCCACTTTCGGTAAACTTAACCGCATTGGCTAGTAAGTTGAAGACTACTTGCTTAAGCTTACGGGAATCTGCCACCAGCAGGCCAATGTTTTCGTCCATGACCATGTTTAGGCGGATACCCTTGTTTAACGCTTTTTCCCTGAACATACGCAAACTGCCCTGCAGCAAATCATGCAGGTCAAATTCACTAAAATCAAGTGCCATGGAACCGGCCTCAATTTTTGACAGATCCAAAATATCATTAATCAGGGCTAGTAGATGTTCACCGCTTTCCCAAATATCTTTAACGTACTCTAGTTGGCGCGGATTAAGTTCGCCAAAAATTTGCTTTTCCAGCAGTTCTGAAAAGCCAATGACGGAGTTAAGCGGTGTTCTTAATTCATGGCTCATATTAGTGAGAAACTCGCTTTTAGCCCGGTTGGCCTGCTCCAGTTCTTGGTTCTTTTTCTCAATTTCCTTTTGTCTAATGGTCAATTGCCGGGATAGGGTTTTTAAATATTCAAACTGTTCAATTCCGTACAGGCAAATGCCCAACTGGGTTGAGACCCTTTTCAGAAAGGCCCTGTCGACGGGACCGGTTTCCCTGTCGGTGCCCAATAGCAGTACCCCTTGCAGCCGATCCTGGTAATGAACTGGAATAACAGCTGTGGAAGAGTGGTTAAAAGAAAATCGGGTAGTTTTTTCCCGGGGTATAAATTGAACTGCTTTTCCCGTTACAATATTAGCTACTTGACTGTCTTTAAGATCGATGGATTGGGGCAGCACCTCTTCGTCCACAGCGTGGGAGACAATCCGTTGCAGCGATTTGGACCTTTCGTCGTAGACCAAATAAGCTCCCGTTTGGTAACCCTGACGCTTGGCCAGGAGTTCAAGCAGTTCAGCCAATACATCGTCCCGATTATGATTACCGGTAAATATAGACATAGCTTCGTTCATAGTACGCTCGTTAAGCGCTTGTCGCTGACGGGTCAACTCTACCTTTTTACGTTCTGTGATATCCCGGGCAATACCTTCCATAGCCATCACCTGACCGTCCCGGTCCCGGATCAGCAGGCTGCGCTGCTCGGTCCAAATAATCTGGCCATCTTTGCCCACCCAGCGCAGTTCTTGGGGTGCTATACAATCCTCAGTGGCGTTTTCTAATTGTTGCTGCAGCAACCGATCATCAGAGTGAACGATATTATAAACTAAATCCGGATCTTGATAGTGCTCTTCGGGAGTGTAACCAATCATTTGTTCTACGGCAGGGTTGACGTATTCAAAGCGGCGCTCGGGAACCAAATTGATGCGGTATATGACATCCGGTGCATTTTCCGCCAGGCGCCGGTAGCGGCCTTCGCTTTCTTGTAGTGCCTCGGAGTCCTTCATATGGCGGATGGCTGAAGCAATGTACCGGCTGACCAGTTCTAAAAAAGGCATGTCATCCCGGGTGACCAAGTTTTTATGCTTGCCGTTTAATTGCAATAGCCCAATGTTCTCCCCTTCATCTTTTATCGGCACCAGTACGATGGTTTCATAACCATGTTTGACACAGGTCAGTCGCCATGAGCCTTCCAATTGTAGGGGCCCTTTCCCGTCGTCTTTGAGCCCGGATGCGAAACCGGTGAGGAAACTGCCGTAGGGCGTGGTATAACTGCTATCCACACGACCTAAAAGTTTATTCTTCAAGGTCATGCCGCAGAAGCATTCCAGCAGTATCTGGCCCTGTTTATCCCTTACCGGTCCGTCTGCAGTAATTTGGCATAGAGAAAATTCATGCTCGATAAATTGACTAGAAAATCCATACTGGGTATAATAAGTGAAATCATTGCCGTCCGTCATCCTAATGGCGGCGGCCTGGCATCCGGTTACCCGGGTAAGGATGCCCAGGATGTTGTGCAGAGCTTGTTTGAGGTTGGTAAAGTTGGCCAGTTCGGCCAGCATGGCCAGTTCGGCTTCCTGTCTCTCCTCATTCTTTTTCCGGTCGGTAATCTCCAAATGCGAGACAACTGCGCCACCCATCCGGCCGGATAGCGGGGTAACGTGCAGCATATACCATCGCTTTTCGGAATCGTTGTGGCAGGGATACTCCATTGAATACTGGGGTATCTGACCTTCCAGAACATCCGTAATACCGGTCAGTGCATCCCAGGCCGCCTGATCCCCGTTATCTATGCCTTTGTCACAAATTTCCAAGTAATTTATATTTTTAGCAAAAATGGTTACAGTATCGGCACCGTTATTCCGGCCAAACTGCTTCCAGGCCTCGTTGACCGCCACGATATTACCGTTACCGTCAAGAACAGCTATATGGGCGGTCAGGGAGTTGAGCACGGCCAGATTAAACTCACGACTTTCTCGCAACCTCACCAGGGTCTGCTTGCGCTCTTCTTCCACTCGAATAGCTGACGCAATGATGCCCAGGATTTTTTGGTCACCAAGTGATGGAGTGTAATCATACTGGTAAACCACGCACAGTGCTCCTACACAGGTTTGGCCCACTTTAACCGGGTGACCGACGTAGGTATGCAGCCCTAAAGCGACCACATTGGGGTCGGTGTCGACGTAAGGGGTGGACTGAAGGTCTTGTAATACCATGACCTCGTCCCCACCCCGGCAAATCAAATCGTAGCATATATGGCCCTTGGGGCTGTCTACAGGCTTGTAATCAGACGGGGTGTTCCACTGGCCTGCCGCATGAAGCAGGCCCTGGCTCACCCGGTTGTAGACGGCTGATGACGCACCCATCAATTCCCCGCACAGCGCTGTGAGGCGGTTGATGTTCTCGTTGGGGTTGCTGCTAAAACTAAGGAAACAGTCATTAATTTTGGACATCCGCTCCTCTTCCTGTTTGCGACGAATGGCCAGGGCATAAAGTGAGGACAGCCGTTTCATAAGTTCCAGGTCGCGGTTCGTGTAATCGCGCCTGGAATTAGCCAGGCAAACTACGCCCATTAGCCTATCTCCCAGCATGGCTGGGGCGGCAAGAAAGCGCTCGATAGGTATATGTCCTTGGGGTACACCGGTGGATCTGGGGTCGCTTTTAGGGTCGTTGGTTAACAGGGGCTGTTTATTATTAATCACCCAACCGTACAACCCGTTAAAACTTTTAAAGATGATATTCTTGTCCGGTACTTGACAAATGTCCCAGACGTCCCTGCTCATGGTAGGTGAAACCAAATATCCCTTTTGTTGATCAATATAACCAACAAAACCAAACTGGCTGCCCGTGAGGCGTTTACCTAATTCCAGTACCAAGTTGGTTTGCTCTTCTATGGAATCCGAGCTGGCCAGTGCATTAGCCAGCTCAGCCAGAGCGGCGTTGGCCTCGGCTTCCCAGGTTAAAGCTTCCTGAGTTTGTTTGAACCCGGTTACATCCCTGATTGACTCAATCGCCCCCACCACGTTGCCTGAGCCGTCATACAGCGGCGATGCCTTCAGCCACAGGTGCATACCCTGCCCATCGTTCATTAGCGGAGCAAATGCTTCGGCGTACAAGACATCCCCGTTGCGGGTCACACTATGGTAATGCTTTTCAATTTGCTCCTGTTCAGTCCAAAGCAAGTCCAGCAGCACCGGTTTTCGGTCACCGTAAAAGGGGACCGAGTAGGCGTACTCCCCCCGACCAATAATATCAATTTTAGAAATTCCGGTAATATCTTCCATCGCCCGGTTCCAGGCAATTACCTTTTTTTCCTGATTCACCGCCAGGGTAGCATCAGGGAGAAATTCAATAATATCCATCATTTGCCGGTGGGCGGCGACAATTCTCTCTTCAGCCTGTTTCCGTTCGGTAATGTCTCGGACGATACTCAGTAATACTTGATCGTGGCCAATAGTGATTTTTTGCGAATTTACTTCTACCGGGAAAACCGACCCGTCCCGGCGTCGGTGCCAAGTTTCAAACAGCAGCCCCTTTTGGAAGGCTAGCTGCATTTGGGCATTAATCTGAGCTGAAGTTGCCAAATCACGCAGGTCCTTAATGTTCATTTGCAGCAGTTCCTCACGATTGAAACCGTAGCTTGCTTCGGCCGCCCGGTTGGCCTCCAGGATCCTGCCGTCCATATCAATAAACAGGATGATATCCCGGGTATTATGGGATAGCTGTTCGTACCGGGTGTGCATTTCCCGGGCCTGTTTCCGTTCGGTAATATCCATAATTATCTCAACGGCCTTGGTTAACTGCCCTTGGCTGTTCACGACAGGCAGGGCGCAGATCTCCACCGGCACTTGGTTGCCGTTTGCTAATCTGTATAGCTGTTCCTTTAGTACCGGTTTGGGTGTTTCCTTAAATTTTTCCAACGGGCAGAGACACTCTTGCTTATCGCAAGGAATGTCTGCATTGTGCAACAATTGATAGCAGTAAGTTGTATCTGTTTGTTTGCTATTATATAACTTTTGGGCTGCCTGGTTAGCCATTGATATTTTGAAATCTGGTTCAACCACCAGCAACGGGAATGGTAGGGTATCGATAATTTGGTAAAATAAATCAGCTTGTTGTTCCCCTTGTTCAATAATTGGCAGGTCTGGGATGGAGCGGAACCTTTTGTCGAATGTCAAGCCGACCCCGCCTTTCTAAAAACTTAGGTGATATAAACGCGGTTCGATTTTTATGGCCCACGGAATTTAGTTTTTGGTATTTTTCTTAGGTAAGCAACAATAATCCTGCTTTTTTTCACTTATTCAATTAAGTTTCATTTGAAAAATGCAAAAGGCTCAAGGAAATGATATTTCCTTGAGCCTTTTCTGGTGCGGCAGAAAGGACTTGAACCTTCACACCCTGACGGGCATAAGAACCTGAATCTTACGCGTCTGCCAATTCCGCCACTGCCGCATGTATTTGGTTTACGCAGTCTCTTGACCCGCGCAAAAACAATATTAACATACAAGAAAAACGTTGTCAACATCCTTATATCAGTAATAATGGAGTAAAAAAAGGGGACAGGCTGCTTTTTTCGTTTTTTGGAAAAAAGATACCTGTCCCCTTTTTTTTGCTAAAAGTTAAGCTACGTTAGATACCTTGGTGATGGCTCCGGCCGGGCAAGCTCTGAAACATTTGCCACAGCGGGTGCAGTTGTCCGGGTTAATGTCATAAACCACATTGTCGTTAATGAAAATACCGTCATCTTTGCACTCCAGTTCACATGCGGCGCAGGCCATGCATAACGCAGGGCTTAAAGTGTAACTGAATTTAAACTTCTTCTTCTCTGCCAATGTTACCCCTCCCTATTATCAAACTTTATAAAAAAGGTTCTACATAAAAAAAATAAAATCCTGCCACATTACACTAAGAAGATAAATATTTCCGACTCTTGTTCTTAATTTATTACGGAACCTAACATTTCCGGGAAGGAGGACTTTGTTTTTGGCTACTCAAATTAAAGGTATCTCGAAGCGCCGATTCCCCGGGTACCACCCGGTGTGGGAAATGGGCAAAGCAGCCTACATAAAAAGAAGGCAACGGGTTACCGGTGAAAACAGGCCCAGCACTTAAAAAAATGAAAAGGTCAAAAAAGGTAAAAAGGGGACAGGCTACTTTTTCGCTTTTTGAAAAAGTAGCCTGTCCCCTTTTTACCTTTTTTAAGTTTTGGTGGAGGGGGCAGGATTCGAACCTGCGAAGGCGTCGCCGGCAGATTTACAGTGACCCCACCGGGATTCGAACCCGGGTTACCGCCGTGAAAGGGCGGTGTCTTAAACCGCTTGACCATGGGGCCGTGAAATTGGTCGGGATGGAGGGATTCGAACCCCCGGCCTCCTGCTCCCAAGGCAGGCGCGCTAGCCAAGCTGCGCTACATCCCGAAATATAAACGCAAGATGTAGTTTATCGTAAACGGGGGCAAAAGTCAAGATGCCGGTTAACTACTCAGTAGTCAGTAGTCAGTATTCAGAATGAGAGAACGGTTTATCATCTTGAAGTATTCTGAATTCTGACTCCTGAATTCTGACTACCTGAAAACTTTTTTACAGTATATCCCTAATCACCCGAGACAGTTGAAAAGCGTTCCGGCATTCCTGGACGCTGCTGCAATACGGTGCGTAAGCATTTATGATACAGTCGCCGGCGTTCCATTCTTCCCTAGGCAGCGGGTTTAACCAAATGGTGCGCCGGCATAGGCCGGTGATGGACCGGAATAGGTCCGCTCCGTCAGGCTGCCAATTGTTCCGGGCGTCACCCAGGATAATGACCGTTGTACGGGGAGTTAATACATTCCGGTAATGGTTGTGAAAGCACTCCCAAACCTGGCCGTAGTTGCTGAACCCGGTCAAAGATATTTTAGCTTCCCGTAGAATTTGGCGGGCTGATAATGACCAGGAATCACCAGGATTTTTGATTAAGGCGGTCACCTCAGCCACGTGATCCACAAATGCGTAGGAACGCAAGTCCTTGAATCTACAGCGCAGCCCAGTGAATAGCTGCAAAAAGAATTCGCTGTACGGAACTACGGAACCGGACAGGTCGCAGAGAGTGACGATCAGCGGGCTAGAAGGTACTCGCCGTTCCTTTTTTAGTACCAGTGGTACCCCGCCGCAGGTAACGGCTTTACGTACCGTCCGCTGCATGTCCACGGTGCCGGATAGAGATGGTTTTTTTCTGTATCCCCTTTTTACGGCCAGTTTTTTCCCCAGAGCTCCCAATAGTTTTTTAATTTCATCCCATTGTTCCGGATTTGCAGTAGCTAGATCGACAAACCGCAGATTGGTGGGTGCAGGGTTTTCAGTGGTTTTTTTACCGCTTAATGCACCGCATTGGCCACCGACGCGGCCCGGGCCCCCCGGGCCACGCCGCGCCGGAGCTGCGGTTTGGTTCATTATTTCGCGCCGGATTGAATCTTTAAGAGCTTCTAAACGATTAGCAAAGGTGCCGTCAGGCAAAAGAGGTGGGTCTGCCAGCACCACCTCTGGATCCAAATTACGGGGGATAAATTTGTCGTTGACTGCTGTTTCATACCAGCGGTGGTTGAGCAAATCGGTCAGGTACTCCCGGCTTTGCTTGTCTTTGGCCAGGGTACACAGAGCTGCTGCCAGCATGTCTTCCCGGCTAAAGCCTACTACCTGGAGTGCTTTAAAAAAGTCAACCATTTCCCCGGTAGAAATCGGCCAGCCCGCGCGTCGCAGTACCGCGGCGATTTCAATAATTGTTTCCCGCATGAGACATCACCATATCCATAAACCGGGTCATCCCGGTAAAAGTACCCTGCAAGGCCTCCATAGCAGCTTGGCTGTCCCCGATGGCAATGGTGCGTTCCAGGGTCAGCGCTAACTTTTTTACATCATAAACGGCATTGAAGGAGTCAGCAGCCAATGCGAACAGGGTAAACTCAGCTTGTTTAACCAAACCCAGTTTGCCAGTCAGGTAATCAGGCGGTAAAAGAAGATTCTCAGCCCGGTGGGTTACTGTGAGCTGTTCCAATCCCAGCAGACTGCTCAGCATCTCCAGCAGGCCGCTGCCAAACGCTGCCGGATCGGTCAGTTCAATTCGGCATAGAATTTCCCGCCGGTCTGGTTCCTGCTGGAAGGATATCTGGCCGGCATTGCTGAAAACAAGGTTAAAGCAGTTGGTTTCCCGGCAATACGATGCGGATGCGGGTTGGCGGTTAATTAGATCTGCCCAGCCTGCACCAGATACCTTCTTATGGGCCTGGATTAACGGTCCGTAAAGCTTGGGCACGAGCGGGGCTGATGTAAATTCCGGGCTCAATGGTGCCAGCATCTTACGCAGCGATACCCGGTCTACGCATTCCTGGCAGTTATATTGGCTGTCCCGGGAATGGGTGTTGAATTTAATTTTGGCTACCATAATACTGCCTTGTACGGCCAGCTCGGCACGAGCAACCACAGCCACGTTTCTGGAGCGCCACTCGGTAAGATTGACGCCCAGCAATTCGCCGCGCTCCAGGTCCAGGTGACTTACTTCGTGCAAACTGGGCAGCAGTTCAGCCAGCTCTTTGCTCCTGGCTGAAACAATCATTTTGAAATCCGCTGTCGGTTCATATAGCTGGCCGGCCGTGCTAACCGGCCGGACCGAAAAAAGCAGCGGCACGACTTCTTCGGCTACAGTGACTGATGAAACGTTAAAAAGCAGGTAATGTTCCGCTATTTGCATTTCCAGGCCGGAAATCTTGAACCTATCCCCGGCGGCCCACATCTCCTGATGTTTTGCGTACCGGGTCAGGAACCTGTTTTTTAAATCCACGTTGCGGCTTAGAATTTCTATTTGCATCCGGGGTCTCCTCTTCAACCGGAAGTACTATAAATTTATTTTACCATGCGGGGGAGTTGTCATGAGCATCGAGGGTAAAAATCTTTTTTCCAGTATAGAAAACGTGATGAACGGATTGATGCAGCAAAACTACCTGGTTAAGCGGATTACAGCTACCACTGTTTTTTTGTCCGGCCGCCTGGGCAAGCCAATTCTGGTGGAAGGGCCTGCCGGAGTGGGCAAAACAGCCTTGGCCGGCGCTATAGCCGGGGCGTTGGGAACAGAGCTGATCCGTTTGCAGTGTTACCCGGGGCTTGACGAAAGCAAGACCTTGTACGAATGGAATTACCAAAAACAGCTGCTGCACATACAGATGCAGGGCAGCGAGGCCGATATATTCGGGCCGGAATTTATGCTGGAACGACCGCTGTTGAAAGCGTTCCGAGCCGACAGGCCGGTGGTGCTGCTGGTGGATGAGATTGATAAGAGCGAAGAAGAGCTGGAGAGCTTCCTCCTGGAAGCGCTGGCCGATTTCCAGGTCACCATACCCGAGTTCGGCACCGTGACGGCGAACCACAGGCCTTACGTGGTGATTACCAGTAACCGGATGCGGGAACTGAGCGACGCTTTAAAAAGAAGGTGCCTGTACCTCCACATTGATTACCCGGATCAAGAACTGGAGCGGGCAGTGATTAATCTGCGGGTACCTGGCATTTCCGAGCACTTGACTGCTGATATTGTGAGTTTTGTGCAGCAATTGCGCCGCTTGAAACTAAAAAAAGCGCCCAGTATCACCGAATCCTTGGACTGGGCCAGGACTTTGCTATTACTGGAGCGAAATGTTATTGATCCGGACTTGGCCCGGGAAACATTAAGCGTACTGTTAAAATACGAGGACGATATCGCTAGCGCAGAAAAAGAAATACCGGTTATGATTAAAACAATCGGTTCGGGCAGAACAGACCAACAACATGCCGATATCTCTGATGGTCAAGTTTTAACTAACGGGCGTGATAACCCGGACCTGGCACGATTTGACTTTTGACAAAAGCAGTCAGTGGTTTTCTCTTAAAAGAAAATAAGAAATAATAAACAATACACCAATTACTATTAATGGAAATGAGATAACTAAAAAATTTATTATTTCTACGTATGTTTTAAAAAATAACGTAAAAATTATACTTATAATAATATATAAAAAACCGCTAATTAATGGGCGACTCCAAGAAATTAATAGAATAACTATTAGAACAAGGGTTGGTATCAAATGTATTGAAAAGTTGATCAGTTGTTGATAAAATGAATCGTTATTTGAAAATGAGTCCAATGAAAATATTGAAATAAATAAAATAAATATTATTGTTAAAAACCTTGGCACCCAGATGAAGTTATTGTTTTTAACAATAATATTCATTTTTATCACCTTTCTATACTCTGTAATTCCTTTTAGCCCACTAGCACTCTTGTTTTTAACCGGCCAATATTTTAATGATTACTTTTCTCCGGCGCGGGCCGTCAAATTCGCAGAAAAAAATTTTCTGCCACGTGCCCAACGTTAGTTTTCCCCCGGTCACGGGCACCGTTTTTTCCGCCCCGGTTAGCAAGGACTTAATGTGGGCCGCCGAGTTGCCCTCGGTATGCCGGTAACCATTATGCCATGGTATAAGCTTATTCAGTTGCATTAAAATATCTTCTACCACACTGGGGTCGGCCCCCTCGTTAATGGTTACTCCAGCTGTGGTATGCGGCACGTAAACCAGGCATACTCCTTCTTGGACATCGCTTTGAGAAAGAAATTTATGTACATCCGGTGTGATGTCAACAAACTGTTCACTAGCGGAAGTATTAACTTCCAATACATGTAGGTAAGTATCCACGTGATTACCTCCCAATCATGATCTCTGTTGTGAGGCACCTGTCTCGGTGTGGGAATGCTATTTCACCCCTTGGGGTGCTTGGTTTACCTAAAAGATAGCCTGCCCGATAGGGCAGGCTATCTTAATGCAAAGGCTATTAACTAGTTCTATAAGCTCTGGGCCGACCGGAATCCCAGGTTGAAAGTTAAGATTTCTAGTTTTACTGACAAGTCTACGTTACGGGTTTCTACATGTTCCGGTACGTTAAGGGCTACTGGTGCAAAGTTAAGTATAGCTTCTACCCCGTTATTTATCATCATGTCCGCCACTTCTTGTGCACCTCTGATGGGTACCGCAATGATACCGATCCGTATGTTTTCGCTTTTTGAAATTTCGGGGAAGTTAGCTAGCGGCTGTACATCCAAATGGCCAATTTTTTTGCCAACTTTAGTGGGATCATTGTCAAATACAGCAGCAATATAAAAACCCCTGACATTAAAACCATTGTAGGTGCAAAGGGCAAAGCCAAGATTTCCCGCACCGACAATGGCTAACGACCAGGTTTGATCTAAACCTAAAATTTTCATGGTGTACTTCATCAGGTCCTTGACGTTATATCCTACGCCCCTGGTGCCAAATTCGCCAAAGTATGCCAGGTCCTTGCGGACCTGAGCGGGGCTTACTCCGACTCCTTCCGCTATTTCACCCGAAGAAACTGTTGTGATGCCGTGTCTATCTAATCGTTCCAGAAATCTGGAATAAATGGAGAGCCTAGTCACCGTAGCTTCCGGCACCCTTAAAGTTTTCAAAAAATCCGCCTCCTACTCTATGCTCTAAAAACTTCTAAAAAAACAACGCAGCTGTTCGCTGTGCCAAGGTTATAACTATTATAAGCTGTCTCGTAATGCACAAATACGCTGTTGAAAAAATTTATTCAAACGGCGTATCCCCTGAAATAAAAGCATAGTTAAAAAATTCACATGCTTCTAAATATATATATCATTAGCTCTTATTCTTGTCAAATAGCTTTTTCCAATTGGCAGTTTTCTTGGCCTTAACGGGCTTTTTTTCGGGTTGAGCGCCTTTGAAGTCAAAATGATGTTAAAAAGGGAAACCGCTCCGGTCAATTTAATTTGCTAAAACCGATGCTGTTCCCATTTTTAAATGCTATTAATTCTTGACTTTTTTAAAGGCTGCCCGGGCGGCCTCGATGGTATGGTCAATCTGCTCGTCGGTATGCACCAATGACATGAACGCAGCTTCAAACTGGGCCGGGGCCAGGTAAACCCCCTCTTCCAGCATGGCTCGGAAGAAGGTTCCGAACTGTTCGGTATCCGCGCGGCAAGCCGATGTGAAGTCGGTGACGGGCTGGGGGGTGAAAAAAGTACACAGCATTGAACCCACCCGGTTAAAGGTTAGTTCCAGTCCCGCCTCCGCAGCAGCCTGCCGTAAACCGGCATCCAGACGGGCAGACTTGGCTTCCAGCTCTTCGTACACACCAGGTTTTTGCAGTTCTTTTAGCGTGGCAATGCCGGCCGTTACAGCCAAAGGATTGCCCGACAGGGTGCCGGCCTGATAAATGGGTCCGGACGGGGCCACCCGCGACATAATTTCACGCTTACCACCATATGCCCCAACCGGCATACCACCGCCGATAATTTTACCCAGGCAGGTCAAATCTGGTTCAATATTATAACGAATTTGGGCCCCGCCGTAGGCCAACCTGAAGCCTGTCATTACCTCATCAAAAATCAGCAGTGCACCGTACTGGCGGGTAATCTCTCGCAGCCCTGCTAAAAAACCGGGGACCGGGGGCACCAGACCCATGTTGCCGGCCACCGGTTCTAGAATAATCGCCGCTATTTCCTCACCGGCAGCCGCAAAGATTTCCTTTACCGCCTCCAGGTCATTGAATGGAGCCACAATGGTGTTATCGGCGGTGCCCGGGGGTACGCCGGGGCTGGTGGGTACGCCCATGGTTAGGGCACCGGAACCGGCTTTAATCAGCAGGAAATCGGCGTGACCGTGGTAACAGCCGGCAAACTTGATAATTTTATGCCGCTCGGTGTAGCCGCGGGCCACTCTGATGGCGCTCATGGTGGCTTCGGTGCCTGAGTTGACCAGACGTACCATGTCCATGGCGGGCAGGGCCTCTACAATTAACCGGGCCAAATCTGTTTCACGCTCAGTAGGGGCGCCGAAGCTGGTACCGATCTCCAAACATTCCCTTAGCGCACCGATTACCGCCGGGTGTCGGTGCCCCAGGATCAGCGGCCCCCAGGAACCCACATAGTCTATGTAAGTATTGCCGTCCGCATCGTACATCAGGGCTCCGTCCCCTTTTTCAATGAACACCGGGGTGGCGCCAACTGATTTAAATGCGCGCACCGGGCTGTTTACGCCGCCTGGTATCAGCGCACATGCTTCTTTGTACAATCGTTCCGACTTGTTAAATCCCTTATGTATCATGCTCACCGTTCCTTTATAAAAAATACTTCATACTGCTTTTTTTTAGTTCTCTGGTACTGAATAACAGCTTATATTCCTTTACTCCTGTTTTAGCTGCCAGTTCGGCGGCGATTTTTTCGCAATCGGCTCGGGTTTGCCCGTGTAAAACGGTAAAAATGGTGTAGGGCCAGTCCTGCCGGCGCGGTCGCTGGTAGCAGTGGGATACCTGCTTATAGCCGGCCATAATCCGGCCCACCTCGGGCGCATTGTCTTCGGGGACGTCCCAAACCACCATGGCGTTGGCGGTAAAGCCCAGGTCCTGGTGCTTTAAAGCAGCGCCGAAACGCCGGATAATCCCCCGCTCGATCATGTCCTTAATGACAGCGATTAATTCTTCCTCGGGCAGTCCCACCCGCCGGGCTACCTCCAGGTAAGGCCTTTCCACCAGCGGCAGGCCGGCCTGCAGTTCTCGGACTATTTTTATCTCCAGGTCACTTAACATGACGTACTCCTTAATTTTTTAAGTAGTCAGACCCCCACGCCGCTATTGCGCGGCACCATCAGTAGAATGAAAGTAATGAACCCTGTCATTTTCGTAGGGAACGGCCCCTGTGCCGTTCCGTATTAAACGTCATCTCCGGCCTATGGACGGAACGCCACAGGGGGCGTTCCCTACAATCCAAAGGATATTTTCAGGGCAGGATTCAGAATAAAAAATAATCACGCTTACCTTTACCAAATAATGACCAACCGATAAATTTTTAGTTTTTTTATTCTGACTCCTGACTCCTGACTCCTGAATACTGAGTTTTACAGTTCAAAGTTCACCCGCACTTTGAACAGGTTTATTGCCGGCAAATCTAAAACATTATTGATGCCGGTCTTCTGTTTAATCTCGACTAGCAATTGAGCTAATTTGTTTTCCGATTCCGCCAGCATAGTGAACCACATGTTGTAATCGTGGTTGCGCAGGTAGTTGTGGGTTACGCCGTGGTACTCGTTAATTATGCCTGCGACCCGTTCGATATCATCCTGGGGCACCTGCATGGCGCACAGAGTCCCAGTGTAGCCCAGCTTACGGGAATTGAACAGACCCCCCAAACGACGGATTAAACCCTGCTCCTGCATGAGCCCGATGCGTTCCAGTACTTCCCCTTCGGTGATGCCTACAGATTCGGCGATCTGCAGGTAGGGTTTTTCCACCAGCGGAAAATGGGACTGGATGATTTGAAGTATTTTTCTGTCGATGCGGTCCAGGCTCATAGCTGGTTAACCTTTCCTTCCCGGTACAGGCACCAGGGCTCTTCAGCCATGTAATCGCCGTGGTAGAAGTAAGCCCTGGCCCGGCAGCCGCCACAAATTTTTTTGAACTCACACTTGCCGCATCCGCCGTCGTAATCCATGGTGCGCAATCTTTTTAACACTTCGTTTTCCCGCCAGATTTGCCCAAAGGGAACTTGGCGTACGTTACCCAGGGGGATATCCAAATACGCGCATGGCTGCACGTCGCCCTTGGGACTGATGATGCAGTAGGCGGTGCCTGCCAGACAGCCCCGGCTGAAGCGCATGTCCACTCCCAACTGGCGAGCTATGCGCATAAACTGGGGTGCACAGGTGGGTTTAAGCTCGATGTCCACCTGACTTTGTTTTTTAATAATGCGTTCCAGCAGTTCCTCGTATTCTTTGGCGCGTAGGGTTTCTTCTTCTATATTTACAGCCCGGCCGGTGGGAACCATAAAAAAGATATGGTGGCCGCGGGCGCCCAGTTTGACAGATAGGTCGGTAAGGTCTTCTATTTCCCCGCTGTTCCAATCCATTACGGTAGTATGCACCTGGAACGGCAGCCCCGCCTCCCGGCAGGCCCGCATACCATCCACGGTGCCCTGCCAAGCGGCGGATGAGGAGCGAAAATCGTTATGCCGCAGGGGATCGATGCTGTCCAGGCTGATACCTACCGCCAAGGCCCCCGCCTCTTTCAGCTTACGGGCCACTTCCGGGGTAATTAGGGTGCCGTTTGAGCCCAACACCGGCCTGAGCCCTTTGGCGGAGGCGTGCTTAATGAGTTGGTAAATGTCTTCTCTCATTAATGGTTCGCCGCCGCTGAAAATCATAATCTTAAAGCCGGCCGCGGCAATTTCATCAATCAGTTTAAGGCCCTCGGCGGTGTTTAGTTCTTCTTCCGCCTTGATGCCGGAATCTCTGTAGCAATGTTTGCAGTATAGGTTGCACGCGTTGGTGGTGTTCCACGATACTAGCATACCACCACTCCCGTCCATTTAAATTGTTCTAATTTATTTTTGATCAGTCGGTACTGAAAATATAGCCTGTTTGTCATTGCTCTGAATATCAAGAAGGATCCTGTCATTCTGAGCGGTAGCGAAGAATCTTAAAAGATAAGATCCTTCGCTACCGCTCAGGATGACAAGCTTAATCTGAACATAGTTAAGTTGTATTCATTTATCGTGGTGCGGGTACGCATGGTCATTGCTATGAATACAACAAATCTGTCATTCTGAGCGTAGCGAAGAATCTTAAGGCCCAGATCCTTCGCTGCACTCAGGATGACAAGCTTAATCTGAACAGAGTGAAGAATTATGTCAATTATAAAATACGGTAAGTTGTATTCGTAGAATGATACGGGTAAAGGTAAGTTAAGGTAAAAAGTAGCCTGTCCCCTTTTTTATGCATGTAGCCAGCGGGCTGCGTCTACTGCGTGATAGGTGATAATTATGTTTGCTCCCGCTCGTTTTAGGCCGGTGAGCAATTCCATGGTGACCTTTTGTTCATCAATCCAACCCATCTGGGCAGCGGCCTTGATCATGGCGTATTCACCGCTGACGTTGTAGGCCGCCACGGGAAGGTCAAAATTTTCCCGCACCGCAGCAATGATGTCCATGTACGCCATCGCGGGCTTGACAATGATCATATCCGCCCCTTCGGCGATATCCTGTTCGGCTTCCCGCAGGGCTTCCCGCACATTGGGCGGGTCCATCTGGTAGGTTTTACGGTCACCAAACCGGGGTGCCGAGCCGGCGGCCTCTCTAAAAGGTCCGTAGAAGGCTGAGGAATATTTGACGCTGTAAGACATGATCGGTATCCCGGCGTAACCGTTTGCATCAAGGGCTTCCCGGATAGCCTGCACCCGGCCGTCCATCATGTCTGAAGGCGCTACCATGTCGGCACCGCTTTGGGCGTGGGACAGCGCGGTACGGGCTAGAAGTTCCAGACTAGGGTCGTTAAGCACTTCCCCGTCGCGCACAATACCGCAATGGCCGTGGTCGGTGTATTCGCATAGACAGACATCGGTAAGCACCAGCAGTTCCGGGTATTTGTCCTTGACCGTCCGCACTGCGTTTTGGATAATCCCGTTATTGTCATAGGCACCGCTACCTATGGCGTCCTTGGTTTCAGGCAGCCCGAACAATAAAATGCCCGGAATATCCTGATGTACTGCTTTTTCCACCTCGGGCAGCAGCAAGTCCAGGGAAATATTATATACGCCGGGCATGGACTGTACCGGTTTTTTAACGTCCCGGCCGGCGGTGACAAAAAGCGGATATATCAGGTCGTCCACCCGCAAGTGATGTTCCCGCACCAGCCGGCGCATATTGGCACTGCTGCGCAGTCGCCGGGGCCTGGTTATAGGATAATACATTTGATCCAACCTCCAGGGATACAAATTCAGTAGTCAGTAGTCAGTAGTCAGTAGTCAGAAGTCAGAAGTCAGGATAAATCGAGACGATAAACCGTTCTTATATTCTGACTCCTGAGTAGACATCCTGCCGCTGCCGCGAGACCAGTATTTTTTATGTCATTGCTATGAATCCAACCACTGTATGGGCGCATTTAACTAGGGGTG
>JAENYQ010000080.1 GCA_016841675.1 Desulfotomaculum sp.
TAAGATTCTTCGCTGCGCTCAGAATGACAGATTCGTTGTGTTCATAGCAATGACACGACGCTGTACCACTTACTGAGTTAACGGTATAACCATGTTTTGTTATTAAACTTTGCTCGTAACATGAATGTGGGTGCAGATCTCTTCCCAAGAGCGGCAGCGCTGTACAAGTGACGGCAGCGGGCCCTGGTTGTACGGGGCATCCAAAAGCAATACGGTAATATCACGGTCACTGACCTGCAAGGCGTTTTGCAGGTTGTCTTCCACCAGTACATCCAACTGCAGTTTTACACAGGTATCGGCCTTGTCGTGCCGACCCAGCAGTATAAGGCGGTCCCAGTCCAGTTTGTGTTTTTTTAACCAGGTTTCTGTACGGGTGTACAAGTCCTGGGGCCTGGCAGAAATAAAAAAAACTTTAGCGTTGTTCTTTAAGCGGTCTATGCACTTTAACGCCCCGGGTACCGGTTCCGGGGCATCGGTAAGTTTAATTTTACTGGCCGTTGCAAACTTTTCCAATTGTTTTGCGTCTATACCATACACTTCGCGTAAGTCATAACTCGTTACATTTCGGGGTTGGATATCCCGACTAAAAAAAATGTTCAGTTCATTCACCAGCAGGTGGAATGTGTCGGCTACCACACCGTCAATATCAATGCCGATGCGCATCTTTACCTCCCTGCAAAACCCATAACTTATAATTTATTAAGAGACACTATGTAAATCCAGTTTACTTATTACACTGCTCAGCTCTTCCACTGTGCACTGATTTTGCAGTGAATAAACACGTATGGAATTGCCTTGTATGGCCACGATAGCTGCGGGGTTTAACAGAAAACCTCCACCACCACCATTGCTGTCAGAAAACCTTCCGTAACCGGCGGTTACTGATATTACCGGCACCAGAGTGGTGTCATCCACTTTAAGGGGTTCGCCCAAGACAAGTTGGCCGGCCAGTTTTTTATCGAGACCGCTGTTATCTTGATCCAACGTCAAAGAAACTCCTCCCTATTATTGTGTTAACCGGTGGGTAAACGGCATCTATGCCGTAGTATACCAATATTTTATTGTATTGTAAAATTGCGTAGTATAACGATTTACATTTTTCGATATTACAGCGACAACGACATGGGCGTCTATCCTAAAAATAGACTTTAGGTTTTGTCATCCTGAGCGCAGCGAAGGATCTTAAGGATCTAGATTCCTCACTTCGTTCGGAATGACAATCCAGGCAGATTTTCATACCCCCTGATGGTGCCGCGCCAGCGGCATGGTGGTCTAGCCAGCAAAAATTAAGGTATCAAAATTACCCAAAATGTCAATTCTTATTGTACAATAGGGACAAGGGATGTGGGTAATTCGACAATGCAAACAGCCAATGTACTTGCTTTTCCAACCCCGGAAGATCAAAATGTAATTAGGACTGCAGTGGAAACGTTTCTTTACACCCAAACGGGCAAAACCAGGGAATTGATGTTGAAAACAATTCGGGTTGTGCTTGATCGGTACAGGATTAGCCGGTTTAGTTTTGCCGATTACTATGTTTGCGTGACCAGGGAACCAAACTGGTCTGTGATCAGGGCAAAACATATCATTGAGGGGGAAAGATGCCCGGGCTGTAATCAATACATATATCTGGTCAAGGGCAACGTGCGCATACTGAGCATTGATGAGCAACTGCGACGACACTACGTTACCTACGGTTGCCGCTGTGGCCAGGTTTTTGGTAAGTGGGAATCTGCTTTTTAAAAAGTTAGAAATCAAGAGTCAAAGAGTCAAAATGAAGGCACTTTACTGTAAAGCATATGTTTGAGCATTTTTGAATTCTGATTACTGAATTCTGTCTCCTGAACATTATATAACGAGCGGAGGTTGTAAAATGCTGTATCAGAGCTCCAGGGGCGACAGTCACCAGGCAGCATCTGCCGAGGCTATCAAACGGGGTATTGCACCTGACGGGGGGCTATTTGTGCCTACCCGACGGATTTCACTTACCGCCGACGAAATTTACGCCCTGGCCAAAGTAGATTACCGGGAAAGGGCAGTCCGTATACTGAGCCCTTACCTGTCCGACTTTACTACTGAAGAAATATGGGACTGTATCCAGTCTGCATATAACGATCGGAATTTTGATCACCCGGCAGTGGCTCCGCTGGTTGAATTGGAGCAGGGCCTGGCCGTGTTGGAGTTATGGCATGGCCCCACCTGCGCGTTTAAGGACATGGCTTTGCAAATACTGCCTCACCTGCTGGTTAAATCAATGATTAAGACCGGTGAAGACGCTGGCATATTGATTCTGGTGGCAACATCGGGTGATACCGGTAAAGCCGCCCTGGAAGGTTTTAAGGATGTACCCCGCACGGCCATAAATGTCTTTTACCCTGCCAGGGGCGTCAGCGAGGTGCAAAAAATGCAGATGATTACCCAGGAAGGGCATAACGTCGGAGTGGTGGCAGTGCAGGGTAACTTCGACGATACCCAAAACGGGGTCAAGGATATTTTCGGCTCACAAACCATGGCGGGTATGATTGCCGAACGAGGTTTTAAGTTTTCCTCGGCCAACTCCATCAACTGGGGCCGCTTGGTGCCGCAGATAGTCTATTATTTTTCTGCTTACGCCGACCTGTTGGCCAATGGCAGCATTAGTCCCGGCCAGGCGGTCAATTTCGTGGTGCCCACCGGAAACTTCGGGAATATTCTGGCCGGGTATTACGCTCGTGAAATGGGTTTGCCGGTGCAGCGACTAATCTGTGCCGCCAATGAGAACAACGTGCTTACCGACTTCATCCATACCGGTGTTTATGACCGGGTTAGGAACTTTAAAACCACCATTTCCCCTTCTATGGACATTCTTATATCCAGCAACCTGGAACGACTGCTGTTTGAATTGACCGGCCATGCTGCGGCACGGGTCAGGGAATGGATGTCCCTGCTGAAACGGCAAGGTCGTTATGCGGTGGATACCGAAACCAGGGAAAAAGTGCAGCAATTATTCTGGTCTGATTTTGCCAGCGACGATGAAACCGTGCATTGCATCCGGGAAACACATCGCCGTTACGGCTATGTTGTAGATACCCACACGGCAGTGGGCCTGCATGTTTATAACAAGTACCGGAGTGCCACCGGGGACGACACGCCTGCCGTTGTACTTTCCACCGCCAGCCCGTTTAAGTTCAACGCCAGTGTCGCTAAAGCCCTTTTGGGGGCCCATGAAACTCTGGGTAAAACCGAATTCGAACTGCTGCAAACGCTGTCCGCATTCAGTGGTATGCCCATACCCCGGGGATTACAGAACCTGCAAAACCGACCGGTGCTGCATGAAAAAGTGGTTGAACGGGAACAAATGCCCCAAAGTGTAATTTCTTTTGTACATAAGTTAACAGGTGAGTAACTGTAAATTAATTACCTCTATTCCGGGATCACCAAACAGGTATACGGTGTTGCTTTTTATAATTACCAGGTGGTGAAAAATGAGTAAAACCTTTCTTCCAATGATGATTACCGTTTTTGCGTCAGTGGCAGTTTATTATCTGCTGGCCACCAGGACACCCTTGTCGGAGTACCTGAGTATGGTCTTAGGGGTAATTGTAGGAATCATATGCACCGTAGCAGCCACAAGAATCTTCAAGCGCGGGTAGACCGAACCTGGGTATAATACAGTGCTGTAGTGGTACTGATTGGAGTTAGTAACATGGAATATATAGTAAACCAAACGCGAATTGTGTTCATGCGCGGAGATATTACCGAACAGAATACCGAAGCTGTTGTCAATGCCGCTAACTCCAGTCTACTGGGCGGCGGGGGCGTTGATGGGGCCATCCACCGGGCGGGCGGCCCGCAAATTCTGGAAGAATGTAAAAAAAACAGGGCGACAACAGGTTTATGCCACCCTGGTCAGGCCGTTATAACAACTGGCGGCAACCTGCCTGCCGGTCACGTTATCCATACTGTGGGACCAATCTGGCGCGGAGGTAATCAAGGTGAGCCGGATTTGCTGCGCAGCGCCTACCGCAATAGTTTGGCATTAGCCGGCGCGAACGGCTTACGGAGCATCTCTTTTCCTTCTATCAGCACGGGAGCTTACCGTTATCCCACCGCAAAAGCAGCTATAATTGCCGTAAGTGTAATCAGCGAATTTGCTGCCGCCAATGAGCTGCCAGAAGAAATAAGAATTGTATTATTTAGTGATCAAGACTTACAGGTTTATGTTGATGCCTGGAACAAAATGGCTTGAGTCGGGAAGATTTCTGTATTCAATCAAGGAGTTATATAATGGAAAAAATGAACCGCAAGCTGGTTAATATGTATGAACTAATCATCAGCAGGTGGCCTATTTAATAATTATTCAGGGTTTGGTGAAGTCCGACTGTATTGGTAAAGATAAATGCAGCTGCAAACTATGCAAACTATCATAATCATTGACGATTCATTATTTGTGTGCTACCATTAACGATGCAGTTCACTTATTTTTTACTGAATTGAAGGCGTGAACAACAGGACTAAATTCCATTGGCAAACCCAGTAACATTATGGCTTAATTAGCGGGCGTGGCGGAACGGCAGACGCGCTGGACTTAGGATCCAGTGGGGCAACTCGTGGAGGTTCAAATCCTCTCGCCCGCACCAGGAAAAACCGGGGCTTTTAGGTCGCCTAGGTTATTGTATTGTTAAAAAAAGTTTACCAAAAAGGGGACAGGCTGCTTTTTTCGGTTTTAGAAAAAAGATGCCTGTCCCCTTTTTGTCTACTCATCTTCACTTCGTTCTACAATGACATGATGCAGTATAATCATTTCTTCAACTCATGGATTAAAGATGTCATATCAGCTGGCAGAGGTGCCTCCAGCTGCATGTTTTCCTTTGTGACAGGATGGTTAAACTCTAGATGCCAACTATGTAAAGCCTGACGTTGGATCAGCTCTAAACCGCCCCCGTATAAATCATCTCCCATTAAGGGATGGCCCAAATGTCTCATATGAACTCTAATTTGGTGGGTTCGGCCTGTTCCTAACCGCAATTTAACCAGACTGCCGCCGGCGAAACGCTGTATTACGTTAAAATATGTAATCGCCTCTTTACCCTGGGCTGTTACCCCAAAGATTAGGGAGTCATCATCGGGCCGACCGATAGGGAAATCAATTATTCCCGAATCCATAGCTATTCGGTTATGCACTACTGCCAGGTATTCCCTGCGGCAGATACTATTTTTCATTTGCTCAGCAAGCTGGTGACAGATGTAGCTGCTTTTGGCGATTAAGATAGCTCCCGAAGTATCTTTATCCAACCGGCTGACCGATCTAAATTTAATGTTCTGACCTTGCAGCTGCCAATGGTAAATAACACCGTTGGCCAAAGTGTTTAAAACATGATAGGAAAGCGGGTGTACCAACATATTGAATGGTTTGTTCACTACCAGAATATGTTCGTCCTCGAAGAGAATATCTAGTGGCATTTCCTGGGGCATTATCGGTTGGTGATCATCATCATGAAAATTTACCCGAATTAAATCGCCTTCTTTTACCAGCCAATCTAAACGAACTTCTTGATCGTTCACCATAAGTCCGGCACAACGCTTAATCTTTCGTATTGCACCACGGGAAAATTTCAGATGATTCTTGAGTATGTGTGAGACCTTTCGATTTTCATTATCGTTTGTTACCCTGTATTCGATGTGCATGTTACTTTTAGTACACTCCATTGTGGCTATATTTTGGTTGTCAATGGCCAAAAAGCTATTTGCATAATAGCTTCTGGGTTACAATATCGGAGAATAATTCCAGACCATCTGTTTGGGCAATATGGATTACATCTGCAAAATGCACGTTGTGCGGTAAAAGAGATGCCAGCATGTTTTCTCTTGCCAAGATGCGGTGCGGGTGATACACAACATCCTCTTGTCCGTCAAAGATGGCCACATAGAAAATTCCCGTTTCTACTAAATCCTGAAAAAAGTGGCTGCCGTAAGAAAGCTCGGGCATAAATCCCGCTTCACCGGGTGCCACCTCGCAGATAACCGACATATTGCACATTTCGGTGAAATGTGCCGGTACGCCCAATGACGGTGTGGTCGTCCCCCATCTGCCCGGGCCAACCAGCATGACATTTTTCCCTTTCAGGACGGTATTAATCAGACCAATTTGCCTGGCTACCGCGTATTTTCCTTGTTCATTACGCTCAGCATAGCTTTGCGCATGCACATAAACAACAAAATCAATAGGTAAGCGTACGTTTCCGCCCATGAAGTTTCCTAGCGTGGAGAAAAAACAGTCTTCTTCATGAGCCAGCTCCGGCATCTGCACTGCATTTCCCAAACCCCTGGTCTGCAACGGGCGGCATTGCAGCAGATTAACTTTAAAATGGTTGTCCGGCGTAAAATTGGCTGTGAATTCAATGTCCACCGGATAATCATAAACTCTGGACAACAGCGACAACATATCTCGCATCAGACCGGGAAATGCGGTTTCTTTAAGTAATTTCTGAAAATCAAGGATGTAGGGCACTTTTCTATCGGTATAGCCAAGTTCGCGCAGGCGATTGGCTGTTTGGTTGTCCAAAGAGGCAAACAGCGCTTTGTCGACCTTGATATTATATTCAATAATCTCTTCCATTTTTTTACTGGTTAACGTATTTTCTTTTAGACAGAGCACATCCACAAAATGCTGGGAAAATTTTTTTTGGTCCTGGTAGTTGACCGGTGGTTTACGTAAAGGATTATCCAGGCAGACAATTTTGGCATAATCGCCAAAGGTTCTGTCCACCGCCCTGGTGCCAAGCCCAAATACCAGGCGCAGCATGCCAGCGTCCATTTCCACGCTCTTGTCCCAGACATAAAGGTTGGAGGAGTTGCCGACCCCGGCCGCGTGAGGAAAAAAATTTTCTTCATAATAGTCCCCGGAAACACGCTGCACCAGTATAGCCATCTGTTCATCTTGATTAAAAAGACCCCTGTTCATCCGGTAGGCCAGCGCATCCTCATTCATGGTACTGGCGTAAACGGTGCGAATTGCCTGCTCAAATGCGGCATAGCGTTCCTCGGGTGTGCCCTGATTTACGCAGAAAACGCTGTCATATTTGCCGGCAAAGGCGTTGCCAAAGTTATCCTCCAGCAGTGAACTGGAGCGCACAATAATAGGTGATTGCCCAAAGTATTCCAGCATGTGCACAAATTTATCCCGCAGGTGCTCCGAAAACCTGCCGTTAAGAATTTTTTCCTTCAACTCGGGTGCGTATTTGAAATACCCTTCTTTCGTCTTCTGCTTGGTGCGCAGCTTCCAGCACCCGTTTTGCACAATATAGGTGTAAAAAACATCCGACCCGAGATAGTAAGAGTCATGGGGCTCCATAAAGGGCGCAAAGCGATTTTGCCCATCACGCTCTAAAATCTTTCTCGCCACGAGCATCCCGACGCTCTTGCCTCCGATAAAGCCTGAGCCTACTTCTCTTGATGCGATGTTCAAAATATCGTTTAAGGTAAAATAACGATTGCATAGCTCGAACATTCTGGACTCGCTGCCTATGAGCAGGGACATTAAAAGCCTTTTGGTTGTTTCCTGCTGCTGGGTGCCCAAGGTGAGCGCATCTTTAGCCTGGTTAAAAACAACATCCCAGTAATCAAGCCTTTCTTCACCACGATTAATGCTGGAAAAAAGCTCGGCGGCCTCGGAACTGGCTGTGATGCAGACAGCCTCCTGGCCCTGTACTAAATGGGGAAAAAACATCGTCGGGGAATAGCGTTGCCACGCTTTAAGGGGGTGAATATAGAATTTGTTGTTTACTTGATATAAATCCAGCAACAGCTGTGTCGTTTCACGAATACCCGCAATGGTGCTGTAGGTGTGTACATTGCGTATGATGGCAAAGTAAGCTATGGTATCCAGTTCATGTAAAAACGGGCAGGCAACCTTAAAAAAGTTGCCGATCATCAAATCTGAGTACCAGTATTCTAGCAAATCGGTCAGGCAGTCAAAAACATAAAAGGTCTTGCGGTCCTCTTGCTCAACCAAACTGTGTACTGCGGTGGCAAAGCTTTCAAATCCCTTTTGGGCCTCAAGGCGATAAGTTTTAATCTCCGGGCTATCCTCCAGCAGCGGTGCATGGCTGCCAAAACGGACGTAAACCAGTTTCCTTTGATCTTGCTTGGCCTGTAAAACATAGGGCTCAACGATTTTCTGATAATCAGAGACTAAATCCACCTGCCACACCACATTATCGCCCAGCCGCAGCTTGTCAATAGCCTGATCAAAACCCTTCAAGCCCGTGCTTATCTTATCGTTTAGGTCCAATTGCGCACCTCCTTGACACCCTTAAAAGAATCTCCCTTTTTTACACCCGCGCCCTCTTTGACCCAAGCCCTTTCCGCGCCGATAACCACATTGATTAGATTGCCCCCTTGGGGCCGCTGAATCCCGGTTTTTGATTATTGAAGCAAATAAATTACAAACTACCGGGATTATACCGGCAAGAGCGGTGACTAGACCGGAATGTCTTGATCCCATTGAAATACCAGTGTTTGTTTTGGTTTGAACAGTATTGAAAGCCTCTTGATAATTTTTTTCGGGCAGCTTAATCTCGGCAATGGCTCCATTTGGACATATTTCATAACACGTGCCGCATTCATTACACAGTTTATTGTTTAGATTAGCTTTTTGATTAATAAAGCTAATCGCTCGCTGCGGACAGTTTTTAATGCAGACTCCACAACCGGCACATTTTGTTTCGTCTATATAAAACATAATTTATCGCCACCTTTAATTTGAACATATGTTCATAACAAAGGTAACATGCTTGCATTTTGATGTCAAGGTGTACGTGTTTTTATTGAAAGATGCGAATAAGAAATCCGTTTTCCTCCACATTCGGAAGGAAAAATGAGACCCCATAATTAGCCGCGACAGCAGATATAATTGTCCACAAGCCTAAACTAACAAGCATCCAACCTAACACCAAGCTTTTTTTTGAACCAAAGCTCATACCCATAAAAGCGGTAATGTGCGAACCTACGAAAAGCGGCCCGAAAAACGTTAAGCCAGGCAAACCATATTTGTCAAACAGAACTCTAGCCCGTTTTTCCTTTTTGGAATCTTGTTTCAAGATCACTTCTTCATTGTTCTGCAATTCTTCTTTAACTTGCTCGGGCACACCAATACGCTTTTGTTTTCTAGCCCGCATCCATCCCATTACTCGATCAACAAAAACAATTAATAGCATAACTGTAAAAGAATTGCCTAAGAATCCTAGTATTGCGACAGGTACCGGTGACAATCCTCCAACTATTGCCAACGGCACCACTGCGATCAGTTCAACTAACGGAGTGCCAGCTAATAAAAATACCAATAAATAAGATACAAACATTGCATCACCTCGCTATATTGCTTCAACGGCCCGGCGTCGGCGTTCTAACAAGCCGGCTAATTCCACCAGCGCTGCGGCCTGGCAGTGGGACAGGTCGGCTTCTACCTGCCGGCGGACTCGGGCATAGGTTGTTTAATATAAATACTATCACTATATTATAAGCCATGCACTTATATTAACAAAGTACCTTGTTCGCTGCCTAAAAGCTGAGGATATTGCCTGGCCCAGGGGTTGTCAAAGGGACGGGGTAGTTGACACCCCCCAAACAGGTGTCAACTACCCCGGTAAATACAAAGACAGCCACCAATTTATTAACCATATTTTGGGCTGTTTAGGCAGATGCATGACCAATGTTACTTTTGCTTACCTAACTGTTAAAAAGCCCTTCTCTTTTAATTTGGTTACAATTCCTACTGCTGATTCACTTTTATCATGCAATCCAGGCGCTCCTTTTTGCAAAAGTTTTTCGCACTGTTGAGTTGCATATTCAATTCCAAACTTAATTAGCGCCTTTGGGTCATCTTTAGGTAATTTAAAAGATGCCCTTGCTTAATTTTTCAGGTATCGTAGCGCCACAGTTTTGTGTGAGCGTTTCCAGCATTTTTATACTAAAAACAGGCTTAGGCGTTTATTCAATAATGATATCCCCTAACTCAATTTTTTTCTCCAGCATCATATTTTTAACAAGGAAATCTTGCGTCTTTTTTAGTTCATATAAGTCCTGGGCGTTAATAGTTGGATTATAGTCGTACCAGGGGAGCATAGTTTTAACTTCATCCAGGGAAAGCCCTGTTTCCCGGGCAGCCAACTGGATGGTTTGATCGGGTTTTTCCTTCATAAACTTGAGGCTTTCCTGATGGACATCCAGATATCTTTGCACAATTCCCGGGTGCTTCTTTAAGAAATCTCCGTTAACCGCAATGACAATGGTTGCATCTAAAATTCCCTCGCCGGTAGTAATAATACGGGCCCCCGCCTCCGAGGCTTTTGTAACATCCGGACCAGCCACCAGGGCGGCATCAATGCTTCCGGCAAACATGGCAGAAACGCTTTCAGGTATGCCCATATTGACAAAAGAAATATCCTCTACCCGCTGGTTCACCTTTTCCAGGGCTCCCAGGAGCAACTGGTGAAGAATGGTTCCCTTGGGCCCCGCCACGGTTTGGCCCTTTAAATCACTAATTGTCTTAATATCTGGATTAGTCGCCATAATAGTAAACGCCTTGGGCGCTCGGCTGTAAATGCCTATTATTTTCAGGTCAACCCCGTTGGCTGCAGCCAGTATTGCCGATGTTCCTCCCAGCGCATTACAAAAATCTAAATCTCCCGCCGCCAGGGCTTGCGTCATCTTGGAACCCTGGGTTATTTCCGGAAAGCTAATTTTAATGCCATCCTTGGCAAACTCCTTTTCAAAAAGGTTTTCATGTTTTTCTATAATGGATGGAATGTTCAACGGCAATTTCACATAGGAAATATTGATTTCTTGTAGCTCAGCCGTATCGTTCTTTTCATGGGTACACCCTCCTAAAAAGTTTAACGAAATAAGCACAAACATAAGCAATGCTGCGATCTTTTTCATTTTTTTCCTCCTTGGCTCCCGTTTTGTCTGGTGCCCGCTTCTTTCTGCAAGATGGCATCAAGTATTCTTTCTTTAAGCCGTGCATAGTCCCTGGAGTAAGGGTCCCTTGGGTAAGGAAGGTTCACACTTATTTCGTCAACTACCTTACCCTTATCCATAACTACCACCTTCTGTCCCAAGTAAACTGCTTCATCAACATCATGGGTCACAAAAACAATGGTCTGTTTCTCCAGTAGGTAGATATCTAATATCTCTTGCTGGAGTTTTCTTCTTGTAAAGGCATCCAGGGCACTAAGAGGTTCATCCATCAGGATTAACCGTGGTTCAAAGCATAGCGTTCTTCCCAGAGCTGCTCTTTGGGCCATTCCTCCCGAGATCTGCCCCGGATAGGCATCTTGAAACTCCTTTAGACCCAGTAGATTAAGGTATTTGTTAGCTTGCTTGGCTATAATTCCTTTGGTGCAACCCCTAAGAGAGAAAACCATGTTTTGCTGCACCGTCAACCAGGGCATTAACCTGGGTTCCTGGAAAACGATACCTGTTCTGACCTGCGCTCCTGGGGGGTCTGAGAAGATCATTGCACCTGCAGTTTTTTCCTCCAGCCCGGATAGAATTCTGAGCAGGGTAGTCTTGCCGCAACCGCTTTGGCCAACGATAGTAACAAAGCTTTGTGCTGCTATCTCCAGGTTTATCCCATTTAAAGCTTTAATCTCCCGCCCATTTAACGAATAAACTTTATCCAAGTCTTGCAATCTTACTCCTGCCATAATTTCTCTTTCCTCCCGGTCCAGTGAAGAATAAACCTGGTAGCTTTTAAAAATAGGTAATCAATGAAATATCCCAGCAGGCCAATTGTAAATATACCCACCAGTATGATGTCGGGTCTGGACAGCTGTTCCGCTTCAATAATCATGTACCCAATCCCTGATGAAGCGGCAATAAGTTCGGCGCCGATCAAAGACCGCCAGCTGTAACCAAGAGCGAGTTGCATCCCCACCATAATCTGGGGTAGAGCCTGGGGGAGCATTATTTTAAAAAACTGTTCCCGACCCGAGAAAGAAAAAACCTTACCCACCTCCAACAGCTTGACGTCACAGCTGATAATGGCACTGGAGGTATTTAAAAACACCGGGAAAAAGGCGGCTAGAAAAATCACCGCCAGTTTGGATGTTTCTCCGATCCCAAACCATAAAATGAGGATCGGAATTAGAGCAATAGGGGGGACATGCCTAATAAATTCCAGGACAGGTTCGACAAAGTAGTAGCTCTTTTTATGTAAAGCCAGGAATACTGCCAGGGGAAAAGCCACGGCAAAAGTAATGGAGAATCCACCAAGCACCCGGTATAAGCTTGCGGCCAAGTGCTCAAATAATGTGCCTTTTTGCGTCAGGGAAACTGCTGTGTCGAACACCTTGGCCGGATGAGGCAAGAGGTAGGAATTGAACCATCCAATTTCCGCACCTGCCCACCAGACCGCAAGGAGCAAAAATGGTATTACCATTCGATTAATAATCTGCACTGCTCATTCTCTGCCCCCCAGTGCTCTTGGCCTAATGACATGCCGATAGGTTTCATCCCCAAATAAAAACCCGGGCAATCCTTAATAAAGGTTTAGCCCAGGTATAATAAACCGTAATTTCTCCCTAATACCTCAGGCCATTCCCTTGGTTTAAGGCAAATTCCCCACGTCCCCTTTTTACCGGGATTTTTATTCCCAATACGCCAGGGCTCTATCCATATATATTTTTCAAACATTTAATTTAAACCTATATCGCCAATAATTTTTTATTGTCATCCTGAGCGCAGCAAAGGATCTTAAAGGATCTAGATTCCTCACTTCGTTCGGAATGACAATCCATACAGATTTTCATCCTTCTGATGGTGCCGCGATAGCGGCATGGTGGTCTACCCTGAAACTATTTTCAAGTACCTGTCATTACGAGCGCGGCTAATTGGTAGTATATAAAAAATGGTTAATGATAAAAAAATACAAAAAAAACACAGACATTGTTATATTTTTTAAACCTTAACGTAACGATAATAAGGGACGTTAATGCTATCCAAATAAAATACCTTTTAACCGGTATTAAGCAAATTGATAAATTCGGCGTATTATGTGATTTATTTTACTTGCAGCAAGGAAAAATAGGGTATCTTTATCGTAACTGGCACAACTGAATTTTGCTATAATCAATAAAAATAGCTTATAATTAAATGACCAAGCTAAAAAATTTTTATGGGGGATTATTATTGGATGAGATTAAAGATATTGCCAAGGAAATGATACAGGCAATTCTGCCCATTGCGGTAATTGTAGTAGTGCTCCAATTAATCCTGTTTGAAAATCCCTGGCCTATGGTGGTGCAGTTCCTGGTTGGTGTAGTCCTGGTAACATTGGGACTGGGCCTGTTTTTACTGGGCGTAAAAATTGGACTTTTACCGCTGGGCGAAGCAATCGGCTCGGAAATTCCCAAGAGTGGATCGGTGCCGATACTAATATTTGCTTTTCTTGCCATTGGCATAGCAGTGACCGTTGCCGAACCGGATGTAAGGGTATTGGCCCACCAAATTGACGTAGTTTCTGATGGCGAAATAACCAAAAGAATACTGGTAACGTTTGTCGCCATAGGAGTTGGAGTATTCATGGCCATTGCAGCATTAAGAGTGGTATTGGGTGTTCCTATGAGTTATATAATAATTGGCGGATATCTCACCATCTTTGGGCTTTCGGCGTTGGTCCCACCTCACTTTGTGCCTATATCCTTTGATTCAGGCGGTGTCACCACCGGGCCGATGACTGTACCATTCATTCTGGCCCTGGGCGTTGGTTTAACTTCGGTTTTGGGCGGCAAAAGATCCCTTAGCGACAGCTTTGGTTTTGTGGCCTTAGCATCCATAGGACCGGTAATCGCCGTGATGCTGCTGGGGGTGATATATGGTTGAATGATTTAATTATATTTTACGGCTTTGGACACGTTGCCCTGGAGGTCTTTGAAGCCTTTTTACCCCTCTTGGTTATTTTTCTGGTGTTTCAATTACTGTATTTAAAACTGCCCCGAGAAACAGTAATTCAGATATGCAGCGGTATGTTATTAGCCTTTGTGGGACTGGCTCTTTTTCTACAGGGGGTTCAAGTAGGTTTTTTGCCTACCGGAGGCTCGATGGGAGAGCACCTGGGAAAACTATCTTATAATTGGATTATCATTCCCATTGGATTATTATTAGGATTAGTAGCCACGATAGCTGAACCGGCGGTTCGTATTCTAAACTACCAGGTGGAAAAGGTATCCGGTGGTTACGTTTCCCAGCGCACAATGCTGTATGCATTATCCATAGGGGTGTCTGTTTCGGTCGCCATAGCAATGATCCGTATAATATACGGCATTCCGTTGTTATATATCTTGTTGCCGGGTTACCTTCTGGCATTGGTCTTAACCAGGTTTACTTCTCCCACCTTTGTCTCGGTGGCATTTGACTCCGGTGGAGTGGCTACCGGTCCCATGACGGTAACTTTTGTGATGGCTATGGCCGTTGGCGCGGCATCAGGAATAGAAGGCCGGGATCCTTTGTTGGATGGTTTTGGTATGATCGCCCTAGTGGCCTTGGCACCTATATTATCTGTTCTCGTATTAGGGTTAATATACGAAAGAAGGAGTGCAGAAGCAGAAGATGAAAATAGGTAGGGACCACCAGTTAATTGTTACTATAATTAAAAAAGGCTGGGCTGAAAGAGTAATTAACGCGGCCCAGAAAGCCGGGGCCAGAGGCGGAACCATTATCCACGGGCGCGGTGTAGGCATTCACGAAACCAAAAAACTACTTGGCATCCCCATCGAACCTGAGAAAGAACTTATTTTAACGTTAATTCACAAGGATAAAACAGATACGGTGCTTAAAGCCATTGTAGATGCCGGCCAGTTTAATAAACCGGGCACGGGAATCGGTTTCGTCATTGACGTTGAAAAAGTTGTCGGGATTGTCCATCTTCTGGAACAGTTCGGAGAGGAAGTGCCTTAAATGCCACAGGTGGGAGATATTTATCAGTTGCTTACTTGTAAAGCTAAAATTATAAACGAGAACGCCTCCAAGCAAGAGGTTATAGAGGCTATGCTATCCGGTTCACCGATGGTTCGTTCCGTTTATGTGGTGGATGACGCCGGGCGTCTGAAGGGGATTATTACCTTGGGTCACATTATGCAAGGAATTGCCTTGCAACAAGGCCTGGTCACCGGGAATATGGATTTTAAGTCGCCGTCTAAATTATTTCGGTATTCACCATTTGGATCGGCCAAGGATACCATGTTGCCCCCGGTCTATGTGGCCAAGAATACTAAACTACAGGAAGCCCTGGAAAAAATGCTGCAACAGCGCAATAACGAATTACCTGTTGTTGATGAGGATGGTAAGGTTATCGGGGATTTGAATGCATTTGAATTGTTGAAGTTTGTTTAGCCGTTTTCCCGGGACATTGCACACGAATGCTTAACTGGCCCCATGTTATTGCCCTAATGAGCAATCTGCATGGGGTTTTACATTGCAAAACAAAATTTTGAAACTCTTATTAGCTTTTCAAATATTTAGTTACGTAGTACAATTTGCTTAATACTAATTGGAATAGAAATGTTGTGCTTTTAGAGTGCTTGGGAGTGAACATGGTATGCAAAACAATCTACTTGCAAATATAAATATTTTCATATCGTATCTTAATAACTTATTACCATTTTCTGTTATAGAAATTGGCATAGCCTTTATCATATTCATTTTATTTATGTTACTTAGAAAATTCTTTACTGGATATGTATTTAATTTAATATATAAAATATCTTCTAAAAGAGGCACCGAACTAGATAAGAACATTTTACTGGCCTTTGAAAACCCCCTAAGGATTTTTTTTGTTGCGTTAGGTATTTACGCTGCTATTATTTATCTGCCTTTAAGCGTGGAACATCAAATGTGGTTTGGTAAAATATTTCGTTCAATTATAATTGTTTTAGCTGCATCAGGATTTTACAATTTGTTTGATGCTAATTCCGTTATATTAAACAGAATTCAGAAACTATTTGATATAGAGCTTGATAGAACACTGATACCTTTCTTATCCAAATTTGTTAAGTTGTTAGTAGCTATATTTACATTTACAATTGTAGCTCAAGAATGGAATTATGATATAAACGGGCTAATTGCCGGTCTTGGTTTGGGTGGCTTGGCGATAGCACTGGCGGCTAAAGACGCCTTGGCCAATATTTTTGGAGGAATAGTAATTATTATTGACAAGCCCTTCAAAATAGGTGATTGGATTAGCACAACAAACCTTGAAGGCACAGTTGAGGATGTAACTTTTAGAAGTACCAAAGTAAGAACATTTGCAGATTCTGTAGTTACAGTTCCAAATTCCACATTGGCGAATGAGGCAATTACAAACTGGAGTAGAATGGATAAACGAAGAATCACTTTAAACTTGGGAGTAACATATACCACGCCAAAGCATAAACTTGAAAAATGCATATCTAGAATAAATGATATGCTGATTAATCACCCAGACATACACAAAGAAACCATTTTTGTACACCTTGATAAATTTAGCGAGAGCAGTTTGGATATATTCTTATATTTTTTTACCATAACAACTAACTGGGCAGAGTATTTAAGTGTACGAGAGGACATTCATTTAAAAATCATGGAGATTTTAGAGGAGGAAGGCGTAAATATAGCATTTCCAAGTAAAAGTATATATATCGAAAACCCTTCTTACTGAGTGGTCCCTATAATGGTGACCTATATGATGCCATCGCCCAAAGATTTGCTACACTGACCGTAGCTGAGGCCAGCGAAAAATTGACTAAAGCCGATTTGCCATTCGCTGTTGCACAGGTGTGGAGCGAAGTATTAAAGGATCCTCAGGCATGGGCAAATGAATTCTTCTTAGAAATGGAATACGAAAGTGGTAAACCCACTCTGGTCAGACCACCTGTTCAATTTAAAGAGGCCGGCATGGCTCCATATAACAAAGCGCCCCGCTTAGGTCAGCATACCGCTCAAATAATGAAAGAACTGGGCTATAGCGAGGCAGATATTAAAGCGATGCAGGATGCCAAAGACATCATTATCAACGAATAATTTCCAATCGTTTAATAACAGTACGATTAAAAATCTAACTCATCAACAGTCTTTGGATGTTGTTAACACTATAAATAAATATGGTTATACCGTTAACTCAGTAGGTATAGCGTCGTGTCATTGCTATGAATCCAACCACTGTATGGGCGCATTTAACTAGGGG
>JAENYQ010000081.1 GCA_016841675.1 Desulfotomaculum sp.
GGTACGCGTGGTAATTCTGAACGAAGTGAAGAATCTAGATCCTTCGCTAACGCTCAGGATGACAGCTTCACCCCGTAATGCACAATTATTTATTAAAAATGTGTACCTCATCGATGGGGATTACTGAGTAAAGGGAATAACTATGTAACTTTTTAATAACTATAGCACATAAATACAGCAAATACCCATATATAACTATTTAGCTATCAATAGTTAACCTTTGGCATCTGGCAGGATTTTAAAAATATTTGCAGAAAAAAAGTATAATTTGCATTTTCCCTTGTATCTGTAAGATAATTAAAGACAGGTTTTTTAGGATTATTTAAACGAAAGGATGAAGCATGGTGGGTACTTATAAAATAGCGGTGCTGGCCGGGGACGGAATTGGACCTGAAATTACAAACGAGGCGGTCAAAGCATTGAAAGAAGTGGGCCGTAAATTCGGTCATCAGTTTGAGCTAAAAGAAGGCTTGGTGGGAGGCGCTGCATACGATGCGGCCGGGCATCCCCTACCCCGGGAAACATTGGATCTGTGCCATAGTGCCGATGCTATCTTACTGGGCGCTGTTGGGGCGCCACAATATGACAACCTACCGGTACACCTGCGTCCCGAGGCCGGCGCCTTGCTGCCCCTACGCAAAGAACTGGGTTTATACGCCAACCTCAGGCCGGCCAAAGTTTTTGAGGCCCTGGTCAACGCATCCTCCCTCAAATCGGAAGTGGTATCCGGGTTAGACATGATGGTGGTCAGAGAACTAACCGGCGGTCTTTATTTCGGGAAAAAAGGCAGGGAATCTATAGGGGAGGGTGTACAGCGGGTTTACGACACACTGGAGTATACCACCCCGGAAATAGAGAGGATAGTGCGGCTGGCCTTTGATATGGCCATGAAAAGGCGCAAAAAACTGACCTCGGTGGACAAACACAATGTGTTGGAAACATCCCGCCATTGGCGGGAAGTGGTAATCAGTGTGGCACCGGATTACCCAGAAGTGGAACTGGACCATATGTACGTGGATAACTGCGCTATGCAGCTGGTGAAAAATCCGCTTCAATTTGATGTACTGGTCACCGAAAACACCTTTGGTGATATTCTAAGCGATCAAGCTTCTATGCTGACAGGATCCCTGGGGATGTTGCCCTCCGCCAGCATAGGCGGTAAAGTTGGTCTTTATGAACCCAGCCACGGGTCTGCACCCAAGTACGCCGGTCTGGGTGTAGCTAACCCGATCGCTACTATCTTGACCGCAGCCATGTTGTTGCGCTATTCACTAGGTCTGGAAGCCGAGGCGGTAGCCATTGAACAGGCGGTAAGTGATATTCTAACCCAAGGCCTACGCACTAGAGACATTATGGAAGGTAAAGATTGCACCCAGCTTTCCACTTCAGAAATGGGTTCAGCGGTAGCCGAACAGATTAAAAAAAGTTAACCCCTTTAGGTGGGGTTTGGTGTTGTCCATGTCATTCTGAAAGGCGCGCACAAAGGAACTAATTTGGGCGCGCCTTTCTTTGTGGGCGCAGTTTTACCCGCCCGCAATGGCTAAATTAATCATAAGCATTTAGAGTTTACCGAAAACAGTTCAGCGGTTTTCCTCAGGCTTGATATTTTTCATCTCCACTAGATCGGCAGACACTTCATAAAAGGGGATAAATCCCGGTTCAACATTTCGGTACAGGGGAACATCTATGCTGTTTAACCCGTGTTTGGTATCTTTCATTAATTTTTCACCTCCACCATTAGCTGTACCTAAAACTAAGTTATTTATACTGTTATAATTGACTATTTTGATCAGGTTTAGGCTGCTTTTAAACAAAAATTAGAACAGGAGTGTAGCAGATGACAAAGAAAAAAAGCAAATCGGAAATAATAATTACCCCGTCCGGACACGAAGTGGATAAAGACCTGGCCAGAGTGCCCGTTAAAGTATCCCCTTCGCTCCAGGCGCTGATGGCTAATCAGATGGAATTAATTGAAATGGCCGAGGGTAAATTATCTCGTAACCTGGTGTTTATTGAACAACATAAACTAGAGATGCTTCAGTTGGAGGAGGAAATAGCGGGGGCCTTCTCAAATTACATGGAGAAAAAAGAAAAAGCCAGGGAAAAACGGATGGAAAAACAATCTATTAATGAACAAGATCTTTTGCGGAGCGAGCCGGGCTCTGCCGCAGACACAAGATCGGCAGATTTATCGGATGATCAGTGGTCCAGTGATGCTTTAACTGATCTACCTTTTGACATCATGCAAACTGATATAGAACGCTCAGGTGCTCAGCCTGCCGGCTTGCCATCGGCCAAGTATGAAGCCCGGCGCACCGGCAGTGAACCCAAACTAGAGGAAATCGATGTGCGTCGAATTGCCCTGGGGGCTTCTATTAAAGCACTGCAGACCTTTATGGGCAGGGAATTGACCGAAGAGGAAGTGCAGTCCCTGGAAGTACAAGTTGATTCGTACTTGGGATAATCGATGCTGAAACCAATACCTGATTGCTTGGACCAAAAACTGAAGATTATCTTTGTGGGTTATAATCCCAGCGTCCGCTCCGGTGAAACCGGGCACCATTTCGCCAACCCCCACAATCGGTTCTGGAATATCCTTTACCAGGCCGGGTTGACACCGCGCAAATACAGACCTGAGGAAGACGGTGAACTTTTAAAATTGGGTTATGGTCTAACCAATATAGTGCCGCGCCCCACCCGGGCAGCCGCAGACATAACCGGGCCGGAATACCAAACAGGTAAGCAGGAGCTGTATCGCAAAATTATTTTTTATCAACCCCGGGTAGTCTGTTTTGTGGGCAAAGGGGTATATGAAAAATACAGCGGACGGCGAAATATTGCCTGGGGGGGGCAAGAAGAGCAGGTAGCGCCCGGTGTTATTGATTTTGTTGCTCCATCTTCCAGCGGTTTGGTGCGCATGAAAATTGACGAGGTGGTGGGTATATATAAAGGTCTGAAGGATTACATTTAAAGAGCACTGAAATGCCTCACTGACCATCAATACTTGAAAATCCTTAAAAACATCAATCATAATACGCTCTGGCCAAACTACCTAACCATTAATTACGCCCTAAGCATGAATTGAGGGCTATGACGGACACGCAGTCAGGTGCACTGCTCCTCCCTCCCCATATCACCGGATTCATGCACACTGATGGTGTCGCGACAGCGGCATGGTGGTCTACCCTGAAAATAGACTTTAGGTTGTCATCCTGAGCGTAGCGAAGGATCTAGATTCCTCACTCCGTTCGGAATGACAATCCAAGCAGGTTTTCATCCTTCTGATGGTGCCGCGCGGCGGCATGGTGGTCTACCCAAAAGAAATATGCTAGCCGCTGGCTAGCACTACTGGTTTAACCTACCCGATCATTTTCAGTATCCGTTCCAGCACTTGTTCACGCCTGGAGTTAATGGCGTCGAAGTCCATGTGCGGCACGTAATAATGTTCAATGTTATCGTGTTCCCGCTTGGCCCGGCGGATAAACGACACTGCCTGGTCCATGCACTGCCGGTACAGCAGCCGGGCGGTAATTTTTTCTTCCAGGTATTTTCCGTTGATTAACGAATCCACACATTCCATAGTATCTATGACCACGTCTCCCGCCCGTGGATTGAACCCGTGCGGTTCTACGGAGTTGACCACGGCGGTACCCAGGCCTGGTATGACTAGATGATCGATCAATTCCGGTTCCAGCGAACAGTGATATGCTTCCACGTCAAAACCGCGCATCATAGCGGCATCCATTAGCCGCTGCACCAAGGTGTTCTTTCCGGTTCCATCATCTCCTTCAATAATGTACCGGCGGCCAATATTTTCAACGATGGTGTTAAGGTGACTTACCGGGCCGTCGGGCGTGATGGCGGTGGCAAACAAATGCCTGGCCTTAGGGTTATCTGTCTGCCTCTCCTGGTCTTTAAATATCTCGTGCACCAAATCCAGTACCTTACGATCGAATTTGCCGGTATTGAAAGCACCCGTTACCGAATAATAGATTTTCACCTCGTCCAGAAAAATTTTTGCGGCCGCCAGGTAGGCGTACGCACGGCCGAACAGCCTGCCGATTTCACGGTTACAAGAGATAATTTCCAGCTTGTGGGCGCGCAGTTCCTTCTCGTTCCAGTAGTCGCCCAGGTGGATAATCTCGTCGACTGCACCCGGGTTTTTGGGGTCAACATTGTGGGGCGCGGTTCCGTCCACAAAGGCTACTTGGAGAGCTGGAATCACTAGGCCGTCAAGCGAGCCATTGTCCGAGGAACAACAGTGATATTCCACATCAAAGCCCCGTTCCAGCATGGCTTCCCCAATTTTACGCATAAAAGTGGATTTGCCCACACCTGGACCACCCTTGATGACAAACATTTTGGCCGCTTCCCGCTGGTCTATTACATAATCGTAAAAGGAATGAAAGCCCCGGCTTGTATTGCCGCCGGGAAACACCTTTTTCAATTTGCCTTTGGACAAGAGTCAATTCCTCCTTTCATTATTTTTAACTCTTCTTTACCAAATTAAAGGTTGTTTCCATCGCCATTTTGGGATAACCGTGGTTAATTAACGGGTGTGCTTCATAATATGCCGGCTCTTTCAATACGTTGTTGGTAAATTTAAGGAATAAATCCGTTATCTTATTGTCAGGGTAAGCGCATTCGATAAAAATGCCAAAAATTAACTCAGCACTCTTGAACTTGTATACACGTAGTTCTATAATAATTTCGGGGGAGGGATGTTTCATGAATGCTAAGTGTGAAAACTGCGGGTGGCGCCGTAAAGCGGAGAAAAACCCCCGTTCCCTAATGGGACGGTTGTGGTACTGGCACACCAAGTTCTGCCCGGGCTGGAAAGCTTATCAGGCTGAACTGGCCAAGGGCAAAAAATAGCGATTTGTTTTTATAACAAAAAGCGCGCCGACGCCTGGATGTGCTCTTGGCTAAGGGGTTCCTGGAACGGGTGGAAGGCAATATGCTGGATAAATATCACCGGGCCAAAAGCTGGACCAAGCATATGAATCACACTTACTACCGGATTACCAGGGAGGGTAGGCACTACCTGCGCTTGCTGCGCAGCGAAGCAGGCGATTAAACTATTGGTTAACAAAATTTAAGGCAACGCTAAAAACTTGTCATTAAGGGCGCCTGCAGTTTTGGCAGACCCCTTAATGGCAAGTTTATTTTGACTTTTAATAGTGTTATAATGGCAAAAACAAATTGTCTTTGAAAGGGGTACCCATGGATTTTACCCTTGATGATTCCCTGGGTTTCATTGTTAACAGGACCAATACCAAGCTGAAAAATGAGCTGCTGCATCAATTCAAGCAGTATGATGTTACCCCCGAACAGTGGGCGGTGCTTAATCGTCTCTGGGAAAAGGACGGTATTACCCCCAAGGAATTAGCAGAGAAAACCTTTAAGGACATGCCTAACATAGCCAGGATCCTGGAAAAACTGGTTCGCAAAAAACTGGTGGTGCGGCAGCCCGATCTAGTGGATAAAAGATCCTCGCAGGTGTTTTTGACGGAACGGGGCAAAAATTTACAAGGAATTCTGATACCCATTGCTCAGAGTGTTCTGGAGCAGGCAACCCTTGGTATCGGGGTAGATGAAATTGTTGAATTAAAAGCACTTCTAAACAGAATTTATCATAATCTGGGGTAATTTTTTATCTTGCGCTTGTCATGACAAGTATCCACGTGAAAAGAGGTGAAAAACGAAAGTCTGGCGCTTTAGGTAGCAATAACGGGTTGATTATGTTTCCGGGGGGAGAATTGTAAAATGAAAAACTACCTGCTGATGATCTTTGTATTCTTGCTTTTCTTTGCCAGTTTTAATGCCGAGTCTATGAATGTGGCACCGCCTACGTTTGGTTATCTTTTTTGCGCCCTGTTATTGGTAACTGGTTACCTGGCTATTAAGCGGCATAATTTGCAATACATTAAAACAATGTTTATAGTAGCCATAGCTGTACAATTTATATTTACCCTGGCTGTGCCCTACTGGGCCCTGGGACAGGGTCTTGCATTAAACGCGGCGTGGCCTTATTTCCCGGAAGTGCTTTGGACTGTAGGGTCGCTGGCCCTGTGGTATTATGTGATGTCATTTATCCTTTTACCTGTTGCTGTATACCTGTTCGGCAGGCGGGCCTGGTGTTCGTTTGTCTGCGGCACGGGTGTCATGGCTGAAACCCTGGGCGACCCTTACCGGGACCGGGGCGCTAAATCCACCGGCATACCCCGGGGGTTTGTGGTTTTAAAATGGGTCCTTCTGATAGCCACGGTGGCTATCACGATAGCGGCGCTGGCCGGTGACCCGGCAGATAAATTGTTCTTTACTGTTTTTTTGGTTGTATTTATCCTGATTATCCGTACCGGGATTATGAATGCGGGTAATCTTATCTTAATGCCCAAATTCGGCACCCGCATTTGGTGCAAGTATTTTTGCCCCCAGGGACTGCTGATTGGGCTAATCTCCCGCATCGGCAGGTTTGCTTTGGTGCGGGATGATTCCAAGTGCGTCGGGTGCGGCACCTGCAGCAGCCAATGTTCCATGTCTATTGACATCAGCGGTGGACCGGCAATAAACCGCACTGGTGACTGCGTGGGCTGTGGCGTGTGCGTTGAGGTTTGCCCGCAGCAAGCCCTGTCTATGACCACCAACATCAAGGAAATCCCCGCCAGGGACCAAAGCATACCCGGCAACCGCTCAGTATAACAGAACGTCTCCAACTTGAATGACTTTAAAAAGGAGTTTTATATGCTCAGGGTAACCGGCATCAAATTTTCTATAGGTGAAGATCTAGCCCAGCTTAAGGGCCGGCTGGCCAAAAAACTGGGAGTCAAGGAAATTGATATCCTTAATTACCGAATTGTGCGTCGGTCTGTTGACGCCCGCAAAAAGCAGATGATTTATTTTGTTTATACCGTGGACGTAGAGCTAAGGGATGGTGAGGACGGGGTCCTTACCAGGGTCGGCGGCCCGGAGGTTACCATTGCCCCGCCTCCCGAGGACTTAAACCTGCGTCCCGGCACTAAGGTGCTGCGACACCGCCCGGTAGTGGTGGGCACTGGTCCGGCGGGGCTTTTCGCCGGGCTGCTGCTGGCCCAAAACGGTTATCGGCCGCTGCTGTTGGAGCGGGGTGCCGATGTGGATGCCCGGACTGAAAAAGTCCGCCTTTTCTGGCAGACCGGCGATTTGGATCCGGAATGCAATGTGCAGTTCGGTGAGGGCGGAGCGGGTACTTTTTCCGACGGTAAATTGACTACTTTAATCCGTGACCCGCGATGCCGCCTGGTAATTGAGGAAATGTTCCGGGCCGGTGCGCCCGAAGAAATAACTTACTCCCATAAACCCCACGTGGGAACCGATGTGCTTAGAACAGTGGTTAAAAACATTCGGCGTAAAATTGAGACCCTGGGCGGAGAAGTGTGGTTTAACCACCGGCTGACCGATATAACTGTGGCAGACGGTCGGTTAAACGGTATCGTGGTAAACGACCACTTAAACTTAGAGACTGACGTGTTGGTGCTGGCCATCGGGCACAGCGCCCGGGATACCTTTGCCATGCTGCACCGCCGGGGAGTGCCCATGAACCAAAAGCCTTTTTCGGTAGGCCTACGGGTGGAACACCCCCAAAAACTGATTGACAGCGCCCAGTACAAACACTTTGCCGGGCACCCCAAATTGGGGCCGGCGGAGTACAAGTTGGCATATCATTCGCCGGCCGGCCGGTCTGCCTATACTTTTTGCATGTGTCCCGGGGGCACGGTGGTGGCGGCAGCCTCTGAAAATGGCGGCGTTGTAGTCAACGGTATGAGCAACCAGGCCCGGGACGGGGTTAACGCCAACAGTGCTCTCCTGGTGGGGGTTAAACCGGGAGATTACGGCAGCGATCACCCCCTGGCGGGAGTGGAATTCCAGCGCCGCTGGGAGAAAAAAGCCTTCACTCTGGGGGGCGGCAATTACGCGGCTCCCGTCCAACTGGTGGGAGATTTCCTGGCCGGCAGGCCGTCACCCGGGCCGGGTTCATTGGTGGCTCCCACCTACACCGGCCAGGTGCTCTATACCGCCCTGGATAGCTGCCTGCCCAATTACGTCATCAACACCCTGCGGGAAGCCTTGGTCCACTTTGACCATAAGCTCAAAGGATTTGCCATGCCCGAAGCGCTACTCACCGGCGTGGAGACCAGGAGCTCATCCCCGGTACGCATACTGCGGGGCGAAGACTGCCAGTCAAATATAACCGGCCTGTTTCCCGCCGGCGAAGGAGCCGGCTATGCCGGCGGCATCATGTCCTCGGCAGCCGACGGCCTCCGCGCAGCCGAACAAATAATCAGGGGGTCAGGCCTAAACTAACTATACTAAGTGGTTTCTCTGACCCATTCTAGAGGGGTTTGGTGTTATCGTAAGGATGCGTAGGAGCTTAGTTCAAAGAGCGAGAGAGCCGTAGGAGAAGCGCCGGAGCATGTTTGAGTGCCGCAGGCGCGAGTTCTCCGGCGCCCGAAGGCGAGCGATAAGTTGGGGACATTCCCGACCTCAAACGAATACCCGAACTTCAGCGGGTGTGTCCCCTGACCGCTAAACAAATAATAAAAGCGAGTAGCATCCTGGAGATAACACCAAACCCCTCACCCAGCCTTGCAATAAGCACTACTAGTTCCCTTGACCCATTCCGGAGGGGTTTGGTGTTATTGGAAGGATGCGTAGGAGCTTAGTTTAAAGAGCGAGAGAGCCGTAGGAGAAGCGCCGGAGCATGTTTGAGTGCCGCAGGCGCGAGTTCTCCGGCGCCCGAAGGCGAGCGATAAGTTGGGGACATTCCCGACCTCAAACGAATACCCGAACTTCAGCGGGTGTGTCCCCTGACCGCTAAACAAATAATAAAAGCGAGTAGCATCCTGGAGATAACACCAAACCCCTCACCCAACCCTTGCAATAAGCACTATTAGTTCCCCTGACCCAATACGGACTTTGCAGGAAACACTAACCATATCTTTTAAATATATGGATTATAGGATAAATTATAAATGATGTTTCTAAACAGGATGTGTGCGCTGTGAACAACAACAACCTAAAACATAAACCCATCCATGTGGCGGTGGTAGGAGGCGGGGCCGCCGGGCTCACCGCAGCCATCGCCGCCGCTTCTGCAGGCGCCAGAGTAACGGTGCTGGAGCGGCTGGACCGAGTGGGCAAGAAAATACTGGCCACCGGCAATGGCCGGTGCAATCTGAGCAACACTGACCTTGACATTGAGCATTATCATGGCTCCAATCCTCGCTTTGCGTATAGCGCCCTAAGCCGGTTCGACTTTTACCGCACCATGTCTTTTTTTGAAGCACTGGGCATAGCCTGGAAAGTAGAAGAGGGCGGCAAGGTCTTTCCCATGTCCGACCAGGCCTCCAGCGTGCTGGATGTCTTGCGTTATGAAGTGGAAGCCCGGGGCATCAAGGTGCTGTGTGAAGCCGGGGTCAGAAAAATTACCGGCCGGGAAGGAGAGTTCACCCTAGAACTTGCCGGCGGCAGGCAGGTCAAGGCTCACCGGGTAATCGTCGCCACCGGTGGCCGAGCCGCCCCCAATCTGGGTTCTGACGGCAGTGGATACCTTCTGGCACGCCAGCTGGGTCACAGCGTGGTGGAACCATTTCCCGCCCTGGTGCAGTTAAAGCTGGGTGCTGGCTTCTTAAAAAGCATCACCGGTGTCAAGTTTATCGGCAATGCTGAAATATGGGTGGATGGGCGCCCGATTGAGCAGGCCGCCGGAGAAATATTATTTACCGATTACGGCATATCCGGCCCGCCGATACTTGCCCTCAGCCGCACCGCCAATGCACACCTGCTTCGCGGTAAGGTTTTTATAAAAGTAAACCTGCTCAGCAGCTTGTCCAGGGACGAGCTGCAGCAGCTTGTGAACCAACGTCTGGAGACCCAATCGGCCAAAAGCCTGGAATTTAGCTTTGTAGGTTTAATTAATAAACGATTGATATTGGTGCTGCTTAAAGAGGCAGGTATTACAGACCCGCGCAAACCAGCGGGACAGGTTACCAGCGCGGAAAAAGAAGCTATAACCAATATTCTGCAGGACTGGCGCTTTGAGGTTACCGGCACCAGGGCCTGGTCATCAGCCCAGGTGACCGCAGGCGGGGTGGATGTGGCGGATGTGGACCAGAACACTATGGAGTCCAAACTGGTACCCGGTCTTTATATTGCTGGTGAATTACTGGATATAGACGGCGATTGCGGAGGCTATAATTTGCAATGGGCCTGGTCTTCCGGTTTTGTGGCCGGGGAAAGTGCAGCGCGTAGCATAAAAAAATAAATTATTAACAAGGTTATTTAAACTGTATATAGAAAAAAGTAGATAAGTTTTTAAATAATTGCCCCTGTCTAAAAAAATGGGCGTTGTTGTTAATTAAGGGGAGGGAAAAAGATGTCCGGTTGCGGAGAATGTTCATCCTGCAGCGGAGGCGACAAAGCACAGGAGTATAAAAACCACGCCGGCCGGTCGGCGGTAAAATGCACCCTGTGTGAACATGAAATTACTTTTGAAAAATTGCCCCAAAGCTGTAAAGTAAAATGTGAACAGTGTGGCACTATTGTGCACGTTATCCCGTTGTTGTTAAACTAAAGAAAATTCTCCACTCAAATGTATAAAGGAGGAGCACCGGTGGAAAAATGGCTTTGCGAAGTCTGCGGGTACATATACGATCCGGCCGTGGGGGCGGAGGAAGTGCCTCCGGGGACATCTTTTGAAGAATTACCTGACGATTGGGTGTGCCCGGAATGCTACGCTGAAAAAGACCGCTTCAGCTTGGAAGCATTAAATCGGGATAAGGGTGTTAAACGGAAGTAACGAGTAGCTATTTTCTAGTAGTTATGTCGTAGGATGAGTACTTAAACAAAATCTATATTTATGGATAGGGAGTTGTTGAACGTGGAAACACAAAAAGTACTAGTTAACACAGCCAAAGGTGACATTGAACTGGAACTGCATCCGGATAAAATGCCCATTACAGTGGAAAACTTTTTAAAGCTCACTGACTCCGGCTTTTACGACGGTTTAGTCTTTCACCGGGTGGAAGATTGGGTGGTACAGGGCGGTGACCCCAAGGGCAACGGCACCGGAGGCCCGGGCTGGAGCATTAAACTGGAAACACACCCGGGTCTAAATAACGTGCGCGGCGCGCTGGCGATGGCCCGGTCCGCCAACCCAGATTCGGCAGGCTCGCAGTTTTATATTCTGAAAACCGACGCATCCTGGCTGGACGGCCAGTACGCGGTATTCGGCATGGTTACCTCAGGCATGGACGTGGTAGACAAGATGGAGATTGGCGATAAGATTAATACTGTCAAGCGTGCTTAAACCTTGTCTGGCCAAGCATTAGATAACTAAATCGGCTGTTTAAGCAAATTTTATACTTAAAAAATTTGCAATAAAGACAAATCTATGATATTATTCAACGGTACGTTAAAGAGTTGGAAAAACCCAGATTTATCTTCGGCCTTTCAAAGGAAAGGGGACACATTTCCCCAATTGGAGAATGTCCCTAATTAACGCAAGATTGGTTTCGGAAGGTTTTTGAAGGTGCTCCGCTTTTTAATGAAAAAAAACTCGGGGAGGCCACATATTTAAATGACTGGTACTGTAAAATGGTTTAACGCGGACAAAGGTTTTGGTTTTATTGAGCAGGAAACCGGTGGCGATGTATTCGTACATTTTTCCGCCATTCAGACCGAAGGTTTCAAAACCCTGGAAGAAGGACAAAGAGTTGAGTTCGACGTAGTCGAAGGAAACCGCGGTCCTCAGGCTGCAAACGTTATCAAACTGTAAAACTGAAAACAGACAATCAACCGAGGATGCCGTTAACAACGGCATCCTTTTTGCGTTGATTTTTTACTTACTCTGTTTTGCTTGCGTTATAGGTTTTTCTGGCCCCCGGTCTTGTGACATGCGGTTCATTACCATACACGCGGTCAGATCGCCAGTTACGTTAATGGCAGTACGGCTCATATCCAGTATTCGGTCCACGCCGATGAGCAAAGCGATACCCGAGGCAGGTACGCCGGCACTGTTCAGTACCATAGCAAGGATTACGATACCCACACCCGGAGTGGCCGGAGTGCCGATAGATGCTCCTACCGCTGTTACTATAACCAGTAGCAAGGATGCTAAACTTAGATGCACATCATAAACCTGGGCCAGGAAAACGGTGGCCACACCCTGATACAGGGCCGTTCCGTTCATATTGATGGTGGCACCTAGGGGGATAACGAATTGGGAAACCGAGGGTTTAACTCCCAATTTGTCCTCGGCTACTTGAATGGACAGGGGCATCACTGCGGCTGAGCTGGAAGTTGAAAAGGCCAGCAGCTGAACCTCACGTACAGCCTTAAGGAACCACCAGGGAGATTTACGTTCAACAAAAGTAATGATCACCAGGTAAACAAACAGCAAAATCAGCAGCCCGCCCAATACGGTCAAAACGTATACAGTCATCCCCAACAGGGCATCCAGCCCGGTTTGCATGGTGGTTTGGGCCAGCAGGCCGAATACTGCCACCGGGGCCAGTACCATCGCCCAGCGCACCACGATCATTGTCACTTCCTGGGTGGCACTCAGAAATTCCAGCAGCGGCCTGGCCTGGGCCGGAGCCATTGCCACCAGAGCCAGGCCGAAAATGACAGCGAACAGCACTACCTGGAGCATCTGGTTTTCCACCATAGCACCCAGGGGGTTTGCGGGCAGGATGTCGGCTATGAAGTCTGGTACCTGGGAAATGGACGGTGCTTCAACTTGCTCACCGGTCTGCTGTTGGGGAGCCGTTTCCACCACTGGCGCGACCAGCGAGCTGTCAATAAACTGGCCTGGTTGGACAATCATGGCTGCGCCCATCCCGATGATTATGGCCAGGGTTGTGGTAACCAGGAAAAATGCAACCACCCGTACTCCAGTTTTGCGGAGATGCTCTATGTCTTCCCCGGCAGCAATGCCCAGCACAACAGACGCAAAAACCAGTGGTACAACGATCATCTGGATCAGGCCCAGGAATATTTTACCTGGCAGTGCCAGCCAATTACCAATGGTTATGGCGATATCTCTGCCGACCAACCCGGTGGATGGTCCGAGCAACATGCCTATGGCAATCCCCAGGAACATAGCAATAATGATTTTTAACCACAGGCGGCTGTTAATAAGGCTTTGCAGTTGTCCAGCCAATTGTTTTATGTTTTTGGGATGGATAAAAATTATGGGATTGGTCATGTTGTATCCTTTTTTAAAATCTTAAGCTATAAACTAACATGATTATACCGTTAACTCAGTAAGTGGTACGAGTGTCGTGTCATTCTGAATGAAGTGAAGAATCTAGATCCTTCGCTAACGCTCTTAGATGACAGCTCTGCCCCGCGATGCACAATTGTTTATCTCATCAATGGGGATTACTGAGTAAAGAGAATAATCGTGTAAACTAATTAGTCTATACAATATGCCACAGATACACATCAGAGGTCAAATAAAAGTTGCCGGTTGCGTTTTGCTTAATCGGTTACTGCAATTTAAAAATCATGGTTATTTCTGGTCTATACGCTTTAAACCCAGACCTTCCAGGTAGATAATCAGCTCGTCGCATTTCATCCTATGCTGAAACGGGTTTTGCCCGTTCACTAGCACTACGGTTTCCTCCGGTGCTTCCTCTTTATAACTATATCTTAGTTCTACCTGGTTACCGAAGTGCCACTGCAGCAGGCGCTCGAGAAAATTGTAATCGTGGGGTAATTGACTTCGTCCCGAAGTGCAGCCCTTCGGTGATCAGCCCGGTTTACCAAACCGATTGGGTGGAGTTCCGCCGATTATTTCAACCTTCACCGGCATACCAAATACACCTCTTTCGTTAAAGCTATTTTAAAAGTGTGTCAAAGGAACCGTCCCCTTGACACAAACTAACTAACCAAATTTTAAGGAACACACTTTTATATGTCAACGGGTTTTTTTGTGTCTGTTTTTTTACATAGGTTCTGTGCTATTAGTGAAAGGCTTATTTGAGTATGTTTAACCAGATACATATAAAAAGGAAAACGGTAAATAAATGTATAATATCTAAATAAACGTATTTAGGCCCAAGATGTTGTTTTTTTTGGTTTCCGCCTGTTTGGCGCGTTCGGTACGTTCTGCGATACTTATTTCAGGAGGATTTTAAATGCAATATCGGATATTAGGCCGCACCGGCCTTAAAGTTTCAGTGGTGGGATTTGGCGGCATCCCCATTCAGCGGGTTTCGGAAGCCGAGTCTGTCGCAATAATTAACCGGGCGCTGGAACTGGGCATTAATTTTTTTGACACCGCCCGGGGGTATACTGACAGTGAAGCCAAACTTGGATCCGTGTTGGGCAAGAGAAGAGAACAGGTGATTATTGCTACTAAGGCCATGTCCAGAACGGCGGCGGGCATGGCTGCGGATATCCAAAAAAGTCTGGAAACCATGGGTTTGGATTATATCGACCTGTATCAACTGCATAATGTAAAGGACAGGCAGGCATTTGAGCAGGCTTTTGGCCCCGGTGGCGCCCTGGAAGCGCTAAAACAGGCCCAAGAGAACGGCTTGGTCAGGCATATTGGTATCACCGGGCACATCAGGAGTTTTCTGGTGGAAGCACTAAAAACCGGCGCGATGGAGACGGTACAGTTTCCCTTTAACGCAGTGGAAGCCGCCGGGGCCGAGGAACTGCTTGACCTGGCCGCCAATACCCAGACCGGGGTTATCGTCATGAAACCGCTGGCCGGTGGTTCCATTAGAGATACCGGGCTGGCGTTACGGTTTATTCTGGAGCACCCTGTAAGCACAGTTATTCCCGGTATGGATGCACTGGAACAAGTGGACCAAAATGCTGCCGTCGGGGCTGATTTACGCCCCCTGACCGGCTCGGAAAGGGAAACGCTGGAAAAACTGGCTGCCCAGCTGGGCTCAACTTTCTGCCGGCGCTGCGAGTATTGCCAGCCCTGCCCCCAGGGAGTGGATATACCCACGGTGTTTCTGCTGGACGGATATTTTACCAGGTATGAACTGCAGGACTGGGCCAGAGAGCGTTACCGGGGCCTGAAAGTAACGGCGCAGGAGTGCGTGGAGTGCGGCGAATGTGAGGAAAAATGTCCCTACAGTCTGCCCATTAGGGCCATGCTGGCTGAAGCCCAAACCCGGCTTGGTTAAGCGGGGTCAGGCCTTGCAAAGTTGCAATTCTTAACTTTGCAAGGCCTGACCCCCAGAGCTTATAATTTAAAAAAAGAGGTGCCAAATTTTGAATCTTAATGAGATTATCAGAGGCCGGCGCAGCGTACGTGCCTATGAGGACCGCTCCGTGCCTGAAGAGGTTATCAAAGAGCTGATTGACCTTGGCATTCAGGCGCCATCCGCTTCCCGGATGCAACCATGGTCGTTTGTGGTCGTAGAAGATAAGGAATTAATGCGGGAATGGTCCGACCGGACTAAAGAGCTTTTATTAAGTCAAATGGATGATAACGCTTATCTAAAACCGTACCAGGCGATGATGGAAAATAAAAAATTTAATATTTTCCACAAAGCTCCTTGCTTGCTGTTGATTTACGGAGATCCCATATCTCCAGCGTTCGTAGTCGATTGCTCCCTGGCAGCCCAGAACATTATGTTGGCTGCTTTTGATCAGGGTTTGGGCAGTTGCTGGATCGGCTTTGCCGTGCATATCGGTGACACACCGGAAATGAAGCATAGGCTTGGGGTGCCGGATAGCTACCGTTTGGTGGCGCCTCTGGTCTTGGGTTACCCCAGAGGTCAGTGGCCTCGCATTGAACGCCGAGAGCCGATTATTTTTAATTGGCCAAAATAAATTTTCCCTTTCCTCCCGTAAACAGCAGTAATTGATGTAATTAAAGACGCAAAAAAGGTAATACTCTAATTAGGTGTTCAAAACAAAGCTCGGTAGATACAAAGGTAAACTTCGTGTATCGCGCGCACATTTGGACACTGATAAGAAATATTAGTACAGGAGGAAAATAATTTTGCAAGGTACAGTAAAGTGGTTTAACAACAATAAGGGCTATGGGTTTATCGAAAGCGAAGCCGGTTCCGATGTCTTTGTGCATTTCTCAGCCATCCAGAACCCCGGTTTCAAATCCCTTAACGAAGGCCAAAGGGTCCAGTTCGAAATCACCGAAGGCCCCAGAGGTCAGCAGGCATCCAACGTCGAGTTAATGTAACAGGGAATTAGGATACCCGTGAGCAATTTGCTCACGGGTTTTTCATCGTCATGGAAAGTTATACCAAAAAGGGGACAGGCTGCTTTTTTCGGTTTTTGAAAAAATGCCTGTCCCCTTTTTGGTTTTAGAATCCCCTTGACGAGGGAAACATTTTTAATAAACAACATGATTATTCCCTTTACTCAGTAATCCCCATTGATGAGATATACATTTTTAATAAACAATTGCGCACCGCGGGGGAGAGCTGTCATCTAAGAGCGTTAGCGAAGGATCTGGTTTTAAGATTCTTCGCTGCGCTCAGAATGACAGGCTTAAAAGGTTCTTAAGTTCTTGCATTCATAGCAATTTTTCACGCGCGCCCGCACCACGATAAACGAATCCTGTTACAT
>JAENYQ010000082.1 GCA_016841675.1 Desulfotomaculum sp.
ATGCGGGATTTAAACCTGGGTTTAATATAACTATCGGCGGGATTATAGGAGTGGGAAGGTGATATTATTCTTTCGATATGTGATGAAAACTTATTTGACCAGAATGCATGAAATGGGACTTCAAGATGGTAGCTCAGGTTAGGGTTACTATGTTAAACTAAGAACGAATGAAATTCAGAAAATAATAAACACTTGTAAATCTAATAGCGCTATTTTTCAATTGTGAAATAAAAGTATTTCAATAATGAATGCAAAACTTTCAACAGTAAATTGTTTTTAAAAGACGTTGCATCTTACGTTAGTTGAATAATAAGTTTCTATACGGTTTGAAGAAAAATTTAAAATTGTCCGAATTCTGGCATAACTATTGCAATATTTAGAATTAAACAAGCATCATGTCCAAGTAGCTTGTCATTATAACAAAAGTAGGAAGAGGAGGAATTTTTTTTGGAAGAGCAGATAATCTATCATCCCGATTTTTTTGTAATCCCAGAAGGAGGGGGAAAACCGCACATAATAGCATTTCAGTGCGCGGAATGTGGTAAGACATGGTTTCCCGTATTACCGTATTGCCCCAGCTGTTGGTCGGAAAAATTTAATAAAAGAGAATTGAGTAAAGGAATACTTTATACTTATACCGTCATGTACACTCCGCAGCAAGGTATAAAACCTCCCCTAGTATTCGGGTATGTTGATTTCCCCGAGGAAGGTGTAAGGGTTGGTGCGCAGCTCGAAATTGACGCTGAGAAATCAAAGGAGCAACTAAAGATAGGTATGGAAGTGGAAGTAATAGCGGGTGTAATTAGGAAAGATCCCACTGGAAAAGACATTATTAGTTACAAGTTTAAGCCTGCGGTTTAAAAAAACTTTATCTTAAGAATTTTTTAATAGCTTAAAAACTTTTTCGGGGTCATTTATTTTCACCAAACAGGAGGTTCATAATAGTGAATTATAGAGATGTTTATGTTATTGGTGTAGGCATGACTAAGATATATAAAAAGGCCCCCGTTTCTGCGGATGAATTAGGAAGACAGGCCATTCATGCAGCAGTGAAGGATGCCGGTATTGCACCGAAAGAGATTCAATCAATCTATATAGGTGAAATGGGCGGATTGTCCGGTAGTGTATGCTTCGGCCAGCGTGTTTGTGGAACCCTCGGTCTGGGTGGTGTCCCAATGGCGAACGTCGAAAGTGCCTGCTCCAGTGGCGCCATAGCCGTCCACCTGGCGTATAAAGATGTAGCAACAGGCAAAAGCGATGTGGCCATGGGGATAGGTGTTCAACATCTTTCCAGTTCCAGGGCTGGTGGCACTGGACTAGCACCAGACCCTAGAGACCCTGAAGGTATCCAAGGGGCAACAATGGCGGGTATATATGCTACGAGAGCGCAGCGTTATTTACACGAGTTTAATGCCACCCCTACAGATTTAGCTCTGGTTTCTGTTAAAAACCGCAGGCATGCAGCGAATAACCCATATTCTTCATACCAAACACCCATTACCGTTGAAGAAGTGTTAAACGCCAGGACGATTGCTGATCCACTTACCATGTTGATGTGCTGCCCAAATGCTGATGGTGGAGCGGCAGTTATTGTAACCACCAAAGAAAAAGTGCAAGAGATGGGTAGTAAGTTAGTACGTATAGCAGCAAGCTCACTGACTTCCGGCATATTTAGAAATGATTTTAGAGACATGACAGAAATGGAAATTACTATTAGATGTTCACAAAAAGCTTATGATATGGCATCCTTGGGGCCAGATGATATTGACATGGTTGAGTGCCACGATGCCTTTGCTATTGGTGAGTTTTTATATTATGAAGCAATGGGATTTTGCAAACATGGTGAGGCTGCCCAATTTATAAGAAGCGGCGGTCCCGATTATGGTGGTAAGGTAGTATTTAGCCCACGTGGTGGCTTACTGTCATGTGGTCACCCAACCGGGTGTACCGGAGCAGCTCAAATTGTTGAAGCAACCTGGCAGCTGCGAAACGACGCCGGGGCGCGGCAGGTGCCGGATTGCAAGGCTGCTATAACTCATGTGACAGGTGGCGGAGTATACGGCCTGGATAATGCTGCTTGCACAATGCATATATTAACTCGTTAAGCAACTAGACAAACTAAGTCAACATTATGCATTAATTGAATTTACTGAGAGGAGGCTAACGTAATGAAAGTGCAAGACAGGGTTGCTCTTGTTACTGGTTCCGGGGGCGGAATCGGGGAAGTGGTAGCAAAAACCCTAGCCCAAAACGGGGCCAAGGTAGTTGTTAATGATATTAGTAACGAAAATGTCCTGAGGGTGGCAGAAGAAATAAAATCTGCAGGTGGAGAAGCATTGGGCATTGTTGCGGATATCTCCAAAAGAGACCAGGTTCAGAGTATGATTAAAAGTACAGTCGAGAAGTTCGGTAGAATTGATATTCTGGTGAACAATGCAGGGATCGCCAAAGACAAGGGCTTTCTTAAAATGACTGAGGAAGATTGGGACAGTGTGATAAACGTAAACCTGAAGGGAATGTTCAATACCTGTCAGGCGGCAATAGCTAACATGAGGGAAAATAAATACGGGCGGATTATCAATATTTCATCCCGGGCCTGGCTGGGCTGGCCCGGGCAGGCCAACTATTCCGCTTCCAAGGGGGGCGTGGTAAGCCTTAGCAGGACACTGGCATTGGAAATGGCCAAGCATAAAATCACGGTCAACTGTATAGCGCCAGGGATTATCAGAACCCCTTTGTTTGATCAGTTGCCTGAGGAAACCCAAAAAAATCTGCTCGCACTCCAGCCTGTGGGAAGAATGGGTAAACCAGATGATATAGCTTACGGCGTTATGTTTTTTGCTTCTGACGATTCTAGTTACGTTACTGGGCAAACCATATTTATTTGCGGTGGCAAGAGTATATATAGCTCACTGTCCGTTTAAATTTTAATTGGAAAGGAGGTTAAAGGATATGCAGGTTAAAGATAGAGTAGCTCTTGTTACCGGTTCAGGGGGCGGTATTGGAGAAGGAATAGCCAAGAAACTGGCCGGGTGCGGGGCCAAAGTTGTAGTTAACGACATTGATGGGGCCAAGGTTGACCGGGTTGTGGCAGAAATCAACGCCACCGGTGGTGTAGCAATGGGGATAGTTGTGGATATAACCAATCTGGCCGAAGTTGAGTCGATGTTCAAGAAAACAGTGGAGCAATTCGGACAGATTGATATTTTGGTGAATAATGCCGGGATTGCCAGGGATAAATCGATTAGAAAATTAACCGAAGAAGACTGGGATGTTGTATTAAATGTAAACTTAAAGGGTGCGTTCTTTTGTGCCAAAGTCGCCTCTGGATACATGAGGGAGCAAGGTTACGGGAGAATTATAAATATTTCTTCAAGAGCCTGGTTGGGCGGCATGGGGCAGGCCAATTATTCAGCCTCTAAAGGCGGCATTGTTAGCCTTACCCGCACAATAGCCCTGGAGCTTGGCAAAAAAGGTGTTACGGTAAACTGTATTGCACCCGGTTTGATTGACACACCGCTTTTCCACATTCTTACGCCCGAGATTCAGGAGCGGCTTAAGAGTAAACAACCGGGTAAAGATATCGGTACCGTTGATGATATTGCTAATGGCGTGCTGTTCTTTGCCGGAGAAGGGGCAGGCTACATTACCGGACAAACAATTTTCGTCTGCGGTGGCAGAAGCTTATTCGCAGGCTGATGCTAACTTTTTAAATGCACATTGCATTTGTTATACCTCCCCCTCGCGGGTGGGTATAAAAGATAACCCAAGGTCTGGGGTTTTGTACATTAAAAAACATAAACTCTTGGCTTGCCGCGATAGAATCACTCGGCGGGTGAGAGAGGAGGTAACAATAGCATATGGAATTACAAACAAGTTCACTCGCGGATGTACGGGTATTGGAATTGGCCGGCGAGGTTGGTAGTTATGCGGGAAAATTGTTTGCCGATCTTGGCGCCGATGTGATTCATATCGAGCCGCCCGAAGGTGACCCAACCAGGATGAGCCAACCATTTTACAAAGATGTACCCAGTACCGAAGGAAGCCTTCAATACCAGCATCTTAACACCAGCAAAAGGGGTATGGTGCTGGATATAACAACCTCTGAAGGCAAAGAAATTTTCCTCAAACTAGTAAAAACTGCGGATATTCTGATCGAAAATGAACCTCCCGGTTATCTTGACCAGCTGGGATTAGGGTACAGCCAATTAAGTAGTATTAATCCAAAACTTGTCCATGTAGCTATAACTCCTTTTGGGCAAGATGGCCCGTATAAAGATTATCCACAATCAGATTTGGTATGTATGGCAATGGGTGGATTTTTATACTTGGCCGGTAAGGATGAAGATAAACCATCCCGTGTATATGGCGACCAAGCATATATGATGGGTTCACTGTATGCCGCAATGGGGAGTATCATAGCCCTGTATCATGCTGAAGCAACTGGCGAAGGACAGTTTGTGGATGTTTCCATGCAGGAGTGCGTATCTACGGCCCTTGAAAACGCGGTGCAATATTATGACCTGGAAGGAATAATTCGCAGGAGTTTAGTTGGCGCGGAAGCTGGATACGGTACATACCCATGCCAGGACGGATATGCTTTTGTAATGGCGGCAATGGGTAAAAACAGGTACCTTTGGGATCCATTTATTGATTGGCTAATCGAAGAAAAAGTTGAAGATGCCGAGATATTAAAGGGAAATGATTGGTTAGACCCGGCATATCGGAAAAAAGAGGCATCCATACAAACGTTTAAGCGAATTGTCGAACCGTTTTTATTAAAAAACAACAAGATGTTTTTATATGAAGAAAGCCAGCGTCGTAAATGTTGTGTTTTCCCCGTAAGCAGCCCGAAGGATGTTTACGAAAACCCCCAATTGCAATACCGACATTTTTTCAAAACACTATACCATGAAGCTTTAGGTGGCGAGATTCATTATACCGGTGCCCCTTATGAAATAGATGGGATTAAGTGGGAGTTGAGTGCGACGGCCCCGGTTTTTGGCCAGCACACCAGGGGGATATTGCAGGACTTGGAATATACACCCGAGCAAATAAAGTCGTTAGAGAAGGAGGGTGTGGTCGTTGTCAAATAAAATGCCGCTTGAAGGGATTAGGGTTGCAGACTTTTCTTGGGTAGGCGCCGGTCCTATTACTACTCGTTTCTTGAGCGAGTACGGTGCAGAGGTTATTAAAATTGAAACCAAAAGCAAACCTGAGATCCTGCGTTTGACCGGACCGTTTAAGGATGGTATACCCGGAATCGAACGGAGCGGATATTTCAGCAACCGCAACCCGAACAAAAAAAGTATCTCTTTAAATATGAAAAGCCCTAAAGCACGAGACGTCGCCGCTCGGTTGATTGAAAAAAGCGACCTGGTGATTAATAATTTCAGGCCTGGTGTCATGGAAAGATGGAATCTGGGCTATGAAGACGTTAAACTAATCAAGCCGGATATCATATTTGTGACTATGTCAATGCAAGGATCAACGGGTCCGCACAGTTCTTACATGGGATTCGGGGCGACGCTTAATGCCTTGGTCGGTTTCAATCACCTAAGCGGTTTTCCGGATCGGGAGCCCTTTGGCACGGGAACTAATTACTCCGACCACGTTGCAGTGCCAACCCATACTGTTTTTGCTATTTTAGCGGCATTAAGATACCGTAAAAAAACTGGGAAAGGACAGTTTATTGAAGTGCCGCAGTCGGAAGCTGCGATTTGCATGAAACCGCTCGCGGTGATGGACTATGCCGTGAACGGTCGGGAGCAGATGCGTATGGGAAACAGGCATCCCGATGCGGCACCCCACGGAGTTTACCGGACATTAGGCGAAAAAAGGTGGATTGGTATTGCCGTTTACAATGATGGCGAGTGGGAGTCCTTAAAAAATGTTATGGGGAACCCTCAGTGGGCGCAAGAGCCAAAATTTGCATCAAAGGAAGGGCGACTGGCCAATCAAGATCAACTAGATAGTATGATTGAAAATTGGACTTGTGGGCAAAACGGAAAAGAACTGATGGAGAAACTAGCCGCCAATGGTGTACGGGCTGGGATGTTGTTAGACGCAAAGGATATTTTAGAGGATCCGCAGATGCAAGCAAGAGGACACTGGGTTTACCTGGATCACCCGGAAGTAGGTGTAAGTGCATACAGCGGTTCACCTGTGCACATGTCAAAAACACCGGCTCAATTTAAAATGCCCGCCCCTATGCTGGGTCAACACACTGAGGAAGTAATGAAGGAAGTTTTAAAAATGAATGATCAGGAGTTTAAAAATTTAGAGGCTGAACAAGTGTTTATATAATTAAATCCAATTTTATAGCTATTAATAATACTAGGAGGAGCGCCCATGGATTTTTCTTTACCTGATGAGTATATAATGCTGAAACAGATGGTGCGTAAGTTTACCGAAAAAGAAATGTTTCCTCTGGAACAAACAATTATCAACCGGGAAGCCGAAAGAGGATTGTCGGACACGCCCGTCATACCGCCCGAAGCAGAAGAGAAGTTATTGGATAAAACAAAGGAATTGGGTTTATGGGGTATTGATGTTCCGGAAAAATTCGGTGGCCAAGATTTGGGTTACCTGGCCAAATGCATAGTGGTAGAAGAAATGAACCGGTCTATTGTTCCTTTGACGCTGCCTCCGGATGCGCCAAACTTGAATTATTTGCTTTCGTGCTGCAACGAGCAGCAATATGATAAATACTTGCTACCGTATGCGCAGGGAGAGAAAATATCTGCTCTGGCTATGACTGAGCCCAACGCCGGTACTGACGCCGCTGGTATAGAATTACGCGCCGACCGCCGAGGAGATAAATGGGTGTTAAACGGAACTAAAATGTTTATCAGTTTTGCCCATAAAGCCGACTTTTTTATAACCATTGCCGTATCGGACAGGGAAAAGCGCAAAAAGGGTGGTTTTACTGCATTCCTTGTAGATAAAGGCACACCCGGCCTGACTGTGGTCCGAAATATACCGGTTATCGGAGAGATGGTATCATATGAGCTTGTTTATGATAATGTGGAATTGGACGAAAGTCAGGTCCTTGGGGATGTAGGTCAAGCTTTTGTACCGCTGCAGAATCGCTTTGGCGTACGCCGCATGGAGTTGGGGGCACGTAGCTGCGGTTTGGCAGACAGGCTAATCCAATTAATGATTGAACAGGCCAATATTCGCTCAACCTTCGGCAAGCCCTTGGCGGAGCGTCAGGCCGTTCAATGGTGGATTACCGATTCAATGATGGATTTGCATGCTGCACGGCTGATGGTTTATCATGCTGCCTGGAAAGCGGACCAGGGGATCAAAGATCTCCGTCTGGAGGCAGCGATGGTAAAGGTATTTTGTACCGAGATGCTCACCCGTATAGCGGACCGCGCGATTCAAGTTCATGGTGGTCTAGGTCTGAGTAAAGAAATGCCGATTGAGTATATTTACAGGCTGGTCCGTATTTTCCGCATCATAGAAGGCCCGTCCGAGATACACCGTTGGCTGGTGGCAAGGGAACTGACCAAGAGGAGTAAGACTTATGATACTTTTGAGCCTGAACGCTAATTTTTTAAATATAAAATAGATTATGAGAAAGGGGCATTTATAGTGGGTGTACTTTTTGAAAAAGACGGATATGTCGCTGTTGTCACATTAAACCGGCCAGAGGCTTTAAACGCTTTGGATCCAGAATCCTGGGAGGAATTAAAGCAAATTTGGCACAATATTAAAACCGATCCGGAAATCAGGGTAACAGTTCTGACCGGCGCTGGAGAAAAATCCTTCTGTACAGGTTCAGATATGAAGAAAACCATGCCGCCCAAAGAAAATTTTGCTTCCTCATATTTTGAATCCGAAACTGTAATTGCGCCAATGGAAATGTGGAAGCCAATTATTTGCGCCATTAACGGTTTTGCTATCGGTGGCGGGCTGGAAATGGCTCTTGCTTGCGATATTCGTATAGCATCTACAAAGGCTTCTTTTGGCTTATCCGAAGTTAAGGTAGGCAGTCTTCCCGGTCTTGGCGGTACACAACGCCTGCTTCGCGCAATTCCCCCGGCCATTGCCATGAAGATGCTTCTGGTGGCCGAACGTATTAATGCTGAAGAAGCGTACCGGGTTGGCCTGGTCAGTGATGTTGTGGAGCCCGATGAACTTTTGAACTACGCTAAGGAAATGGCCAATAAAATTGCAAATAATGCCCCGTTATCAGTAAAAGCAGCCAAGCAGTCAGTTGTTATAGGCTCCGATCTGCCGCTCAAGCAGGGTATGGCTTATGAGAACCTGCTTTGGGGAATACTGCGTGACACCGAAGACAGGATTGAAGGCCGTGTAGCATTTGCCGAAAAAAGACCTCCACAATACAAAGGCAAGTAATGTTGCAGTTTATTAATAATTAATTGCGACGGCTAAGAGAGATTGTCTAGTGCAGATATTCTGGTTTTAAGCCGTCGCAATAGTGTTAATGGATTTTACTAAATCGCAGATAGATTACTGTTTCTCATCTGAAAGAATATTAGGGGAAATAAGGAAAAAGGGTGAAAAATTTGACTGTTTCTATCTGTAAATCAAGCACATGTTCTTATGTTACCGACTGTGATGATGAAAAATTCTGTATGATTTGCGGGCAACCATTGTTAAGCAAATGTAGAAAATGCAATTCAGAGATTAAAAGCAAGGACCAAATATTTTGTCACCGATGCAGTGAAAGATTAAAAGATGAGCCTATATTGCTGGCCGATATCTACGATACGTTTATAGTTACAGATTAAAAAGATTAATTACCGTCTGACATTTTCATTTTGCCGCCAATTGGTGTATAAATGTTAGGAAAAAGGTGAAAAGATTGAATATTTATATCTGCAGCTCCGGAATATGTTCCTATGTTACCTACTGTGATGATGAAAAATTCTGCATGATTTGCGGGCAACCATTATTAAACAAATGCCCAAAATGTAATTCAATGATTAAAGGCAAGGAACAAAAGTTTTGTCATCAATGCGGTGAAAAATTAAAAAATGGGCCTCTGCTGCAGGATAATATTTGTGACGTAAATATTTTTTATGGAAAATACATTTCGTGACCAATTGTCTCACATCAAAGTTAACCGTTGCATTAATATTAAACATCATCCCTACCAATATTTGAAATTCGGTAGGGTTTTTTCATTGTAAAGCAAGCATACCAAAAAGGGGACAGGCTGCTTTTTTCGGTTTTTGAAAAAAAGATGCCTGTCCCCTTTTTGGTCTTACAAGATTTGTCATTCTGAGTGCAGCGAAAAATCTATTCTTAAAGGGCATGAGAAATACATCGCATCACTTTATTACAATCAGCATGGCACCAGAAAGACGCGGACTTCTTAACTTATACTAGATATAGCAAAAAGCCAGGATTTGTACATTCTGCGCAGCGAAAAATTTGAACCCCTAAGGGCATCCGAGATTCTTCACTTCATTCAATACAGTCATCATGACAATAATTCAGGCTTTTTCATCCTTGTGGCAGTCCCTGTTTTTATACTCCGCGCGAAATCCCGAAATCCCGCTTTCAAGTCCAGATCCGTTCCCGGCTTGCATGCGTTTTTCTTTTTCGGGACGCCTGACGCAGGGTAAATCCAATTTTTGTCGAATAGTTTTCACCAGAGGTGAATAACTTGCGCAGCGTGCGAAGTTTGCCCCATATCCTGTATAACTGGGCGGTTGTCGGGCTGGGTTTTTGGTTGCTTGCTCACACCTTCCCCCTGCTGGACCTGAATTACGGCCGGGAACTGCTGCTGCTAATTGCCCTGGCGGTGTTGGCCGAATGGCTGGCCGTACTGCTGCCCCAGGGCCAGCTTTCCGGCGGGTTTGCCATTATCTTTGCCACTTTCCTGGTTTACGGGCCGGTGTCCGCGGTCTGGGTCAGCGGTCTATCTTCACTTATCGGACAAGGGGTGGTGAACCGGGGCAATCCCTTGCGGACCACCCTGTTCAACGCCGCCCAGTATGTGCTGGCCCTACTGGGCGCCAATTTGTTATACCAACTGGCCGGCGGGCTGCCCGACCGCACCCTGGTGCTGGCCAATATTCCGCTGCTGGCTGTTTTCGTGCTAGCCTACTTCATTTTAAATCAGACCATGGTGTATATATATGCACTGCCCGCCCGGCAGGGTAATTCGGTGTTCCAGTGGGTCGATGCACTGCGCTGGGATGGCCTGACCTACCTGGTAACAGTTCCCTGCGGTTTGTTAATGGCCCTGCTGTTTGGCAAAATTGGGATTTATGGCATGGTGCTGTTGTTCCTGCCGGTATTGGTGACTCAATTTATGCTGCGTGTTTATGTAAACCTGGAGCTGGCCAACCGGGAACTGCGTGTACTATACGAGGTGGCCAAGCGCCTGGGGGGCAGCCTGAAGCTGGACGAAATCCTGGCATTGGTGCTGCGGGAAACCGGTCACATGATTAAATTTCATACCGGCATCATTTATCTGCGGGCCGAGGATGATGATGATTTATATCGGATGGGAGCGGCCAACGGGCCACATGCCGAGTTGCTTAAAGATTCCACAGTACGGCGTGGCGACGGATTTTTGGGTCTGACGGCAGAGAGCGGCGACGCCCAGTTGGTGAATGACACCAGGATTGATGTGCGAACAGCCGATGATGTGGGACTGACCCAGGTGCACCGCTCCATGCTGGTGGTGCCGCTGGTTGCCGAGACCGAGGTGTTGGGACTGCTGGTACTGGGTGATAAGCGCCCGGGTTTTTTCGAGGACAAGCATATGCAAACCATCTCCATTATTGGCGGACAGACTGCAGTGGCCGTGGCCAACGTTCAGCTGTATCGAAAACTGGAACAGACCGCCATCACTGACGGGCTGACGGGGTTGTACAATTATCGTTACTTTTTTCAACGCCTGACTGAGGAGATGGACCGGGCCAATCGTTACGGCTGCGGCTTGGCACTGGTGATGCTAAACATTGACTATTTCAAGAAAATTAACGCTCGTTACGGACACCTGGTTGGAGACGCGGTATTGGCCCGGGTGGCTAAGCTTATCGCCGGAGAGGTGCGTGGTTGTGACTTGGCAGCCCGTTACGGCGGCGAGGAATTTGCCGTGATGATGCCTGAAACGGGGCCGACCGAGGCGATGCACGTGGTAGAATGCATCCGGCTGGCGGTGCGGGAAACATTATTTGAATTTGACGAGGCGCGGTTCCAGGTGCGCATCAGCGCTGGTGTAGCCGCTTACCCGGTGCACGCCGGCGATTTAAAAGGACTCTTGGGCGCCGCTGACGCCGCTCTGTATCAGGCTAAGGAAGAGGGGCGGGACAGAGCATCCTTTCCGATTACATAGGGGGCGGTGATTTTTAAACGGAACCCGCTTGCAGCTAAGGCAAGGGAATACTCTAAAGATTACTTTAGAGGTGTCATCCTGAGCGTAGCGAAGGAGCTGTTGTAGGGGCACCCCCTGTGGTTGCCCGGGCAGGCACGGGGGCCTGCCCCTACAAATTGGATGTTTGTTTACCGGGACATCTTGACGGGGCTTACTAACGGTAGGCCCTCGATCTTTTTTTTGGGGGTGATGCCATGTTTAGGGAGCTGCTGCATGCCGCGCTGGACCTGGTTTTTCCGCCCCGCCGGGTCTGTCCCCTGTGTGGTGGTGGCGACCCCGAGGCGGTGGTGTGCAGCGGATGCAGGGAGTTACTTGCGGGTTATGCCAAGGAGCGGATGTGTCCCTGCTGCGGCAGCGCCGGCCCTAGGGGGCTGGGTGTAAATTTGGTTCATCCGGTTCAGCCGGTCTTATGTCCCGACTGCCGGTCCGGGCGGCTCTTTGAACTGGCCCGGGCAGTCGGACCTTACGAAGAACCGCTGCGTGAGGCGGTGCATCAGCTAAAATATTATCGGGCCCGTTGGCTGGCCCGGCCCATGGCAGCCCTGATGGCTGAAACCTTTCAGAGTGAGGCCGCCTATTTCCGTACCCGGGGGTTGGTGCCTGTCCCTCTGCATCCGGCTCGAGAGCAGTGGCGGGGTTTTAACCAGTCTGTGCTGCTGGCCCGGGCACTGGGGGAAATAACCGGGCTGCCGGTGTTGGAACGTGTCGTTGCCAGGATCCGGGAGACCCCGCCCCAAACCGGCCTTGCCCGTTACGAAAGACTGCGTAATCTGGAACAGGCTTTCAGGGTGCAGAAACCAGAACAAATAACAGGTAAGATAATCACTATTGTTGACGATGTTTTTACCACCGGCAGTACTGTTTCCATATTATCCCATCAATTGCGACAGGCCGGGGCGACTGGGGTAATGGTGCTTACCTTTGCAATTGCGCGTCAAACCGGAAAAGGCTGACAAATTGTTAGGCCCATATATGGGTAAATGTGACAGGAAGCGCCAATCATCGCAATTTACCCACAGCCACAAACCCTTTAAACAGTAGTTATTAACAGACTTATCCACATTGTCCACAGTTCGTAACGGTTAATACAGTGTTCAACAGGAAATTTTTCGACATTTGTGCGGACGGCAAATTCATTTCCATAGAGCTATTTAAGGCTGATTAAGTAGGGGTTATATTGGGCAAAGGAGGGTAAAAAGGCAATGATGACTGCGCTTGACAACTTTTTGGCACCATGTTAATATTACTCCACACAAGCTACAAGACCACAAGTTATATTTATCCTTTTAGCCATCCGGCATGATGGTTTCAAAACACTGGTTGAAGGCCAGGATATTGAGTTCGTATAGTCGAGCACTTAGACTATAACCACTACAAACCCTGGCAGTAGCAGCTGGGGTTTTATAATCTATCAATATAATAGAAGGAGTTATTCCTATTAGAGGGAATAATATACATACTACTCGCTCGAAAGGAGTTGAACGTATGAACGTTTTGGTAAGAGGCAGAAATGTTAACGTAACAAACGCCCTTAAAGAGTACGTGGAAAAACGGGTGGGTAAGCTGGACAAATTCCTTGACGGATTAGATGACATTACAGTATTGCTGGTGGTGGAGGGTGATTCCCACAAGGTGGAGGTGACCATCCCGGTAAATGGTATGATTTTGCGCGGTGAGGAAGCTACCGGAGATATGTATGCATCTATTGACCTGGTAGTGGACAAGTTGGAGAAACAAATAGAGAAATACAAGGGTAAACTGGTTCGCCGTCGTAATTCAAACGAACAGAAGACTGCTTTCACCGGGTATGTGCCCGTAGAGGAAGACGAGGGGCCCCAGGTGGTCAAGACCAAGCGGTTTGCCATCAAACCGATGCCGGTAGAGGAAGCGGTGCTGCAGATGGATATGCTGGGACATAGCTTTTTTGTCTTTTCCAATGCCGAAACCGATTTGGTTAACGTGGTGTACAAACGCAAGGACGGAAACTACGGGTTAATCGAGCCCGAATTTTAAGGAAGTGTGCCAAAAAGGGGACAGGCTGCTTTTTTCGGTTTTTGAAAAAAGATGCCTGTCCCCTTTTTGTCTTCCCTATTAAGGTGTGAGACGTTGAAATTCTCTTTTGTTGACATTCTTGAAGTTAAGAATTTCAACTTCTGACACCAGGGTTACCTGGGTCTTCCCCTCCCCGGTTGCAGTGCCGGGGGCAAAGTGTTAGAATAAGTAAGTGGAAAATGGCATCAGTATGCGCGGGAACCCTTAGATCCACTGCTTTTGTTTGAATAGAAAGGTTGATTGGTTATGTTGGGATTTATTAAAAACTTATTTGACGACAACGCTAAAGATATCAAAAAATTGCAGAAAACCGTGGACCGGATTAACGCCCTGGAGCCCGAGGTCAGCGCGCTGTCGGACGCCGAGCTGCAGGCCAAAACACCTTATTTTAAAAATAAACTGGACCAGGGAGCCACTATGGATGATATCCTGCCCGAGGCTTTTGCCGTGGGGCGGGAGGCGTCCAAACGGGTACTGGGTATGCGCCATTTCGATGTGCAGCTAATCGGCAGTCTGGTGCTGCACCAGGGCCGCATTGCCGAGATGCGTACCGGTGAGGGCAAAACCTTGGTGGCCACACTGCCGGTGTACTTGAACGCCCTGGGCGGGCGCGGGGTGCACGTGGTAACGGTGAACGATTACCTGGCCCGCCGGGACAGTGAGTGGATGGGCCGGCTTTATAAGTTCCTGGGCCTGTCTGTGGGGCTGGTTGTCCATGGGCTGGACTGGAATGAGCGCAAGGCTTCATATAACTGTGATGTTGCCTACGGCACCAACAACGAGTTCGGGTTTGACTATCTGCGGGACAATATGGCGGTCCGGCCAGAGCAGCTGGTGCAGCGGCCACTTAATTACGCCATCGTGGACGAGGTGGACAGCATCCTCGTTGATGAGGCGCGTACCCCGCTAATTATTTCCGGCCAGGCCGACAAGGCCACCGACCATTACTATACCTTTGCCAAACTGGTACCCAGGTTACGGGCGGAAGAAGACTTTGTCGTCGACGAGAAAGCCCATACCGTGGTACTCACCGAGGATGGCGTGGCCCGGGTCGAGCAGATGCTGGGTGTGGAGAACCTCTTCGATGATGGCAACATGCAGCTGAACCATCACCTGAACCAGGCGCTAAAGGCCAACGCCCTGATGAAAAGGGATCGGGATTACGTAGTGAAGGACGGCCAGGTAATCATTGTGGACGAGTTCACCGGCCGGCTCATGTTCGGCCGCCGGTACAGCGATGGCCTGCACCAGGCTATTGAAGCCAAGGAAGGGGTGCGCATTGAGCGGGAGTCCCAGACCTTGGCCACCATCACCTTCCAGAACTATTTCCGCATGTATAACAAACTGGCCGGCATGACTGGTACTGCCGAGACCGAGCAAGAGGAATTTCGCCGCATTTACAAACTGGACGTGGCGGTGATTCCCACCAATAAACCGATGATCAGGCATGACCTGTCGGACGTGGTGTACAAGACTGAGCTGGCCAAGTTCCGGGCGGTAGTGGAGCAAATCGCCGAGCGGAATGCCACCGGGCAGCCCATGCTGGTGGGTACCATATCCATTGAAAAATCCGAGGTTTTAAGCCATATGCTGCGCAAGAATGGCGTTCCCCACCAGGTGCTGAACGCCAAGTATCATGATAAGGAAGCTGAAATTGTGGCCCAGGCCGGGCGCCTGGGGTCAGTGACTATTGCCACTAACATGGCGGGCCGGGGCACCGACATCCTTCTGGGCGGCAACCCGGATTTCCTGGCCCAAGCGGAACTGCGCAGCCGGGGTGATTACGATCCCGAGGACCCGGCCAGTGCCCGGCTGTACCAAGAAGCGCTGGCCAAATATGAAAAAGAATGTGAAGAAGAGCACCGCCGGGTGGTGGAACTGGGCGGTCTGCATATCATCGGTACTGAACGGCACGAGAGCCGCCGCATTGATAACCAGCTGCGGGGTCGTTCCGGCCGTCAGGGTGACCCGGGATCCACCCAGTTTTTCAGTTCCTTGGAAGATGACCTGATGCGGCTTTTCGGTTCTGATAACATAGCCGGTATCATGGATAAACTGGGTTTGGAGGAAGACGTGCCCATCGAGCACGGCCTGATTTCCAAGTCTATTGAGAGCGCCCAGAAACGCGTAGAAGGACGCAATTTCAGTATCCGTAAACATGTGCTGCAGTACGATGACGTGATGAACCAGCAGCGGGAGCTTATTTACCAGCAGCGGATGAAAGTGCTGCTGGAAAAAGATCTTAAGGAAGTTGTGCTGCAGATGATTACCGAGTCGGTGGACCGGTCGGTGGAAATATACTGCCCCGAGGGGGTTATCCCCGAGGAGTGGGATTTTGAGAGCTTGCTGAGCTATGCCGAGCAGCTTTACCTGCCCGGTCATGAGCTGGAGCCCGACGACCTGGATGATATGGGCCGGGAGGCGCTGAAAGAACTACTTACTGATAAGTCAATCGAAGTTTACGAAGCCCGGGAGGCCGAACTGGGCTCCGAAGTGATGCGGGAGCTGGAACGGGTAGTACTGCTGCGCATCGTAGACGAGAAGTGGATGGATCACTTGGACGCCATGGATCAACTGCGGGAAGGGATTAACCTGCGGGCCTACGGCCAGAAAGACCCGTTAATCGAATACAAATTCGAGAGCTACCAGATGTTTCAGAACATGGTGGACACCATCCAAGATGAGGTAGTACGTTACGTATTCCGGGTGAACGTGGTCCAGGCGCCCCAGCAGCGCCAGACTGTAGAGAACAAGTACCAAGAGGAAGGCCCGGCCAAGCCGGTACGCCGGGAAGAGAAAGTGGGCCGCAACGCTCCCTGCCCCTGCGGCAGCGGCAAAAAGTACAAAAAATGCTGCGGCCAAGCAGCAGGCTAGGTTCAAATTGGGGACGTGAGTGTGTCAAGGGGATGTGTCAAGGGGACGGTTCCTTTGACACACTTTGTGAAGCAGGATGACGGTTCTCTTTGCTTCCCAAAAAATAAAAGCCAGGAGTCTGAAGTCAGAATAAAAAAACAGGGATTACGGTTTAGGGCATTCTGTCCTGAAAATAGCCTTTAGCGAAGTTGTCATTGCTATGAATACAACGAAGTGAAAAACCTTGTCATTAAGCCTGTCATTTTAGAGCGCAGCGAAGAATCTTAAAGCCCAGATCCTTCGCTGCGCTCAGGATGACA
>JAENYQ010000083.1 GCA_016841675.1 Desulfotomaculum sp.
TTATTGTTTATGGCCATCAGGTGGTACCATAAAACCTGTGTTATTGAGTCCAACGGATTTGTTTCGAGCCAATCTACAAAGGCATTCACTTCTTTCAGGTAGTTCATTAAATACACCTCACTTGCTAAGTAAAATAAACAAAGTATACTCGGGCGTGTCTCGGGGACGGTTTCGGTGACACACACGCCTTTCGTGTGTCACCGAAACCGTCCCTGTGACACGTCCCTGTGACACGCCTTCATTCATTTAATCACCCCTTTATCACGCCAACTTAGTCATCCCTTCACTAACTAGCCAACGAGCAAGCTTGTTTGGTAACCAAATTTATGTAAAAAATTTTCTCAGCTTGTCCAAAACCTTGGTTAAAACAAAAAAAGGGCCCAAACAACTATTAATTAACTAATAGCTATTTGGCCCTTATGGTAGATTTTTAGACTCTTTGGCGTATCGGTACAGCTTTTACTTGCTGGTGATTCCAAACGCGGTATTTACGTGGCACGACATACACCACCTATAATTCGGGCGGTTGTTTTACAGGCATGACCGGTGGGAGGTTGAGGTGCTGCCCGGCCAAAAGCCAAGCATGCTTCGCTCGCTGCTTGGTTGTAATGCATTAATAGACCTGCCCGCGGGGCACGCCCCGGTAAAATCCGGTTGATTACGTTTCCGTGTCGGACAGGTTAATATCCACAATTAGAGATATTGTTCCCATGGGCTTTCTGATTCTGGCGGTTTTGGGCGTGATGTTTTTTGGTGTCGCTACGCCTACCGAGGCTGCAGCTTTGGGTGCCCTTGGTTCATTTATGCTGGCCTTGTTTTATCGATCTTTGCCGGGTCTAATTCGGGGGTGACAATCAAATTTGGTTGGTACAAGTATAACCCACTAAATTTCTATAAGGGAAATGGCTTGGTGTGTCCGGAATGCAGAAAAGGTAAAATGCAGTTAAAGAATTCGTTATCAGCCAGGGCTTCACCATAATGGCTATGAAACTTTATACATACTTCAAAGACCCTTTGTGGGGAGGGGGCAGGTATGTCCAAACGGGCCGACTTATTTGAAAAAATGCGTACGCTATGTGCAAAAAACAGGATAAGTGACTCGTCAAAACCAAACACAAAAGATTAAAAACCCATAGGCCATACCCTATACTAATCGCGACTTCATTCTTCTGGGACAATCAAAAATTTTGCGCTTTGGTTATTATGCCAGGGGTGTTTCTAAGGCTCAACTGTCAGTTACCTTCAAGAACCGCCCCCTTGGCACAGTAAATGCCAAGTTAAAAATCAGCATATTAATGCTTTTTTTAAACAGGGCCGGATAACTGCTGAATGCTTGTGCTCAGCAATTATCCGGCCCTGTTTATAACTATTAATATAGGGTCAGGCTCTTAACTTATTAACTTATTGCGAACTACAGCAAATAAGTTAATAAGTTAAGAGCCTGACCCCATATTTTCCGTAATAGGCCATTTCCGATAATACATTTTTCTTACTCATTTTCTATCCTCTTTTTTATCGTTGTAAAGGTTTCCTCGAAATCCCGCATAGGTGTCCCTGCAGCTATTTCACGGTCAACCTCCGACAACATCTGCCCTAACCGCTGTCGAGCCATCATCTTCTGATAGGCTTCATGGCTCATCACCACCAGATCGGCTTCGCCGTTCTTGGTCACAACTACTGGAGCCTGGGTTTCGTGGCACAGCTTTGAAAAAGAATTATAATCATGACGAATTGCTGTTGAAGGCTTAATGTTTGTAATAATATTTTCTTGCCAACTCATAGCATCCACTTCTTTAGCCATTATTCTGTCAATATTATATCATTTCATTAATTAAATTCAAGTGCAGCGTTTTACAACCATTAACATGCCACTTATCGGTGACCAGGGAGTTTCAAAAAACCCCCTGCCCGGTTTGCACCGGCAGGGGATTCTTACACCCTTAATACTTTAGTGTGTTAACGTATTGTAAAACATCCCGTTCATTGGAGGAAAAAGGAAAGAAAATATAGAATTAGGTAACAAAACAAATGTTTTCTGGAGGTAGGAATAATGAAATGGGAGGAAGTAAGAAGGCTTTACCCTAACCAGTACGTGCAGATAAAAATAATTAGATCCAATCTTGTAGGGAATGTGGAAAGGGTTGAAGATGTTGCCATCATCCGTAGCATATCAAATTCTGCAGAGGCAACCGAAGAGCTCATGAGAAGCAGGGGAGACACTCTGGTCTATCACACACAAAACGAAAAAGTAGAGTTAGAGATTAGAAACAACCCTGGCTTTAGAGGTGTTATATGAGAATGGCCATTGATTACCATGATGGCCTGCTATTTACCACTCTAAAGTTGACCTACCTGGGCAAGACAGGGTTAATTGAAAACGTGGTCATAGATACTGGTGCCACACATTCTATTCTCTCACCTGATTCCGTCCGTGGGTTGGGGTTGGAATATGATAACGAGGACCAGATTGTCGCTAGCGTTGGCTTGGTCGGTAAACAGTATGCTTTCGTCAAGAAAGTAGATAAGGTGGAATTCGGTCCCTTCAAGGTGAGCAGTTGCACAATGGATTTTTGTGTGATTGACCTAACAGGAAAGGTCAACGGACTGTTGGGATTGGATTTGCTATCAAGTGTCGGCGCTATGATTGACCTAAAAAATATGCTACTGTACGAAGGGATTTAGAAAATGTGGACCACCCATGCTGACAGAACCAGTTGGTGTTTCTTGCGTCCTCAAAAACAGTCTTAATCGTAACCAAGAAGATTCTTCGCTACTTCGCTAAGCGAAACTAGGATAAACTTATTTCCGATAATAAATGTTATGCAAATCCCCTGCCCGGTTCACCGCCCGACCTGCAGGGGATTCTTACACCCGTAATGCTTTAGTGCGTTAACGTATTGCCTTGGCGAGGGACTGATCCCATCTGGGATGTTTTAAACTGAGTCCGTCCAAATCATTTTACCTGTTGAACGAATTTCTGAAATAAAAAAACTATTACTATCCTTAAGTTCACTGGGTGTAAATGTATGAATCTCAAAAAAAGGTTCAATATCTTCCTTAATAATGGTTCTGTAGATTAATTGTTTATCCTTTAATGGGTTTTGTCCAAACTCAGAAGAGATCACAGCAATGTCGACGTCACTATTCTCAACGGCAGTACCTTTTGCATAAGAACCAAAAAGAATAACAGAATCCAGCTTCATATTTTTTTTAAGAGAATGGACTAATCTTCTAATTTCGTTTATAATTTCAGATTCTTTTCTAACCATTTAGCACCCTCCTGGGTTTTAAATAAGATTTCATGAAATACTCCTTTAGGAGTACTTTCTAGTATTTTTCTTCTATCCTCAGGATAACGCCCTTCAGGTCGCCAATTTACCGGGCATTTTTAATTGACAATCACACGTGTAAATGATATTTTTTATATGTACCATATTTTAGTAAATTATAAATTGAACTGAAATGGTTTTATGAAGTTTAATGTATGTTAGCGGATTCGCAAAAGATAATAGGGTGTTTATATCCCCGGTCGTATTAAATTGGAGGAATTAGTGTGAACCCAGCGGAGTGTATACGAGAGCATATGTCGGAATTACGTGATACCTATAGGGTTTCCAAGCTAGGTATTTTCGGCTCGTATGCCCGTGGCGAAGCTAAAGAATCGAGTGACGTAGATATACTAGTGGAGTTTAGCGACTATGTAGATTTGTTTCACTTCATCAGGTTGCAATATCATTTGACAGAGATTCTTGGTCGAAGAGTGGACTTGGTTACGCCAGATGCGTTAAAACCAATAATAAAAGACCTTGTTCTACAGGAGGTACGGTATATATGACGAGAGACGCACGCCTATACCTCTATGATATACTGGAATCTATTGAGAAAATCGAGCAGTATACCGCTAACCTAACCTTTGAAGATTTTGCTGCAAATAGCATGGTAGTAGACGCAGTAGTAAGAAACTTTGAAATCATCGGAGAAGCATCAAGCCACATTCCCGATGACATTCAGTCCAAGTATTCAGAAGTTCCGTGGTTTGAGATGAAAGGTATGCGCAATATCATGGTGCATGAGTATTTTCGTGTTGATCTTAAGATCGTCTGGATGACAGCGCGTGAATCTTTGCCCGCATTGGTATCGATGATCGAGCGGGTAATCGCGGAGAGGTAATGATAAACCTGTAACTAAACAATAACCCCCGGCGTGTAAGGGGAACTGACCGTGCATTGTTGTCATTATCCCAAATTACAGGATATGGTATAATATTTCAATATGAGAAGTGATGATTAAGTTTATCGCCAACTGAAAAAATTGAACTTGCCCGAAGACTTAATGAAGAAGCTATATTCAACGATCAATCCTGGTATTGGACACCCCAACCACCCCTCATTACGCCTAAAAAGAGTACAAGGAACAAAAGATATTTGGGAAGCCAGTGTGAATATGCCTATTAGGATTACGTTAATTTTTTCGGAAGATACTCTTCAACTTAGGGAACGTTGGCACTCACGAACATAATTCTGGCATGTTGACTAAGAACCCATTCAACAGTTAGAATTTTATTCCGTATCTATTTTATACCCAATGCTCCCAAAACCTCAGCACTTTTATTTTATTATATCGTTATTTGAAAAATAAGCCGGCAATTTTTAAACAGTAATATTTAGATAAGTGGAATTCACAAAATATACATTGTTTGATTCCAATAATAAGCGTTACGTCAAATCCCCTGCCTGGTTCACCGGCAGGGGATTCAAACACCCGCAATACTTTAGTGTGTTAACGTATCAACTTGGCAGGAATCAGATCCATCTGGTACACCCACTATATGATACGCCCTTAGATTGGCGCACGGACTGATCCCTTAAACGGGATTTAAACTGAAGATGACAATATACCTTGTACCTACATCGCATAGATGGTACAATATGGATATATGGTTTTTGGCATTATTTTAATGAACTTTAAAAGTATGTGTTATAATTTTAAAAAGGAGTGATAGCTTATGAAGCCTGATTTAAGTGAAGTTTGGGAATTAATTACTAACCTTCCTTATGAAGAAAAAAAAATCATTTATAAAAAAATGCAAAACGAAATAAATTCAAAATTAAATGATTTAGTAGACAGAGTAAATGAACGCGCAGAGCAGGAATCTATAGAATTTGGCGTAATTACAAAAGAAGTCGAAAGTGTTAGAGAGAGAAATCATGAGTAAAGTTAAAATTGTTGTCGATACTAATATTTTTATAAGTGCCTTTTTAGGTAGTAAAAAGGCCAAATTTTTAGTTAAAGAAATTCTTAATGATGAGTACACTCTAATAATGTCAGCTATTCAACTAGTAGAAGTTAAAGAAGTTTTTTTAAGGCCTAAGTTTAGAAAATATATCTCTGTTGGCGAAGTAAACGAATTAATCAATTTATTAACTATGAAAGTTATTACCCCAGCTATTTATGATAAAATAACCGACTGCCGAGACAAAAAAGATAATATGATACTTGAAGAAGCTGTTTACGGAAATGCCCGATACATTATCACTGGGGACGAAGATCTTTTAGTGCTAAACCCATATAAGTGGATAAAAATAATAAAGCTAACTGAGTTTCTTAATGAAATGTATGATTTGTAATAATTGACTAGCCCAATATCTCTCTCTTTAATCTTCAATTAGGACAGCAAAAATAATACACTTTTCAAACCGCAAATCGACCCAACCACACCCCTCATTACGTCTAAAAGAGGAACAAAAGATATTTGGGAAGCCAATGTGAATATGTCTATTAGGATTACGTTAATTTTTTCGGAAGATACTCTTCAACTTAGGGAACGTTGGCACTCACGAACAGGCTTTCAGACCACCATATTAGTATTGCTCTATGAATGCTTGGCACGGAGTATTTTGTTAAGTTTAGCGTAAATCATTAGCCAGTTCCAATAATGAGAATTACGTCCGGCGGGGATTTTAACAACCGTGTCGCTTTAGTGCGTTAACGTATTGCCTTGGCGAGGGCCTGACCCCTTTTGGGATGATTTTACCACTTATCGAAGCGATCACAAAGCCCTTGTTAATTATCTCTAATAAATGATATACTTATATTAACAAATACTAGAAGGTGATGTTTCATGGGAAATAAACAAAAACGGTATATTATCAGTGGAAAGAAAGCTAAAATTGAAACTAGGTTTATTGCTGGTGTCCCTGAAGAAAAGTTTAAAATTAAGGGATCTGCAATAAGATCCCCTATAAAAACAGCCCGTGCCAAAAGAAGAATGAAGGCCGCCATGGATCTTCTCGGTATGTGGGAGGATAAAGATACATCCTTTTTTGATAGACGCAAAGCATGAAAAAAGTTTTATTGGATACATCAATTTTAGTTGATTGGATACGGGCACAGAGACGTTCTCGTCCAAAAAACGAACAGTAAAACTTACACCCCTATGACTTGACTTTCTTTGTTGATAACAACTGCCTGATCAATAGCTTGCTCTAGCATAATTTCTAAGACACCGTTTAGAGGGTCCCCTTCATTTATTGTTAGCTGAGGTTGCTGAGTTAATGTTATAGAGCCACCCTGTTACTCCATTAGAGCCACAAGGAAGCAAGGGGGAGCTGCTTAGAGAGGGGTTAACTTGCCTTTGGCTGAGTCAAATTCCGCAAACCTAACCGCCGGGCTTTGGTCTATATTAACATCCAAGTACTTTAAACGGATAAATTCCAGGATATCCAGAGGGCGGATAACACCAACCAAAGTCTTCCCTTCATACACCGGCATGATATCCAGATTATTAATTAGTATTAAATCAACCGCTTCATATATACTTTGCTCTGCCTGCACCCGGACTTCGCCCAGTGTCTTTAAAACATCGCCAACTTTTTTTCTCTATTTCCTTTATTTTCAAAATAGGAGTTCTTTAAATCGTGTGTCCGAGTTGACATACCAATTCTCATCATTTCACTAATGCCAAAGGAACCTGTATCCATTTTGACTACATTTAATATATCCCTCAAAGTCAAGATTCCCACCAACTCATCTTCATACCCGCTACTGGTTCTGTTCTTTCTGAACACAAGAATAGAGCGGTGTTGACCTTTACCCTTGGTCAGGTAAAGATGCAAAACCTTAATGGCAATCTTTATGTCATGTGACTCATAAACCACGGGATATTCATCGATGGGAACAATGAATTCCTTTACCTTCTTTACCTCTGACATGATATAACCCCCTTTCGAGCATCTGAAATTACCAGACATTAATTAACAATCCAAGACACGTAAATTATTGGTTATTCCGAAAACAACACTATTCAGAATATTATTCGTCACTACCTTTGCCACTCAAACCGCTTAAATTAATAATACATCAATAATATGTATAATAAAAGAATCTTGAAATAAATAAAGTATGGTTTGCAGTTTTCATGATTTTCCGTCCCGACCGGACCCTGGAGTTTCCCAAGTTAACTGAAGAACAGCTGCAGAAAAAGCCCCTGACCGGCACCGAGTTGAAGGCCCTGATGATTATAGCCTTGGTCTTCGTCGGCTTTTTTACTAAGGACTTCCACGGCTTGGATTACTCCATAGTTGTGATGGCCGGCGTCATCCTGATATTAATGCTGAATGTGGTGAATTGGAGCCAGCTGAACGAAAAAACAGAGTGGGCGGTCACCTTCATGGTGTTCGGCGGCGGGATTGCCCTGGGTACTGCCATGGGCTACAGCGGAGCGGCGGAATACATGGCCAGCGTGTTCTTCCCCCTGGTTGACGGCAAGGGAGCAATACTGCTGTTTGTCGGGGTAGGGGTCTTTGCGGCTATCCTGACCAACTTGATGGCTAACATAGCCGCAGCGGCATTACTTTTGCCCATAGCCATTCCCATGGCTATGATGTCTGGTATCAATCCTGTAATTGTGGCCATGTCACTGGGTATGTTCACATCTTTTGCGTACCTATTGGTCATCGGCTGTCCGCCCAACGTTGTATCTTACAGCTTTGGCTACTTCAAACCATACGATCTGCTCAAGGCAGGTTTGGTGGCGCTTCCAGTGGGTGTGCTGGTGCTAGCCGTAATCGCCACTAAAGCAAAAGGGGTCAGGCTCTTAACTTATTAACTTATTGCGAACTACAGCAATAAGTTAATAAGTTAAGAGCCTGACCCCTTCACTCTCGTGTAAATGATATTTTTTATATGTACCATATTTTAGTAAATTACAAGTTGAACTCAAATGGTTTTAGGAAGTTTAATGTATGTTAGCGGATTCGCAAATGATAATAGGGTGTTTATATCCCCGGTCGTATTAAATTGGAGGAATTAGTGTGAACCCAGCGGAGTGTATACGAGAGCATATGTCGGAATTACGTGATACCTATAGGGTTTCCAAGCTAGGTATTTTCGGCTCGTATGCCCGTGGCGAAGCTAAAGAATCGAGTGACGTTGATATACTAGTGGAATTTAGCCCCTTTCTCTATAGACTTCGAGCTCAGGTGGTATGGTTTCCCAGGGTGGAGGAGTGTTCGAATTGTCAATATCGCCAATTTTCTTCAGCTTGGATACTCTATAAAACTCAACCGGCTCCAGCCGTTCATCTGCAACAGGAAGGCACTCGCCGGTTATCTCATCTCCAACGCAAAACTGCTGCTTCTGCCGGGCGGCTTTACCGATGCCTACAGAGAAATCTCGCTCAGTGTCATCAATAACTCCTCTAATGAAAAGCGAATAACCGAGATAGTTATGTGACCGCTCATCAAATGAACGTATCAGCCTGATTCTCGGTTGAACTGACAGGATTATTCCGTTGAATGGTATCTTTGAATTATTCATTATAAAGTACCCCGGTTTTCAGATAGCTTACTAATAAACTTCATAATCCTCGGAATGATCGCTTTCCCCTGTAATACAAGTAAAACAACCATCAAATCCAACAATAGCACTTCCCGCTGCCCATATCGGTTGACCACAATTGGCACAAACAGCTCCAGCCTTTTTTCTATTTATTGCTGTCTTTAAATTTGACTTTATCTCATTAAACTTTTCTCCAGGATTATCCTTAACATACATCTTTGCAAATTTTTCTGCTGTAATTTCAGTCACTTTATTTCTCCCCAACTGTTCAAATTAAATATGGTGTTTTAATAAGTTTATTAACGTGAGGAAAAACCATCAAGCTTTTTTACACGATTACCAGAAAAACCTTCCGTAACAATCAGAATATGTAAGGCTATCGTAAAGTAAGCCAGGAGTCTCAACTCACCAGTATGGGCTGCTTCTTCGTCGAAAACCAAGTACGTTCGAGACTTTGAGGCATTTTCAAATTTAATAGCTCTTGTCTTAAGGAAGCCTTCAATGTCAGGGTCAGCAGGGCAAATAAAAAAGGATATGACTTCATCTGTGGCAGTCATATCCTGATCCATCAGCGTTTTGAGCGGGATAAGCATCGTGTTAATATCTGCTCACTCCTCACTCGTTCAGAAGGAGAAAAGAGTTCCTTGTTGATAGGCTTATCCCGTTTTTCGGATGTGAGAATCTGGTAGAGCTTTTCAACCGATTCTGGATTAGTGACGATCATACGTTTGTCAAATGTACTAGTTGCCATATCAAAGAGACCTCCTTTCTTCATTATATGTTGTTTAGGGAATTATAGTTGCTTCAAAAACTTTGAAACTGCAAAACTCCTACAACTACTTATAAATAGCATAGTTCACAATACATAATTTTGCAATACTGATCTGAAAAATTGGGGAAAAGTGAACTAGCTCCCCTAGGACATATTATAAATTTTAGACCATTTATGTGTTTGCGCTGTTGGCTACCAATAATGAAATCTATGTAACCTGCTTTAGCGAGGGCCTGACCCTTTTTGGGATGATTTGGGAATCTGAAAGGATTCCCAAATCATACCGATCTTTGGAGGGATTTCGGAGCTCAATCAATTCAGCTCTCGCTAATAAGAATTTCCGGTTCATTCTTGTTCTACGTGCAACTTTGTAGGATATAGGTTATAATTTATCTAACCTTTGTTGGAGGTGGTAGGATGAGTATGGAACCCCCACAAAATGAATTAAGAGATAAAGAGTCTTTGGTCAGGGAAAAATTTCAGGTTACTTTGCCCGCTTTTATTCGCGAAAGAGCGAGGCTTAACGTGGGTGATATATTGTTGTGGGAATTTGACGAAAACAGTAAAACCATGACAGTGATCAAGAGACCCTCCCATTTTACAAGCCAACTGGCCGGGTTGGGGAAACACTTGTGGAAAGATGGGGTTAAGACACTAAAAAAGGAGCGCGCCAGTGAATGGGGAGTATAGAGCAGTTAATCCGGGATGTCGAAAAAGTCGCGCTTGATACCAACATTATTATTTATCTGTTGGAACAAAACCACAAGTTTTTCTCGGCAGCCAGAGATGTTTTTGATCTTATCGAGTCGGGATCTGTTCGGGGCATAACTTCGGCCCTCGCCCTAACAGAAGTATTGACCAGGCCGTATAAAATGGGAGATTATACCCTGGCTAACGAATATAAGCTATTATTTCGTTATTTCCCCAATTTCTACATGCTTGACGTGGACGCCATGGTAAGCGAGCGGGCCGCTTGGCTAAGGGCGCGGTACGGTTTAAAAACACCGGATGCCATATTTGCTGCCACTGCCTTGGTTGGAGAAGCCGATGTCTTTATCTCCAACGATAGTGATCTATACAAAGTAGAAGAATTGAAGGTAATCAACCTGGATAAATTGATTTAAACATTCTCCGTTTGATGATTGCATGGTTTAATTTTTACATTTCGATAATAACTATTATATGGAAAAGTATCCCCTGCCTGGTTAACCGGCGGGGGATTCCTACACCCGCATCGCTTTAGTGAATTAACGTATCACCTTGGCGAGGGACTGACCCCCTACGGGATTTTCTGGAAGGACCTTTGGTCCTTTCGGAAAATCCCGATCATTATGCTCCCACTGGAGGATTTTGAGCTTATCACGTTTTCGGTTACAGAATACAAAGATACAGGGAGAGAACGGGTCTAATGCAAATCCTTCTTTGACCAAGACCGCTAAGCCATCAATTGATTTGCGTAAGTCCGTGTTTCCGCAGGCTAGATAAACCCGTTCCAGCCTAACATCCTTTAGCATTGTGCACTTAGCGTTCGCACCACGTCTAAGAGCAACTCCGGATCAAAGCCTGATCTTACTTCGACGGTGGCTTGGCCTACTTTTATGACTAGGGGCGAACTTGAGTCTCTAAGGTCTAGCGACAACCACGGGGATGACGTTGCTGCTGGTTTATGTATCCCTTCATGTTTCTTGAGCCAGTACCTTAATTGATGGGGCTTTACATTGTGTGCTGCACACCATGCTGATGTGTTCTGACCGCTGGCTCTAAAATCTGCTACTCTGGTTGCCCATTCGTTACGCAGTTCTGCTTTGGTTATGGCAAACCCCTCCTTATCGGTTCTACTATCAAAGTATCTCATAAGGAAGGGTAACTGGCTACGTGGGTTCTATTTTACGCTTACATATATGGCAACTTTTGGACAGGCAACACCATCAGCTTTCGGGCATTACAGGTCAGCAGGAACAGTTGGCACTCACGAACAGGTTTTCAGACCACCATATTAGTATTGCTCTATGAATGCCCTGGCACGAAGTATTCGGAGTATTTTGTTAAGTTTAGCGTAAATCATTAGCCAGTTCCAATAATGAGAATTACGTCAACGAAGAACCCCCTGCCTGGTTTACCGGCAGGGGGTTCTTACAACCGTATCGCTTTAGTGCGTTAACGTATTGCCTTGGTGATGGACAGGCCCCATCCGGGGGAATCTGGAAGACCGTCAGGTCTTTCAGATTCCCCGGTCGTTTTTGGGATGATTTGGTCCCATGCAACAGCTTTCTCACATTTATGATGACCATTCAAATAAGCCGGCTTTTTCTAATATGTCATAAAAACCTGATATTGTTTGGTGGCTAAATTTATTTCCTTTTGCTTTAAGTACCCGCTGGATTACAACTTCTTTTTGTGGTGGCTGCCGATAATATTTTGCTAATGTTGTTTGGAAAAAATGAATCGTTGCTAATAGTTCCATTTGTGTCGGGTTTAAGTGAGAAAAAACCTTAATTACTGTCTTGATTTCATGATTATATTTGTTCAATTCGTCATGATGTATATTTATTAGTTCTTCTGATTGGCAACCTGGCTTATAAATAGACTTACTTGGTTGACCACTTTCGTCAACAAAAATATTATCTAACAATAGTTGATCTACCCTGTTATATAGTTCTTGAGAATAAGGTCCATAATGATGAATGTCAAATTCAAAGTCTATTGGAACACCTTTAGACTTTAGAAAGTAACAAATCTTTTGCAAAATTGTTCTGCCCAAATTTACACTACCTGGCGTGTTATACCATTGTTTAACAGTGTATGCAAGTACGGCGTCATCAAAGCTATCACTAAGTAATATCATATACTTTCCCCCCCTTTTACCTGCCGCCAGCTTCTTCTCGTAACTTATGTAAAACCTCGCCGTCTTTTACATCGGTATATATTCTAACTACGTGAAACTTTTTAGGAATCCTTCTAATTATTTCTGATTCTTCGGTTACTAATCTTTCTCTTTGTTTATGTAAAACAAGAAGCTCTTCTCCTTCATTTTCGTCACCCGGAACAAAAAACTTATGAATAGTGCCCTTTGCTTCATTATCGTGAATAAAATCATGGTCTGAATATCTTCCTTTTAATTTGTTAAATATTTCTATGGAATCCCTTACCATGCGAGCATCGGCAAATTCGCTTGTTTCGTAAATAACCGAATGATTATTCCTTCTGCAGATTCTTTGTGCTATGTCATACGCAAGTTTTTTTTTATCAGAAGCCTCGAACCTTAGTTTGTTTATAGCCACAATATCATCATATAAAACAACATTAGTAAGTGGCTCCAAGTCAGGTTTCCACTTTGCCATGAATTCTTTTAAATAAATATCGTAAATTCGTCTTGTTCTGTGACAATAAACCTGGGTAAACATATAGTATCTAGCCAAAATCAAAGCTTCAATGCTATGAATTCCACCCTGGTCAACAGCAAGATCCAAACCACCGGAATTACCAGGTACAGTTGACAATGTTTCAATTAACCGTCGATGGTCAAACGAGCCGTAACTTACCCCGCAATGATGAGAATCCCTTAATAAATAATCCATGCGATCTGCGTCCACCGGGCCAGACAATATGCTTTTAAGAAACCTTAGCTCCGGTATAACTTGATCCTTCTTAATTAGTAATTTAGCTATGTTGGCCGCGCCTTCAAAAATAAGACCATCAATGAATTCTGTCAAATAATCGATAATCGCGATGCTCACATCTTCATGCTTAGTTCCCTTTGGAAGAATCACTTCACCACCATGGGAAAAAGGTAAATGGCCAATATCATGAAGTAATGCCGCTAACCTTAAAACCTTTCGGGCAGCATCAATAGTCAAATCAATCTGTTTTAAACTTTGCAAAACCAAATCTCCTGATTTGGAACAGATATTTTCAAATACTCTAGCGGGACTTTACGAAATAAATATTTTTCGACGATTTTTGATGTTTTATAAACCCATCAGGCATTGATAATAAAGAGTTTTAATTTTGCTGGTTGTAGTACCTAGATAAATAAAAAGGAGGTATCGTTAGCAATAGCGAACTGCACGGACCATAGTAGTGCATAATTAGCGTAAAGATCTGAAATGATTGAATTTGATCCAAAATGATCCAAAATCGACTTTGTCTAATCCCCTTAAGGGCGATATAGTTATTTATATTGCTTATTTGCAAGGGGGGTAGCATTTTGGGCGGAATTATAAAAAGCACTGTCAACGGCAAGAGCTATTATTATGCGATTAAGACCCAGCGAGTTAATGGTGAACCACGTGTTGTATCGAAAAAGTATCTGGGTAAATTTGATGATATTGTTCAAAAGGTGACTGAACCGCCAAAACCAACATCTATTAAGAAGCGCCAATTTGGGTTAACCGCAGCCATTATGGGAGTTGCTGAAAAGCTTGACTTCGTCCAACTGGTGGATAGCGTGGTCCTAAAGCGCAATCAGGGTGCTTCCATTGGGCAGTACATGCTGATTGCAGCTTTAAATCGATGTGCAGCACCAACCAGCAAAAACAAGATCAGCGAATGGTATGAGGAAACGATTTTGCCACGCTTAATGCGTATTGATAGCACACAGCTGACCAGTCAGCGCTTTTGGGACAACATGGACCTGATGACCGCAGATGAAATCGTTTCATTACAAGTTAACCTGGCTAAAAAAGTGGTAGCCGCTTATGATATTGATTTGCGGGTGCTGCTATACGATGCAACCAATTTCTTCACGTTTATCGATACCAATAATACCTGCACCTTACCCCAGCGTGGACACAACAAGCAAAAACGCAATGACCTGCGCCAGATTTCCCTGTCAATGATCGTCAGCCGTGATAGCGGCATTCCGTTAGCTTTTGATACGTACCAGGGAAACGAGAACGATTCCGTAGAGTTTGACCATTTTGTCGAGGAACTGGTCAATCGCTTTAATGCAATCTTTGAAGATTGTAAGGACTTGACTATTGTTTGCGATAAAGGCAATAACTCAAAAAAGACCCATGAGCGGCTGGATGGAAGTCCGTTTAATTTTGTCGTTTCAGTCTCTCCCTCTCAAATAAAGCCTGTTATGGATGTGCCGCTGGATGATTATCAAGACTGCCAGAACCCCCGTCTGGAAAACAACCAATACTATCACACTCGTGAGAAGGTTTATGGGATCGAACGCACGGTCGTTGCCGTATTTAACCCGGTGTTATTAGCAGGGCAACTGCAGGGCATCTCTCACAATCTTACTAAAACACTGGCTGCATTGAATGAGCTGCAAACTAAGTTATTGGCATGGAAAGGCGCATCCAGGCGTGGTAAACGTCCAAAGGCGGCCACTGTGGAGAAACAGATTAAAAGGCTTTTGTCCCGGGAGTACATGAATCAGCTTATTTGCTACACGGTTAAAGATGTGGATGACCAATGGGTAGATCTCCAGTTCATGGTAGATGACGCCGCTTTCACTGAACTTAAAACTAAAAGGCTGGGCAAAACCATTATTATTACAGATCATGATGACTGGACATCGGAAGAGATCATCTTAGCTTATCGGGACCAGTACAAGATTGAACATGATTTCCGTCAGATGAAGGACCCTTCCTGGGTGAGTTGGGATCCCTTATTTCATTGGACAGATCAGAAAATCCGTGTTCATGCTTTTTACTGCTTTGCCGCGTTACTCATGTCAACGCTGTTAATGCGTGAACTCAAATCTAAGAAAATCAACCTATCGTTGCCCCATGTGTTTGAGAAACTGAGTAAGATCGAAGAGGTGATCATAGAATACGGTTCATCAAGACGTTCCAAGAAACCGGTACCCCAGGTTACTATGCTTACAGATATGGATAAGGTCCAGGAGAAACTTTATACTGTGCTTGAGTTGGAACGGTACATGAAAGATTAGGCACTACTTCAGGGTTTTGGTACTACGTTTTAACTCTCGGAAGCCTTGTTCTATAAGGCTTCCGATCATAACCATGAAATATTTCGTAAAGGTACGCTAGTTGCCATTTCCATTACGCCCAGCGAATGTTCAAACCTAGTATGCATTGCACTAGGGTAAACGTAATACGTTAAAGCTAATTGGCCAACAAAGCGCAACCTTTGAAATTCACGGCTATCAATGATTCTCCTTTCTTCCTCAGAAAAATGTATGAAACCGTGAATGGGATCCCGAACTCTATGTGGATAGGCATCGACCATTAGGTTACCACAACCTTTTAAACTTACTATTTTGAACTATAGAAACCCATAAAAACCACCACTTTGTTTTATTTTCCATTATAAACCACAAACATATGTTTGTAAAATATTAATTTTAAAACCCAGTGCTCTGGATATATGACCAAGTACAGCGCAGCCATCCCCCGCCGGCACCAGATCTTAGTCTCTTATTGTAATATTTTCAAACCAACCTCATAGATAGGAGAGTTACCTTGCTTTAGCTTGTTGAGTTTTTGTTCATCAATATCGGCACAGGTGACCTGATGCCAACTTCTCGAAACTACTTCAGTTACTAACCCGACGTAGCCTGTGCCGGCTACTGAGATTTTGTGCATAGTATCACTTTCTCCAAACCATTCTATTAATTAGCCCTGTGTAACTCTGAATTATCTTGACCACCTTCATACTAACGTTTTCATCCGCATAGTCAGGTGTCGTAATGCCGAGATCGCCATTTTTAAACATAGTAACAGCCAAGTCAACTGCCTGAAGTACCTGCTCTGTAGTAATACTTCCAATGATAAAATTACCCTTATCCATAGATTCCGGCCGCTCTGTACTGGTTCGCACAGAAACAGCCGGGAATTTGAAATAGGATGCTTCCTCCGGTATAGTACCGCTATCAGATACTACGCAAAAAGCATTTAACTGCAAATTGTTATAATCCGAAAAACCGAAGGGCTTTAAACTCCGCACATGAGGGTGGAATTTAA
>JAENYQ010000084.1 GCA_016841675.1 Desulfotomaculum sp.
ATGAGGTATTTTAAAGAATACCTTACAGAGGTGTTCTCAAAATATCTAAATGAGGTAAAAGCGAATGCCCCTGCTGATTTCGTGTTAAACCACCTCGTAGGTAGTTTTGCAGAAACAGTAAAATGGTGGATTGATAAAAGTATGCAATACACACCTGAAGAAACAGCTAGGTATTACATTGAGGTTAGCTGTGCCAATAGAATTACAAATAAATAGGCTCGAAAACACATATATGTACACAAAACCACGATGGTCAGCGGAAGCAAGGTCATGGCTGAAGTGCGGTGCGGGTAGACAATCGAAAAGATAGTTGTTATGGGTGGTTGGAGTGAGCGAACTGTTTGGTCTGTATCGGTTCGACGCAGAATAACATATAGAGGTTAAATGTTATAAATCCTCCCTCGTATAAAGTGACGACGAAGAAGGCGGCAAGACAACATACTGTGAACGTGGGAACTGTGTTACCCGTTCCCTATGGGAATGGACAGCGATGGCAAATACGCAATCCATAATTTACCCGTTTTTTCTTGACTAATTTAACGAGCTTATTTATTATTAATGTTGAAATATGTTTTTTAAATAATAATTTCGAGAGAAAGTGTACCTAGGGTTCCACGCTGGCTTATCGGCGGTTCGGTCCAAGCGGTACAGGCAGCGCATCAACAGCGCGGCTACACCGGTCGGGATAAAAGCCCAGGCGGGTAGGTTTCCTCAAACAGAGCCTACTGCTGGGGCTTTATATTTTTTAGCCGGACTCTATTAACACGGATCTTATTAACGTTGCAACAGATTAATGCTAAAGCGTGTTTTTAATGGCTACCCGGTTCAGAATAATGATAATGAAGAGTTTAAAATGATCATTATTTACCCAAGGAGGTTTATGATGAACAAGCCATTGGTGGGGATTGTTATGGGCAGCGACTCGGACCTGCCCGTTATGAAAAATGCAGCCGCAGTACTGGACGAGCTTGAGATCCCCTGGGAAATAGTTATTTCATCTGCCCACCGGGCTCCGGAAAAAACCGCGGTCTATGCCCGTGATGCGGCATCCCGAGGACTGCAGGTAATTATAGCCGGGGCCGGCGGGGCGGCTCACCTGGCCGGAGTAATCGCCGGACATGCGCCGCTACCGGTAATTGGCGTACCCATTGCCTCAGGTGCTATGCAGGGCATGGACGCTCTATACGCCACGGTGCAAATGCCCCCGGGGATCCCGGTGGCCACGGTGGCCATTAACGGGGCCAGAAACGCCGGCATTCTGGCGGCCCAAATCATTGGTGCCGGCCAGCCGGATATCAGGGCCAGAATTGTTATTTTTAAAGAGCAAATGGCCCGGCAAGTCGAGGATAAGTCGCAACAACTGCAGGAACTGGGCATTGCCGGTTACCTGGAGCAAATGGGGGGAAATAAAAATTGATCGACCGTTACACCTTACCTGAACTAAAGGCTATCTGGTCTCAGGAAAACAAATATCGCAAGTGGCTGGACGTAGAAGTATGCGCCTGCGAGGCCCTGGCCGAAAAGGGAATCGTTCCGGCTGACGCACTGCGGGAAATTAAGGCCAAGGCCAATTTTACCGTGGAGCGGGTTGATGAAATTGAGGCTGTCACCAACCACGACGTAATTGCTTTTTTGACCTGTGTAGGCGAATACGTTGGCGATTCTGCCAAGTACATACACCTTGGGCTCACCTCTTCGGATGTGCTGGATACCGCCCTGGCCGTGCAGATTAAGGAAGCCGGCGAACAGATCCTGCGTCGCATGGAAAGTTTGCGACTGGCGCTGCTGGAAAAAGCCATTGCCCACCGCAATACGATCATGATTGGGCGCACCCACGGCATCCACGCCGAGCCCACCACCTTCGGGCTGAAAATGCTGCTCTGGGTGGCGGAAACCGAACGAAACATTAAGCGGATGGAAAGCGCAGTGGCTACCGTCAGTGCAGGTAAAATTTCCGGTGCTGTGGGCACTTACGCCAATATTGACCCCTTTGTGGAGGAATATGTATGCCGTAAATTGGGCCTTGAGCCCGCCCGGGTATCCACCCAGGTGCTGCAGAGGGACAGGCATGCCGAGTTCATGACCACCCTGGCGGTAATCGGCAGTTCACTGGATAAGTTCGCTACAGAAATTAGAAGTCTGCAGCGTACCGATATTTTGGAGGCCGAAGAATTTTTTAAAAAAGGCCAAAAAGGCTCTTCGGCCATGCCCCACAAACGCAACCCCATTACCACGGAACGCATCAGCGGCTTGGCCCGTCTGCTGCGGGGCAACGCTCTGGTGGCCATGGAAAACGTGCCCCTGTGGCACGAGCGGGACATTTCCCATTCTTCAGTGGAAAGGGTGATTATTCCGGACAGCACCATCACCATGGATTACATGCTGTACAAGTTTACTGATATCATGCAAAACCTGATTGTTTATCCGGAAAACATGCAAAAGAATCTGGACAAAACCCATGGGCTAATCTTTTCCCAACGGGCCCTGCTGGCCCTGGTAGACAAGGGCCAATCCAGGGAAAATGCTTATGAACTGGTGCAGCGCAACGCCATGCGTTCCTGGAACGAAGGCGAGGATTTTAAACAACTGCTGCTGAATGACAGCGAAATTACTGCGGTGCTGCCGGAAAATGAAATTGAAGCCCTTTTCGATAGTAGTTACCACCTGCAGTATGTAGATGATATATACAAACGGTTCGGGTTATAACTCGATTTGGGGGAGGAAGTATTGATGCAAAAAAAAGAAATGATTTACGAGGGTAAAGCCAAAAGGGTTTACCGTACTGATGATGAAAACCTTTTTTGGGTGGACTACAAAGACGATGCCACCGCCCTGGACGGTCTAAAAAAGGGTACCATTACCGGCAAAGGCCCACTGAACAACCAAATTTCGGCCTACTTTTTCCGGCTCCTGGCTGATAACGGCGTCGAGTCCCACTTCGTGGAGGAAAAATCCGACCGGGAAATGGTAGTTAAAGCGCTTAAAATAATCCTGGTGGAAGTGGTTGTGCGCAATATCGCCGCCGGCAGCCTGTCCAAGCGCCTGGGTCTGGCCGAGGGCACCGTAATGCCGTCCACTGTTGTAGAGTACTATTATAAGAGTGACGAACTGCACGACCCGCTGATCAACGACGACCATATCAAGGTACTGGAACTGGCTACCCCGGAACAAATGGCGCGGATTAAAGAGATTGCCCTTAAAGTTAACGAAGTGCTGCGCGACCATCTGGCCGAACGGGAACTGGATCTCATCGACTTTAAACTGGAGTTTGGCCTGCATAACGGCGAACTGATGCTGGGCGACGAAATATCGCCCGACACTTGCCGCTTCTGGGACAAGCATACCAGAGAAAAGCTTGATAAGGACCGCTTCCGCCAGGACCTGGGCAATGTGGAGGAAGCATACCAGGAGGTATACCGCCGGCTGACGGGGAAATAGTGCAATAGAAGTCAGTAGTCAGTAGTCAGAAGTCAGAATTCAGAATGAGAGAAAGGTTATCGTCTCTATTCTGACTCCTGACTTCTGACTACCTGAATATTAACATGGGGGAGATATATTATGGGAGGCTGCCGAACCAACTGCCCGGAAAAAATCAACTTGCTGGACAGACCCCGGGAAGAGTGCGGTGTATTTGGTATTTACGCCCCGGGGCATGATGTAGCCAGGCTTTCTTACTACGGGCTATACGCTCTGCAGCATCGCGGTCAGGAAAGCGCCGGCATTGCAGTAGCCGACGGTACCAAGGTGCAGTTATATAAAGGCATGGGCCTGGTACCGGAAGTATTTTCAGGCAACCAGTTACAAGGTCTGCAAGGATGCGCGGCCATTGGACACGTGCGTTATTCCACCACCGGTGCCAGCCACCCCGTAAATGCACAGCCACTGCTGTTTCGTTATTCCGGTGGCATGCTGGGTCTGGCACATAACGGCAACATTACCAATATCACCGAGTTACGCTCCCAGTTGTTGACCAGCGGTTCGGTGTTTCAGTCATCCACCGACAGCGAGGTTATTGTCAACATTATTGCTCGTTCCGCACAAAACAACTTGATGGACGGGCTGATTAAAAGTATGATCGATGTCCGAGGATCATACTCACTGGTAATCATTACTGAAAACCAGTTGTTGGCTATGCGCGACCCTTACGGTTTCAGGCCGCTTTGTCTGGGCACCTTGGGTGATGATGGTTACGTGGTGGCTTCCGAATCCTGCGCTCTGGATACCGTGGGAGCAACCTTTCTGCGGGATGTGCAGCCCGGTGAAATTGTGGTCATCGACGCCAACGGACTGGAATCCATCCAGATGTTTAAACCCCGCCAGCGGTCCCACTGTATTTTTGAATACATTTACTTTGCCCGTCCGGACAGCATAATTGACGGTTTCAACGTGTACAAGGTCAGGCAGGAAATGGGCCGGGTCCTGGCTGCTGAATATCCGGTGGAAGCCGATATCGTGATCTCGGTGCCCGATTCCGGCACCACGGCAGCCCGGGGTTTCGCCGAAGCTTCAGGCATCCCCTTCGAAGAAGGGCTGATGAAAAACCGCTACATCGGCCGCACCTTTATTCAGCCCACCCAGGACATGCGCGAGCTGGGCGTAAAGCTGAAGCTGAACCCGATCCGAGAGGTGCTGAACGGCAAGCGGGTGGTCATGGTGGACGATTCCATCGTCCGGGGCACCACCAGCAACAAACTGGTCAATATGCTGCGGGACTGCGGGGCACGGGAAGTGCATATGTGCCTGAGTTCCCCACCCATCACCAATTCATGTTATTATGGCATCGACACATCCAACCAAAAAGAACTGATTGCAGCCCAAAAATCCCTGGATGAAATTCGCCGCTCCATCGGCGCCGACGGGCTGCATTATCTTTCCCTGGAAGGCCTGCTGGGTATTTTCGGCGAGACGCGGAGTAATTTTTGTACCGCCTGCTTCGACGGTCACTACCCGGTGGAAGTGCCCCAGCCCAGGGATACTGGCAAATACAATCTGGAATAAGCGCTGAAACGGGGGAGACGCATGCCGGAAAAAAAACCGGTAACTTACGCGGAGGCAGGAGTCAACATTGACGCCGGCAACCGTGCCGTGAAATTAATGAAGGAAACAGTGGCCTCAACTTTCCGGCCTGGAGTACTTACGGGTATTGGTGGTTTTGGAGGCTTGTTTGCCATTGACACTGCCAAGTACCGCCAGCCCGTATTGGTGTCCGGTACCGACGGGGTGGGCACCAAACTTAGGATTGCATTTTTACTGGACAAACACGACACCATCGGTATTGACGCCGTAGCCATGTGCGTTAACGATATTTTAGCCTTGGGGGCAGAGCCGCTCTTTTTCCTGGATTATTTAGCTGTAGGACGCCTGGAGCCCGAGAAGGTGGCCGACATCGTAGCGGGCGTGGCTGAAGGCTGCCGCCAGGCAGGTTGTGCTCTGATTGGCGGGGAAACCGCCGAGATGCCCGACTTCTACGGAGACGGAGAGTATGATATTGCCGGCTTTGCCGTGGGGGCGGCCGAACGGGACAGGATAATTGACGGTTCGACCATCACCCCCGGTGACGTGCTCATTGGCTTGCCTTCCTCGGGTCTGCACAGCAACGGTTACTCTCTGGCCCGGCGGGTGCTGCTGGGCAACAAGGGATATCCGGTGGATCATGTACACCCGGCACTGGGGCGCTCGGTGGGTGAGGAAATGCTGGCACCAACCAGAATTTACGTCCGGCCGGTGCTGGCTTTAACTGAGCAGTGCACCGTCAAAGGTATTGCTCATATTACCGGGGGCGGCCTGTCGGAAAACGTACCTCGCATGCTGCCGCCGGGCACCTCGGCCCAAATTGATACCAGTACCTGGGATAAACCGGCTGTTTTTGAATTAATCGCCCGGGAAGGGCCGGTGGAAAGAGCCGAAATGTACCGGGTATTCAACATGGGCATCGGTCTGGTGCTGGCGGTGGCGGAAAATGAAGCCGGCACGGCGCTGGCAGAACTTGTTCGGCAGGGCGAAGACGCCCGGGTCATTGGTCGGGTGATTGCCGGTGCCGGTTCAGTCACACTTGATTAAATAACGCCGGCGGGGGGAAAGTATGAGCATATTAAATCTGGGAGTGCTGGCTTCGGGCCGGGGTTCCAACCTGCAATCCATCATCGACGCCTGTGCAGCAGGTCTGATACCGGCCCGGGTGGCCGTGGTGTTCAGCGATAATCCGGATGCCTATGCCCTGGAGAGGGCGCGCCTGGCGGGAATCCCGGCGGTACATGCCAGAGTCGGTGCTTTTTATGCTAAAGAAGAATATGAGCATAATATCATACATATTTTGACTAAAAACAATGTAAATTTGGTCTGTCTGGCCGGTTACATGCGCCTGGTGGGAACGGAATTACTGCAAGCGTTTGCGGGGCGCATCATGAACATTCACCCGGCCCTGCTGCCCGCCTTTCCGGGGCTGCACGCCCAGGAACAGGCCTGGAACTATGGCGTTAAATACAGCGGCTGTACCGTCCATTTCGTGGACGAGGGCATGGATACCGGGCCCATCATCATCCAGGCCGTGGTGCCGGTTCGGGAAGATGATACTGCTGACCATCTGGCCGCGCGCATTCTGGAACAGGAACACCGCATATACCCCGAGGCCATCAAACTGTTTGCCGAAGGCAAACTGGCACTGGCAGGCCGCCGGGTGCGCATCCTAGCCTAATTTGGCACCAAAGTTTTAAAGCTAACACTGAGGAGTTGTTCAAATGAAAAGAGCATTGATTAGTGTATCAGATAAGCACGGCGTGGTAGAATTTGCCCGGGGTTTGGACCGCCTGGGCTATGAGATAGTTTCCACCGGCGGCACGGCCAAGACGCTGCGTGAAGCACAAGTGCCCGTCACTTACATATCAGACGTCACCGGTTTCCCTGAAATACTGGACGGCCGGGTGAAAACTCTGCACCCCCGGGTGCACGCTGGTATCCTGGCCATGCGCATCGACGAACACCTGGCTCAGCTCCGGGAACATGATATTACTCCCATCGACCTGGTGGTGGTAAACCTGTATCCGTTTAGGGAGACAATAGCCAAGTTCGGGGTAACCCTGGAAGAAGCTATTGAGAACATTGACATCGGCGGTCCGTCCATGGTTAGGGCAGCGGCGAAAAATTACCGCAACGTACTGGTGGTGGTGAACCCGCAGCGTTACAGTGATATAATCGAAACCCTGGATCAAGATGCGGTAACCGAAGAGTTTCGCTTGGAACTGGCCCGGGAGGCCTTTGCCCATACCGCGGAGTACGACGGAGTTATTTCAGGCTACTTGTCCGGGCTCACCGAATCAATCGGTACATTTCCACCTCGGTGGCAGAAACAGTATGATCTGGTCCAAACCCTGCGTTACGGTGAGAATCCTCACCAACAGGCGGCCTTTTACCGCGACCCCGTTGTTACAGGTGCCTGTGCGGGCGGCGCCCGGCAACTGCACGGCAAAGAACTCTCTTACAACAACATCCTGGATCTGAATTCGGCATTTGAAGCCGTCAAGGAATTCAGTGCCATCGCTGTGGTTATCGTCAAACATAACAATCCCTGCGGCGTAGCCTGCGCCCCCAAGCAGGTTGACGCGTATATCGGTGCCTATGAGGGCGACCCGGTATCCGCCTATGGCGGCATTGTGGCCTGTAACACCCGCGTGGATGCGGCCACTGCCGAGGAGATGAGCAAAATATTTATCGAGGCCGTGATCGCTCCGGGTTACGACGAAGATGCGCTGACCAAACTAAAACAAAAGAAAGACTTGAGGATTTTGCAAACCGGGCCGCTGGAAGACGTGTCCAGTGACCGTTATGATCTGCGCAAAGTTAATGGCGGTTTGCTGGTGCAGAGCATGAACCTGGGCCTGGTGGACAGCGATAAACTAAAAACGGTAACAAAGCGCGAACCTTCCAGGGAGGAAATGGATGACCTGCTTTTCGCCATGGCTGTTTGTAAACATGTCAAATCCAATGCTATTGTGATAGCTAAAAATAAAAAAGTGCTGGGTGTAGGCGCGGGCCAGATGAACCGGGTAACCTCAGCCCGTATAGCCCTGACTCACGCCGGCGAAGAGGCCCGGGGTGCTGTTCTGGCTTCGGATGCTTTCTTCCCCTTCCCGGACACCCTGGAAGAGGCGGTAAAAGCCGGCGTTACAGCGGCTATTCAACCCGGCGGTTCCATGCGGGATGAGGAATCAGTGACTATTGCCGATGCCAGCGGTATGGCGATGGTATTTACAGGTATGCGCCATTTCCGACATTAAAAAAAACGGCCAAAAATAGAAAAATTAAAAATCATGGGAGGGAATACCCGTGAAAGTTTTAATTGTAGGCGGAGGAGGGCGTGAGCATGCCCTGGCCTGGAAATTCAGCCTCAGCCCCCGGGTAAAAAAAATATTCTGCGCCCCGGGCAACGCCGGGATTGCCGCACTGGCGGAATGTGTTAACATCAAATCCGATAATGTCCCTGCTATCCTGGACTTGGTGCGAAGCGAAAAAATTGACCTGACCGTGGTGGGACCCGAGGCACCGCTGGTGGCCGGCCTGGTTGATGCTTTGGAGAATGAGGGCTATCCGGTCTTTGGTCCCCGCAGTAAAGCGGCTGCACTAGAAGGCAGTAAAGTATTGGCCAAAGAAATTATGCTCAAGTACGACATCCCCACGGCCTGGTATGGTGTATTTGATAACGCTGAACAAGCTGCCAAGTACATTAAAAAAATAGGCGGCCCCTGTGTGGTCAAAGCAGATGGCCTGGCCGCCGGCAAAGGTGTCATCGTGGCCGAGGACGTGGAAACCGCGCTGGCATCCGTAGATTTGATCATGAAACAACGAGCATTCGGCGCTGCCGGTGACCGGGTTATTATTGAGGAATGCCTGCGAGGCGAAGAGGCCAGCATATTGGCATTTACTGACGGGAAAAATGTATTCCCCATGCTGCCGGCCCAGGATCACAAACGGGTTTACGACGGTGACCGGGGGCCAAACACGGGCGGCATGGGCGCATATGCACCGGCGCCGGTAATGACCGCAGCACTGCAAAAAGAAGCATTGGAAAAAATACTAATTCCCACGGTGCGCGGCATGGCGGCGGAAGGCCGCCCATACCGCGGCATACTTTACGCCGGGTTGATGATTACCGACCGGGGGCCATACGTGCTGGAGTACAACGCCCGCTTCGGCGACCCTGAAGCCCAGCCCATCCTAATGATGCTGGAATCCGACCTGGCCGACGTCTTGGAAGCATTGTTGGCGGGAGAATTAAATAGGGCGGACCTGCGCTGGAACAGCGGCGCTTCGGTTTGTGTGGTGCTGTCCTCGGGCGGCTACCCCGGCAATTACCGTCAAGGCGACATCATTACCGGCCTGGATGATATGCCCGAAAACGTGATGGCCTTTCACGCCGGTACCGGTCTAAAGGGTAACCAGGTAGTCACCGCCGGCGGACGGGTGCTGGGCATCACTGCCCTGGCCAAAAACATCCCCGCCGCCATTGATCTGGCTTACCGGGGAGTATCCAGGGTACATTTTGAAGGCATGCACTACCGCAAAGATATTGGTAAAAAAGCATTATGTAAATAGGGCTATTACTCAATCAAAAGGCTTAAGAGCTCTCTCTTTTTATGAGAGCTCTTTTTCCTTTTAATACTTTAATTAATTAAAGGTTTTAAAAGGATTTGCCGTGCTGCTGTCGAATTACAGAAGATGAATCATGAAATAATACCCAAAGTAAGCAGAGAGCGGTACCGGCTATATTAATTGAGGGAGGAAACTAAAGTGGCCTACAGCGGAAAACTGCGGGATCCAATGCTGGATCAGCTATTCCAAGCCATTTTGCATTTAAGTGATCTTGATGATTGCTACCAATTCTTTGAGGACGTCTGTACGGTAGCCGAAATAAAGTCTATGGCTCAGCGGCTAGAAGTTGCCAGGATGCTGGAGGAAAATTATACATATGGGGAAATCGCCAGCCACACCGGCGCCAGCACCGCCACCATCAGCAGGGTTAAAAGGTGCCTTCATTATGGAGCCGACGGGTATAAAACAGTGCTGAAAAGATTAAAAACAACCCCGGATAACAAATAGTCTCCTAATTCGTCATATGATCCATTCGAAGTAGGGGCACCCCTTGCGGGTGCCCAGTTAACCATATCCAGGCGTCGTTAATTCGGGCACCCGCAAGAGGTGCCCCTACAGCTTTAGGATGATAGTCCCTAAAGTTTATTTTCTGGTAGATAAAAAAATATTGACAGGTCTGGAACATTACCATAAAATTTTACTATGTCAATACTTTAACGCGATAAAGGGGGCTAATAATGATCCCGATTGTCAAGCCGGGAGAGGAACGTTTTTCCGCCCTGCTACAAGGACGAAAATTTGACCTGGAGAAAGTTGAAGCAGTAGTTGCAGAAATTGTCAACGCTGTAAAAAGAGGCGGGGACAGGGAGTTATGCGCCATTACCGCCCGTTTAGACGGCGTTGAAATAGAACCATCCCGTCTACTTGTAACTACCTGTGAAATTAAGGATGCCTACACTCTTGTTAACGAAGATTTTTTAACCGCCCTGCGTAGGGCCGCCGAGAATATCCATCGTTACCATCGTCGCCAACTAAGAAATTCCTGGATTACCCCCCAGCCTAACGGCGCTGTATTAGGGCAGATGATCACCCCACTGCAAAGAGTGGGCATTTACGTGCCCGGCGGTAAGGCTTCTTACCCATCATCCGTATTGATGAATGCTATCCCGGCGGCAGTGGCCGGTGTGCCGGAAATAGTTATGGTCACCCCCCCCGGCAAGGATGGTTCGGTAAATCCTTACACTCTGGTGGCAGCGGCCGAATCAGGGGTCACAAAAATCTACCGGGTGGGCGGGGCGCAGGCTGTGGCCGCGCTGGCATATGGTACAGCAACCGTCGGCAAAGTGGATAAAATAACCGGGCCCGGTAATATTTACGTAACCGCGGCCAAGCGCCAGGTTTACGGTGTTGTAGGTATCGACATGTTGGCAGGGCCCAGTGAAGTGCTCATTGTAGCAGACGACACGGCCAGACCTAATTTTGTCGCCGCCGACATGTTGGCCCAGGCCGAGCATGATGAGATGGCCTCAGCCATCCTGGTTACGCCTAACCGGCAGCTGGCCGAGAACGTCAGGCGGGAACTGGCAGCCCAGCTGGCGGGGTTGAACAGGCAGGCGGTAGCAGCCCAATCGATGGCCGATAAAGGTCTTATTGTTTTGACCGCCGATCTGGAAGAAGCCTTTGCGGTAGCCAACTACTTTGCTCCCGAGCACCTGGAACTTATGCTGGCGGACCCGTACCGCTGGCTGGGCCGAGTTTCCAGTGCCGGGGCAGTCTTTTTGGGCCATTATTCACCGGAGGCAGTGGGCGATTATATAGCCGGTCCGAACCATGTACTACCAACCAGTGGCACGGCCAGGTTTTTTTCACCCCTTAGTGTCGATACCTTTACCAAGAAGACCAGCCTGATTGATTATTCACCCGCAGCATTGCAGCAAGAAGGCAGGCACGCCATAGTACTTGCCGAAACTGAAGGACTTGATGCGCATGCCAAATCAATAAAAATCAGAATGGAAGACCATACCCAACCGGGAGACGAAACAGTCAACTACGTCTCCGCTAACAGCAACCGTAGGCGCGTGTCAAAAGACCAATCCGCCGATTATTCATCCATTAACAACCAGGGACTGCGTGATTTGCCAGGTATGCAATCATTAAAACCGGGCTTTGGCGACCTGCATAAGGATACTAAGGCGAAAAAAACGAATCGAACCGGGCAGACCGGCGGCAACAGACCCGAATCTATTGACCCGGATGGAAAGGATGACCGTGATGAGCCGCAGCTTTGATGCTGGTATATTGGTCCGGGAGGAGATTAAGGGGTTAATACCTTACAATCCAGAAACTTACCCGGAATTTGTGAAATTGGATGCCAATGAAAACCCCTTCGTATTCCCCCCGGACGTCCAGGAAAAAATATGCAAAACGCTCTGCTCGGAAGCTTTTACCCGCTACCCGGACGCCATGGCCGGCAAACTGGTACAAGAAATTAGCGCTTGTTACGGACTTGCCCCGAATCAGATTATGGTGGGCAACGGCTCTGACGAACTGATTCTAAATTTAATGCTGACATTTGGGACCGGAAACCGGGTGGTCATAGCGGTACCCACTTTTTCAATGTACGGCATCCATGCCCGGGTGGCCAGCGCCGAAATAGTTGAAGTGACCCGAGACCGGAACTTTGACTTGGTGGTGGATGAAATCGTGCAGGCCGGCGATGGCGCGGGTCTGGTAGTAATCTGCTCGCCCAACAATCCATCTGGTAATTCAGCCACCACCGGGCAGCTGGTTTCCATTCTAGAGGGGTGCCGCTGCCCGGTGGTGGTTGACCAGGCCTACCTTGAGTTCGGCGGCAAGGATATGCAGCCGCTGCTGACTGAATATGATAACTTGGTAATTTTACGCACCTTGTCCAAGGCCTTTGGCCTGGCCGGTTTGCGAGTAGGTTACTTGTTTGCCAATCCTGGCCTGTTAAAATGGTTGTTTAAAGTTAAACAACCATTTAACCTGAACAATTTTTCTCAAGCTGCCGCCCTGGAGGTACTGCGCAACCGTGACTCGTTCGCCTTGCAGGTAGCGCAAATAACTGACGAAAAGCAAAAGTTATACCGGGCGCTGCAAGACATGCCCGGTATACAGGTCTACCCGTCAGATACAAATTACCTGCTCTTTGCCACTAACGCTCCGGCAAACGAGGTATACGAAGGTTTACTGCAGGAGAAGGTGCTGATTAGAAACTTCGGTGATCCGCTCCTTTTGGGCTACCTACGGGTGACTATAGGCACCCCGGAGGAAAACAAAATATTTTTACGCGCGTTAAGGAAGGTTATTGATACCCTGGGGGAGAAAAAAAATGATTGAGAAAAATTTTTCGCGCATCTCCAACATTCACCGTGCCACGGCTGAAACTGATATTAAACTGAAACTTGGCCTGGACGGTAACGGCGGCGCAGTAATTAATACCGATGTACCATTTATGAATCATATGCTGACCCTGTTTACCAGGCATGGTGGATTCAACCTGGAGCTTTACGCCACCGGTGACATTGATGTAGACGCCCACCACACCGTGGAAGATGCGGGGATCTGTCTGGGGCAGGCTGTTCGGGAGGCACTGGGTGATAAAAGCGGCATCGGACGATATGGTCACGTTATACTACCCATGGACGAGTCCCTGGTGCTGGTGGCCGTAGACATAAGCGGACGCGGTTACCTGGCTTTTGAGGTGCCTATGCCAACAGCCAAAGTAGGCGCTTTTGACACCGAATTAGTGGAAGAATTCATGCGCGCCTTGGCCGTAAACGCCGGGCTCACCCTGCACGTGAAACTTTTGGCCGGGAGCAACACCCATCATATTATCGAGGCGGTTTTCAAGGGCCTGGGCCGCGCGCTGCGCTCAGCGGTAGAGATTATAGACCCTGCCCGGGGAGTGCCTTCCACAAAGGGAGTATTGTAAGTTTGTAAGGAGTCAGAATTCAGTAGTCAGAATTCAGTAGTCAAAAATTCATAATGTCCCAAGAAGATACTTGCATACCGCTTGTTTTTTTCTTATTCTGAGTCCGGAGAATTAGGTGTGGTGTTATAGAGAAAGAGTGACCGGGGAAGAGGTAAGTATTTGATTGCCATTATTGATTACGGTATGGGCAACCTGCGCAGCGTAGCCAAAGGTTTTGAAAAAATGGGCATTGATGCTCAGGTAACAGACAATCCCAAAGTTGTGGATGACTCGCCGGGCATAGTATTACCAGGGGTGGGCGCATTTTCTGATGCCATGAATAACTTAAGAAAACTAGGCCTGGATGAAGCAGTCCACCGGGCAGTAAAAAAAGGTAAGCCATTCCTGGGTATCTGCCTCGGATTGCAATTGTTATTTGAATCCAGTGAAGAGTGGGGTACCTCGGAGGGACTGGGCGTATTTCCCGGGCGGGTTCGCAAACTGCCTCCCGGCCTAAAGGTGCCGCACATGGGTTGGAACACGATTAAAGTGCAAAACCCCTGTCCACTGTTCCTCGAAATGCCGGAAAACGCCGCTTTCTATTTTGTCCATTCTTATTACGTGGAACCAGCTGAACCTGCACTTTCGGCCTGCACCACCGATTACGGCATTGAGTTTACCTCGGTGGCGGCCAGAGATAATGTGTTCGGCATTCAGTTCCACCCGGAAAAAAGCAGTGCCCTGGGCCTGCGTATCTTGCAGAAATTTGGGGGGTTGGTTGAAAAATGTTAATCATCCCGGCTATCGACCTGCGGGCTGGTAAATGCGTCCGCCTAGTGGAAGGGAAACTGGACCGCGAAACAATCTATTCTGACGACCCGGCAGCAGTGGCCCGCATTTGGGAAAACAGCGGGGCGTCGTGGGTGCACATCGTGGATCTGGACGGCGCTTTCGCCGGTTCACCCAGAAACCTTGATACCATCAGCAGCATTATCAGTTCAATTAACATACCGGTCCAGGTAGGCGGTGGCATCCGTGATCTGGAAACGGTGGACAAGCTGCTGCAGATGGGTGTGGCCAGGGTTATCCTGGGTACTGTGGCTATTCAGAAGCCTTTACTGGTTACTGAAGCGGTGCAGCGCTTCGGGGACCAAATTGTAGTGGGCATTGATGCCCGCGACGGTAAAGTGGCCATTGAAGGTTGGGGTCTTACAGCAGAAAAGGATGTCCTGGAACTGGCCTTGGAAGTAAGCCGGGTAGGGGTTTCCAGAGTTATTTTCACCGATATCTCCCGGGACGGCACCCTTAAAGGCCCCAACCTCGAGGCAATAAAAAAATTGGCTATGGCCTGCCAAATTAACATTATTGCCTCCGGTGGGGTCTCTACCATCAAAGACATTGAGGCGCTGAAGGCATTGGAACCCCAAGGTGTGGAAGGGGTTATTGTCGGTAAAGCTCTTTACGCCGGTACCGTTGATATTTTCGACGCCCTGGCGGTGGCGGAAGAAAAAGGGTCCATATCATGCTAATGAAAAGAATTATCCCCTGTCTGGACGTCACTGGCGGCCGGGTGGTCAAAGGCACCAACTTCGTCAACCTGCATGATGCCGGTGACCCGGTTGAACTGGCTGCTTTTTATGACCGTGAGGGGGCTGACGAACTTATCTTTCTTGATATAACCGCTTCACACGAAGGACGCAAAACAGTGCTGGACATGGTCCGGCGCACCGCTGAAGAAGTATTTATTCCCTATACCGTCGGCGGAGGTATTGGAACGCTGGAAGATATCCGGGCTATGCTTACCGCCGGGGCGGACAAGGTTTCCATGAACACTGCCGCGGTAAAAAATCCGCTGCTGATCACTAAAGCCTCAGCTCGGTTCGGCAGCCAGTGCATTGTGGTGGCCATTGATGCCCGCAGCACCGAGCCCGGCAAATGGGAAGTATACATACACGGTGGACGAACGCCTACAGGCATCGATGCCGTCTGGTGGGCCTCGGAGGTGGAACGCCTGGGAGCAGGCGAAATTATGCTTACCAGTATGGACCGGGACGGCACCCTGGACGGGTACGATATTCCTCTCACCCGGGCAATATCCCGGGCCGTGCATATCCCTGTCATCGCCTCGGGCGGCGTGGGTAATTTAGACCACATAGCCCAAGGCCTTACCGCCGGAGAAGCTGACGCCGCCCTGGCGGCTTCCATATTCCACTTCGGCACTTATTCAATAGCTGAAACCAAACAATATTTAAGCCAGCATAACGTACCGGTAAGGATTTAACCGTAAACCTTGGTGCCAGGTGTTGCAAGTTGGATTTGTTGCAAGTTGGCCAACTTGCAACAAATC
>JAENYQ010000085.1 GCA_016841675.1 Desulfotomaculum sp.
TAACCGGTTATAGCGGGATCAAACCGTTTACACGTATCTATTTACATACCCTAAACCAAGACTATTTTGTGTCAGTTTGGCCTGTTGTATTAGTTATCTTTTTTTTTAAAACGGCGGAGGTTTTTCATTCCCCGGCTTATTTGAATCACGTGAGCGTCTTGTTACGATGTTATAACCTGACTTTTACAGTTTGAAAAATGTAAAAAGCCCATAGTTGTTGAAACTGTGGGCTTTTTACAGATATGACCGCATTTGAATTTTGTTATGCTAATGCGATATTCTTCAGAAACTTATTAAACACCTCCTGCCGAAAGTAGATATTGTAGCAATCTGTGCCGTAGGTATTCTGAATTAACTTGTAGTCCAGCGCGATTTCATCTTCGTCCGAAAATGCCAGCGTATCCACAAGTTTGCCTTTCTTGTCACGGATCTTTTGGAACGCGATCGCACCGCCGACATCGTCGAGGTGAATGATACCGCCCTTCAACACCTGACATGTCGCGACACCCAGTGCTCTTGCGATACGCTCGGTTGACAGCGCCTTTTCTTCCATACGGTGCTGAATGATTCGGATGATGAGGAGCGCGACGAAGCAGATCAGGAAGTGCGCACGGATATGCTCATTCTTTCTGACGAATACGGGTCTAGCATAAAGGTCCGTTTTCATAATCCTAAACGACTGCTCTATCCGCCAAAGGCCGCCGTACACCTGGCGCATTTTCCGCTCATCATAGTCAAGTTCGCTGGTGATGATGCAAAAATAGCCGTCATACATCGCGTCTTTCTCCGCCTTTTCCAAATCCACGCTGCGCAGCTTTTTCGTGTTTTCCAAGATCTCCCCGGTTTCCTTGTCAACGATATTTTCTTTTGTATATTCGTCGACGCCTTTTTTGATGCTATAGGCATTGTTCTTGACGGAGCGTGCGGCCTTTTCAAGCTTTTCTTCCCGCTTGCGCCTCGTCATGCCGGCTTGGGCCTTACTCCAATACAGAAGAACTTTCCTTGTCCGTATTTCTTTTTTCCCGTCCTTGTCCTTCCCCACGTATTCTTCCGTGAACAGCTTGTATCTGTATGTGCCACCCTCGTTCGATGTCCACCCGCTTTTATCAAACAGCTTTTCATTGTAGCGTTGCCCTTTTTTCCCTTTTAGTATCTGTGAGAAGACGAAGCCGTCGCCATTGTTCACGATCACGTCGATGTTCTTCGACGAATTGAGCCCCTTGTCGGCAACCACGACCAGCCTGCCAAGCCCGTACGATTCCTTGACGTCCTTCATGGTCGGCTGAAGCGTGAGGGAATCGCTCGTGTTACCGGGGAAAATTGACATGCTGACCGGAAGTCCGTTCGAATCCATGAAAAGGCCCATCGCGACAATCGGGTCAGTGCGGTGCTCCTTCGACACGCCCTTTTTCCGCAGGTCGTCCTCGCCATCGGGGAAGTCTATCTCGAAGAAATAGTTGGTTACGTCATAGAATGCGTAAGAAAGGTCGCGGCCGATCGTCTCCTTGACACGCTCATTCAAATGCCGCTGCAACTCCACCTCGAAACACTCGAAGTGGTCAAGCGACCTGTAAACATCCGGTAGCGTGAACTCCGTGCGCATCCCATAGAAGCCGTCCTTCATCTGGCAGGAGGCGCGCTTCGAATCCGGGCGGAGGATTCTTAACAGTACCAAGAATTTGAAAATGTCGCTGGGCAAATAATCCCCCCGGAACCTATGCGATTTCTCATAGCCCTTGATGAATGAATTGATTTCGAGCAGGTCATAGACGGCCTCCAGGAATTTATATCCGTAGTTCTGCCGCCGGTTTTCCTCGCAGTACATCCTTGCGGTTCCGGTTGCCTCTATTCGGAGTGGGACGTTTTCTGCTCTGTAATTGGCGTTAAATTCCTTGACCTTCGCCATGAAAGCTTCGGGGTCTCCTTGGTCTTCGAGATATCCGAAGTCTCGGATCGTTCGTTGTTTGGTTGGCATTCCTGGGCCGGGGCGATAGCCCTCGACCACGCGCACCTGCGTCCTGGGTGTTCCATCCGCATTCGTTCTTTTGTCTATTTTAACCATAACACATCACCTACACATATATTAGCATAACATTAGCATAACATCAATCATAATTACAAAAAAACGCGGCAACCTGCGTTTTTCAAGGATTTATTTAGTTGTTCCCAGCTAATTTGCTATGCTAACTGTAAAAGTCAGGGTGGTTTATTAAGTTTAACTATTAGCGTCCTTCTGCGGTTTGAAAAATGGTTTTTTCCACTGGGCTCAAACACCTCCCTAAAATATTGAATATACAAACTAAGTGCAAAAAAGTAAACCAAGACTATTTTGTGTCAGTTTGGCCTGTTGTATTAGTTATCTTTTTTTTTAAAACGGCGGAGGTTTTTCATTCCCCGGCTTATTTGAATCACGTGAGCGTCTTGTTACGATGTTATAATATTGCCAAGACGGTAGCATATAGAGTCTGCCTTTGGGAAATTTTATCTTTATTCATCTGAAATAGTTATGCTTCTTGTGGTTTAATAGCCTGGAAGGGGGAAACAAGCACGTGAATAAAGCCACGGTTAAAGATTTATGCCGGCTAACCAACAATTATCTGGGCCGGAGAATACAAATTAATGGCTGGGTGCGGACGGTCAGGGCGTCTAAAGCTTTTGGTTTTATCGAGCTTAATGACGGGACTTTTTTCGGTAGTGTCCAGGTTGTTTACGATGAAAACCTGCCAAACTTCAAGGAAATATCCAAACTAATCACCGGGTCGGCTATCAGGGTGGCGGGGGTACTGGTGGAATCCCCCGGTGCAAAACAGCCCTTTGAACTGAAGGCGGATAGCATTGAGGTCGAGGGTTTGTCCGCCCCCGACTACCCATTGCAGAAAAAAAGGCACACCTTTGAATTCCTGCGCACTATTGCCCACTTGCGCCCCCGGACCAACACCTTTTCTGCCGTATTCAGGGTTCGCTCTACTGCCGCATATGCCATCCACAAGTTTTTCCAGGAGCGGGGCTTTGTTTATGTGCACACGCCTATTATTACCGGCAGCGACGCAGAAGGCGCCGGGGAGATGTTTAGGGTAACCACTCTGGCATTTGACCAAACTCCGCGGGACGAAAAGGGAGCGGTGGACTTTACCAGGGACTTCTTCGGTAAGGAGACCAACCTTACCGTTAGTGGCCAGTTGGAAGCCGAGAACTATGCCATGGCTTTTGGTAAAGTATATACTTTCGGGCCCACATTCCGGGCCGAAAACTCTAATACGCCAAGGCACGCGGCTGAATTCTGGATGATCGAGCCGGAAATGGCTTTTGCCGAACTGCAAGACGACATGGACCTAGCAGAAGAGATGTTAAAATTCGTAATTAGCTACGTGCTGGAGAATACCCCCGAGGAGATGCAGTTTTTTAACAGCTTTATCGACAAGTCATTGTTTGAACGCCTGGATAACGTGGTTAAATCAGAATTCGGACAGATAACCTACAGTGAAGCAATCGATATCCTGAAAAAATCCGGCCAGCAGTTCGAATACCCCGTGGAGTGGGGGGTAGATTTACAGACCGAGCACGAACGATACCTAACCGAGAAACACTTTAATAAGCCGGTTTTTGTAACGGATTACCCCAAGGAAATCAAGGCTTTTTACATGCGGATGAACGATGACGGTAAAACCGTGGCGGCGATGGACCTTTTAGCGCCCGGGGTGGGGGAAATCATCGGGGGCAGTCAAAGGGAGGAAAGGCTGGATGCCCTGGAAAAAAGAATGGATGAGCTGAGGTTAAACAAAGAGGACTATTGGTGGTACTTTGATATTCGCAAATACGGAGGCACCAGGCACGCTGGTTTTGGCCTGGGTTTCGAACGGCTGATTATGTACCTGACCGGAATGACCAACATCCGCGATGTGATTTCTTTTCCCCGAACGCCCAAATACGCCGAATTTTAATTAAGATTGCACTGCTGTTAAACAAAAGGTTTAGCTTTAATGCTAAACCCTTTGTTTATAATTGATTGCGGCCCATTTTGGATTGTCATTCTGACTTTATATTGTCATTCCGAACGAAGTGAGGAATCTAGAGCCTTAGATCCTTCGCTACGCTCAGGATGACAACCTAAAATTTATTTTCAGGGTAGCCATATTTAATTATTGTCATTCCGAACGAAGTGAGGAATCTAGGTCTTTCGCTACGTTCAGGATGACAAAACCTATAGATTATTTTCAAAGGAGCTTTGTTGTGGCTCAGCGAGTGTTGTTGACACTTTTCTCTGCGGCAGCGCTTTGGCCGCTAAGATAGCCGGTGGAAAAGGCTATTTGCAGATTATACCCACCGGTTAAAGCATCAACATCAATTACCTCACCCGCAAAGTACAAGCCTTGGACAATTTTTGATTCCAAAGATGACGGATTAATTTCTTTTACGTTGATGCCGCCACTGGTAATGATGGCCTCGTTTAACGGTCGGGTACCGGTAACCGTTAAACCAAGATTTTTTAGGGCCTGTACCAGCAGGCTGCGTTCTTTTTTGGACACCTGGTTGACCTGCTTATGGATATCCAAACCGGATTGGGCCAGGACTATTGGAATTAGTCTTTGGGGAAGTAAATCATCCAGGGAATTTTTTAGGTGTTTGCCCGAATATTTATCAAAATCCCTCTGCAGCCGGGCATCCAGTTGTTCATCTGACAGCGCGGGTTTTAAATCAATCTTCAGCTTCACCGGTGCCTTTACCGGCTTTAAAAAGCTGCTGATGCTTAATATAATGGGACCGGATACACCAAAGTGGGTGAACAGCATTTCGCCAAACTGCTCCGCTTTTACCTTATTATTAACAATGGCTTGCACTGAAACATTTTTTAAGGTCAGGCCTTGCAGTTCTTTAACCCATGGTTCACGGGTTACCAAGGGAACTAGAGCCGGTCTGGGCTCCACCAAGGAATGTCCCAACTGGCGGGCCATTCGATAACCATCTCCGGTAGAACCTGTTTGCTGGTAAGACATACCCCCGGTGGCGATGAGAACCTTTTCCGCCGGTATTGATTTGCCGTTACTTAATGTAACACCTTGCACCTGGTAATCCCGGGTGAAGATACTCTTAACCTCGGTATTAAGTCTTATTTCCACTTTGTTTTTTTCCAGGTGATTTTGGAGTGCCTTAATTACATCACTGGATTTATCCGTCTGGGGGAAAACCCGGTTACCTCGTTCCACCTTGGTTTTTACCCCCAGTAATTCCAGTAATGCGATAAGCTGCTGGCTGGTAAAGCTTCTTAAGGCGCTGTGCAGGAACTTCTTGTTAGTAGTTATGTGATCCAAAAAATCGTCAACGTCGCCGTAATTGGTAACATTACACCTGCCTTTGCCGGTTATAAAAAGTTTTTTGCCCAGCTTTTCATTCTTTTCCAACAGTAGAACTTGAAGACCTTTGGCCGCTGCCGTCGCGGCACCCAAAATCCCCGCTGGGCCTCCGCCCACTACAATTAAATCGTAAGTCATGTGTGTTCCTCCGAAGTCGATAATATAAGTATTATAAGGCAAATAGCCCAATAAAATTACTATATTATTGCAAAAAAAGGAGTTATGTAGTCTTTACGGCCAGCATTAGGCTAATAATGATGATAATTATAACTACTCAGGAGTCAGGAGCCAGAATAGGAGAACGGGCATCTTGGAAACGGTGATATTGCAGAAGAAAACTTATTTTGCAAGATGTTAGTAAGTCATGGTAGCATATTCTGGGGGCATTCTCAATTCTGACTACTGACTACTGACTACTGAATTCTTGATACTAAACTTTCTTGGCTTGCCGGGAACAAACACAATAGCGGGGTGTGGTTATAAATGAAGTCATTAGTTTTAACTGAAAAACCAAGCGTGGCCCGGGAAATTGCCCGGGTGCTGGGCTGCGGTCAAAAAGGCAAGGGATACCTGGAAGGACCCAGATATGTGATCACTTGGGCCCTGGGGCACTTAGTCACTCTAGCCGAGCCTGAAGACTACGATAAAAAGTACAAGCAGTGGCGTATGGAAGACCTGCCTATGCTGCCGGAACAAATGAAATTGAAGGTCATTCGCCAGACTGCGCACCAATTTCAGGTGGTGCGCAGCCTAATGAATCGCTCGGACATTGGGGAAATGGTTATAGCCACCGACGCCGGGCGGGAAGGTGAACTAGTGGCCCGTTGGATCATGAAGCTGGGCAATTGGAAAAAACCCTTCAAGCGGCTGTGGATATCCTCCCAGACCGATTCGGCCATCCGGGAGGGCTTTGCCAGGCTAAAGCCCGGAGCCGAATATAACAGCTTATACGATGCCGCGGTTTGCCGGGCTGAGGCTGATTGGCTGATCGGACTAAATGTGACCCGGGCATTAACCTGTAAGTTTAATGCCCAGCTTAATGCCGGTCGGGTACAAACCCCCACCTTGGCCATGATTGTACAGCGGGAAGAAGAAATCAATAAATTTGTCCCGGTGGATTACTGGACGGTACGGGCCGATTTCGGCACTTATTTTGGCGACTGGCGGGGCAAAGAGGGTAACCGGTTCTTTGATTACGCCAAGGCGGAGGAGCTGCTCGCCAAGCTAAAAGGGCATACCGGCAAAATTACCGAGCTGCGCCGGGAGAACAAGAGCGAACCGGCACCGCTGGCCTACGACCTGACTGAGCTGCAGCGGGATGCCAACCGGCGTTTTGGTTTTTCGGCCCAGCAAACCTTAAGTGTTTTACAGGACCTTTATGAACGGCATAAGTTGGTATCCTATCCTCGTACTGATTCAAGGTATATTTCTTCGGATATTGTGCCCACCCTGCCGGCCAGGCTAAAAGGCATTGCCGTGGGGGCCTATGCCGGACCGGTAAAACAACTGCTGCAAAAACCCCTAACGACTACTAAACGTTTGGTTGATAACAGCAAGGTTTCCGACCACCATGCTATTATTCCCACAGAACAGCCGGTGAACCTGGCGGCTTTGGATGCCGAAGAAAAGAAACTGCATGATCTGATTGTGCGGCGGTTTCTGGCTGTACTTTATCCTCCTTACCGCTATGAACAGCTAACCCTAGTTACCACCGTAAACGGGGAAAAGTTCTATTCCCGGGGGCGGTTAATTCAGGACCAGGGCTGGCGGTCGGTGGCCTCGGTTCGGACTGAACATGAAGAGGGCGCTGGAGATGCTTCACCGGAACAAACCATCACCAGCCTGCACAAAGGGGAAGAAAAACCGATTAAAAGTTTAAAAGCCAGCAAGAACAAAACCAAACCGCCGGCCCGTTATAACGAAGCCACCCTGCTCTCGGCCATGGAGAGCCCTGGTAAGTTTATTGAAGATGATGAACTACGGGAAACAATTAAAGAAACTAACAAGGCAAGGGAACACATAATAAGCGGAAAGGGGACACACCTCCACAAGCGGAAAGGGGACACACCTCCACAAGCGGAAAGGGGACACACCTCCTTCAGAGGAATGTCCCCAACTGTTGAATGTCCCCAACTGTTGAATGTCCCCAACTTAGGAATGTCCCCGGTTACTGGTAGTCTGGGTACTCCGGCCACCCGGGCGGAAATTATTGAGAAGCTGCTGTATACAAACTATATTGAGCGCAGCGGTAAAGAACTGGTGCCCACCTCCAAGGGCATTCAACTGGTCAACCTGGTTGCGCCCGAGTTAAGGAGTCCCGAATTAACTGCCAGATGGGAGCAGCGCCTGACCGAGATTGCCCGGGGCAGGGAAAGCAAAACAAAGTTTATTAAAGGTATTCGGGAGAACGCAGCCCAGTTGGTGCGCAGCGTGGAGACAAACACCGCTGCTTACAAAGCCGATAATATTTCCCGGACCAAGTGTCCGGCCTGCGGCAAGTATATGCTGCTGGTCAAGGGCAAGCGTGGTAAAATGCTGGTATGCCAGGATCGCGAGTGCGGGCATCGGCAGCCGGAAAAAGAAAGTAATTTGGGGTTTACCAGTTCCAGGCATGCCAGTCGGACCAATCAGAAATTGATTTCCAGGTTCAGTGACCAGGAGTCCATCGGCAGTAGTCTGGGTGATTTGCTTAAAAAGGCGCTGGCCCAAGAGGAGCGGGATAAATAAAACCGCAGTGCATTGGTTTTAAAACCGATTTAATGTTTTGGCCGATGGGCATGATATAAATAATGTCAAATTTATGGGGTTTGCGTTAAAATAATCTAATTTTTGTTACCGGTAAATTAAAAGTGCTGTTAAAACCTGCCACGTAGCGATATAATAAATAACGCATACCATTTAAAATTCAGAAAAGGAGATTAACAAGTAATGATCCCGTTTAGTGATTTTGGTCTTTCTGCGCCCGTGCTCCAGGCTCTTAATAATATGGGCTTTGAAGAGGCGACTCCGATACAAGAACAGGCTATTCCGGTTGCTATGCAGAAAAGAGATTTGATTGGGCAAGCCCATACCGGTACCGGTAAAACAGCTGCTTTCGGTGTGCCCATGGTCGAGTTTTTAGATACCGGGCGGGAACATATTCAAGCCGCCGTGCTGACACCAACCCGTGAATTGGCCGTCCAGGTCGCCGAAGAATTAAATAAAATCGGTTACTATAAGGGTATTCGCACGCTGCCGATCTACGGCGGCCAGGATATTAACCGCCAAATTAGGGGGCTAAAGAATAGACCGCACATTATTGTGGCTACCCCGGGCCGTTTGATGGATCATATGAGGCGCAGGACAATCAGGCTAAACCAGGTCCGGATAACAGTCCTGGACGAAGCTGATGAGATGTTGAACATGGGTTTTATCGAGGATATTGAGGCTATTCTAAAAGATGTTCCCGAAGAGCGTCAGACCATGCTGTTTTCCGCTACCATGCCCGGCCCTATCCAGGCGCTGGCCCAGCGGTTTATGCATGATCCTGAGGTAATCAGGACCGCCACCAGGCAGGTTACGGTACCCAGCACTGAGCAGAGCTACTTTGAGGTTGACGAAAGACAAAAGTTTGATGTTCTTTGCCGCCTGCTGGATATCCAGTCTCCTGACCGGGCCATTATTTTTGGGCGAACCAAGCGCCGGGTGGATGAGCTTTACGAGGCCTTGAACAAAAGAGGCTATTCGGCTGAGGGAATCCACGGGGATATGCCCCAGTCCAGGCGGGACCAGGTTATGCGTAAGTTTAAGGAAGGCACTACTGATGTGCTGGTAGCCACCGATGTCGCTGCCAGGGGTCTGGATATAACCGGAGTTACCCATATTTACAACTTTGACATCCCCCAGGACGCCGAAGGCTATGTCCACCGCATCGGCCGTACTGGCCGGGCGGGCAATAAAGGTGCTGCTATTACCTTGGTGACCCCGCGGGAGATTCGGCATCTGAAGGTTATTGAGTTCAATACCAGGGGTAAAATTACACGTAAGCCTGTGCCTACAACCAAAGATGCTTTAGAGGGGCAGCGGCGCCTGGCGATGGACATGCTTCTGCAAGCCGTGGAAAAAGGAGATATTGAAAAATACCGCGGGTTGGCCGAGGAGTTGTTGGATGAAACCGATTCCGTGAGCTTGGTTTCCGCGGCCTTGAAGTTGCTGACCAAAGAAACTGACCAGTCTCCGGTGGTCTTAACCGATGAAAGACCGATGACCGTAAATAAGCCCAAGAACACAGGTACCGGGCCAAGAGGATACGCCAGGGGCGGATTCAATAAAAAAAATACCGGGCGTTCCGGACGCGGCGGGTATAGAGGCAAAAAGCCATTTTAAATAAAAGCTGTCGGCTAATTTAACCGACAGCTTTTATTTATCGTGATTATTCCCTTTACTCAGTAATCCCCATTGATGAGATAAACATTTTTAATAAACAATTGTGTACCGCGGGGGGGAGCTGTCATCTAAGAGCGTTAGCAAAGGCTCTAGATTCTTCACTTCGTTCAGAATGGACACGACACTGTACCACTTACTGAGTTAACGGTATAACCATGTTATTTATTGTTAAAGGAAAGTATGCCAAAAAGGGGACAGGCTGCTTTTTTCGGTTTTTGAAAAAAAATGCCTGTCCCCTTTTTGTCCTCTCATTACCTAAGTAAGCATCTCACTGATTGACCAGTGTTAGCTCCTCTTTAAAATAAGTTAATGAATTTACAGAAAAGACTTGAAATTATGAAGGCAGGTTGTTATAATTTCATTAAGCACCATCCTTGCAACAAATGATGACCATCAACCTAGAGTTGCGTTAAGAACTGGAAGTCGAAAAACAAGCAGTTGGCCCCAAGGATAGTGTAGTGTTTAAAATGATTACCATGTCAGAGTTTCAGCAACCTTAATCTCTTTCTAAGGAGGTTCAACGGGAAGTAACTTATCCTCAGAAATTCCATTGGGAAAGTTATTAATAACCGAATTATGAGTGAACCTATTTTCGGGAATACGATTGGAACAAGAAAGCTGTAAGGGTGGTTGCTTTAAGAGGGAAGGCCTAAGCCTTCCCTCTTTTATGCGCATTTTGGGGGTCCTCTTTTTATTTTAATTAAGTGGCGGTTCTAAAAAGGTTAAATTTGTGGTAAAATATGGTAAGATGTAATCTGGTTATTTGAATTATAATTTATGGGGAGGCCATGCCCTGGTGCTTTCAAGGTTAAAGAGATTGCTTTTTTTATTTACGGCAGCGGGTCTGGTTTTATTTATTAGCGGGTTTGCCTATGGTAATGGCACTCCCGACACATTATGGCAATTACCACCTATTTATACAACCGGCCAAGTTTACGGCATCGTAACCGTGGGCGGACAGCCCGTGGGAGCAACCGTGCGCGTATTTCAAACGGGCTCTCGTCGGATGGTGAGTGAAATAAATGTTAATAGCAATGGTTTTTTTAACCTGACACTGAAGTCGGGCAACTATGATATTACAGCCTCAGCTCGCGAACAGATTGCTGGCCAAAGCAATCTTGCCGTTACAGGATGCAAATTCACGACCGTTCATTTGCCGTTGGAGGATGCGGCTTTAGTTACCGGTGTTCTAAGAGATAAAGACGGCAGGGTGGTAGAAAACGGCCGACTGGTTTTTGCCTCGGGCCAGTCGTTTGTTAGTGAACCCACCGCTGCTGAAGGAGAATTCTCAGTGCCGATACCCCCCGGTCGAACCTATAACGTGTACACTTATCCGGCTGGAATGGGAAGCAGTAGTTCGGTGATAATAACCAAAGATATTTATATTGGGGCCCCGGGCTGGTACGAATATGGGAATATTATTATGCATTAACCGAGCATCATCTGGTAGGTAAAAAATTAGCATCCCGGTTTTGTAGTGTTGACTCGACTGGTATAATAACAAGAAAAAGTAATGGGGTGTTTAATAGTGGTCAAAGTTTATGCCCTTACCACCTGTCCGTGGTGCAAGAAAGTAAAACAATTATTGGACGAAAAGGGGATTAATTATCAGGCTGTGGACGTTGATCTACTTATCGGCGATGAGCAAAACCAGGTCCTGGGGGAAGTAGAAAAACTCACTGGTAAAAGGTCGTTCCCAGTGACTGTAATTAATGACGTAGTTGTTGAAGGCTTTAAATCGGAGGATATTTTGGAGGCTCTTAAGAATGAACAATAAAGTTTATTGCCCGGTTTGCCGGGTTAACTTTTTAGTTCGGGAGCCTCTTGAAAAAGGTAAAGAGCTAATCTGCCCAGTCTGTGGGGCTAGGTTGGAGATAGAGGCAACCGAACCCGAAATTAAGTCCCGCAAGAAACCCCAGACCCCGGATGAAGAAATTAACGACCGCGTGAATACCTTTGCCAAGCTAAAAGGGTACGTGTTTGGGGAAAACAAGGACGAGGTTATTGAAGGCATGAAACAAAAAAAAGAACGGTACGGAGATTTTTACTGTCCGTGCAGGTTCGATAATGTGCCGGAGAACATCTGCCCTTGCCAGGAAACACGCATGGGGGACGTGCGTAAGAACGGCAATTGTCTCTGAGGACTTTATTACCTGAAGGAGCAGGATGCTCCTAATAATAATTAATCATGATTATTTCCATACTCACAGTAATCCCCATTGATGAGATAAACATTTTTAATAAACAATTGTGCACCGCGGGGGGAGAGTTGTCATCTAAGAGCGTTAGCGAAGGATCTAGATTCTTCACTTCGTTCTACAATGACACGACGCTGTACCACTTACTGAGTTAACGGTATAACCATGTAATTAATTTTTAGCTGGTTAGTTTCTAATTCTTAGTGAGTTTTAGGAGGAACTGGTTAATAGGGCCTAGTCTAACATAAATATAAAGGATAGGGGTTTAGCGGTCGGCGGTAAAACCCCTATCCTTTATATTTCGGTAAAGTACTGTATTTTTGTCATAACTATGCTAAAATATTGCATGGTTCATAGTAACCAGTTAATTTCATTATGTGAAATGCAACCATCAAAATGGACTGCAAGACCGCAGTGTTAGAAGCATATAAATTAAACTAGCACCCTGCATTAAACGGTAAATTAAAATTCAGTGGAGTGGCCCATGGATAAAAAACCTGATTCTGCCCAGGATTCCAACTCTCCGACCGGGAGCAAAAACAAAAGACGCATCCTGATCGTTCTGGTTTGTTTTTTTGTCGGTATGATTGTGGTAATCTTAGCGGTTGTAACTACTTTTTTCTATACGGGAATCATTTATCCCAAACCGGCATTTAACAGTGCCATGTTCCAAATGCCCTCCACAACCATTGTCTATGATTACCATGGGCGGGCGGTGGTCGAGCTGCATGGTCCCCAGAACCGCATAGCGGTTGAATTGGAAGGGCTGCCCCCGCACTTGGTGCATGCTATATTAGCCGCTGAAGACGCCCGCTTCTACAGTCATCCGGGGTTTGATAGTCGTGCCATGGCGCGGGCTGCACTAGCAAATCTGCAGGCCGGGGAAATAGACGAGGGTGCGTCTACTATTACCCAGCAGCTGGTACGTAATGTTTTTCTTACTGCGGAACAAACTTGGGCACGCAAGTTTAAGGAAATTCACATGGCTTTTCACCTGGAAAGGCAGCTGGGCAAAGACGCCATTTTAGAGCATTATCTGAATGCCATTTACTTTGGTGACGGGATTTACGGCATTGAGGCGGCGGCCCGATATTATTTCAATAAGGGCAGCGCTGAGTTGGAAGTGCATGAATCTGCCACTCTGGCCGGGCTGGTCTGTAATCCCGGTATATACAACCCTTTTCGTAACCCACAGCAGACATTGCAGAGGCGCAATATAGTGCTGCAAAGAATGGTACGGCACGGCTGGCTGGATGATCACAAGTATGCCGAGTTGCAGCACCAGCCACTGGCTACAAGTACTGATGGCAGGCCGGCAGAGGAATACCCGCATCCCTTTTTTTTAGATCAGGTTATTGAAGAAGCTATCCGGGTGCACGGTATCCCGGCGGAAGAAGTCTATAGCGGTGGCCTGCGTATTTATACCACCCTGCATCCTGAGATCCAGGCAGTAGCCGAGCGGGTGTTCGCAGATGCATCCCTGTTTCCCGGAGGTTCTGGAGACCAGGGCGTCGAGGCGGCCCTGGCGGCTGTTGACCCACAAACAAGCTATGTGCTGGCCCTGGTTGGCGGCCGGGAGTATAGTTCAAGGCGGGGGTTTAACCGAGCCACCATGATGAAGCGCGCCCCGGGGTCGGCATTAAAGCCACTGGTGGTGTATGCTCCGGCACTGGAGGCGGGTTGGAGCACCACAGCCCTGCTTCCCGACCAGCCATTAAAAATAGGCGATTACGCGCCCCGGAACTATGACCACAATTTTCGGGGCAAGGTAACTATGAATCAGGCCGTTGCCTGGTCTTACAATGTGCCGGCGGTTTGGCTGTTGAACGAAATTGGCGTGGCTCGGGGTATTGATACACTTAACCAACTAGGTCTTCCCTTGCATGAAAATGACTGCAATCTGTCCCTGGCGCTGGGGGGCATGACCACGGGGCTTGCTCCCCTGGATTTGGCCAGTGGATATGCCGCGTTGGCTAACGGTGGTTACCGGGTCGAGCCCCGGACCATTATCCAGATTTACGACCGGCATAACCGACCTTTGGTTGAGGAGCAATTTCGCCAGCCGGTTTTTGAAAAGAAGACTTGTCGGGATATGACCATGCTTTTACGAGCGGTGGTAATGTACGGAACCGGTCAAGGAGCCGGCCTGTCCGTCCCCGTAGCCGGCAAGACCGGTACCACTGAGCAGGTTAAGGGTACCGGCAACCGGGACGCCTGGTTTGCCGGGTATACGCCGGAGGTGGCCGCGGCGGTCTGGATGGGTTATGATCAGCCCGATGCCGGTTATGCCCTTGGTTTTACCGGGGGTAATTATCCGGCCCGTTTATTTAGGGAGTTTGTTGCCGGGGCATTAGAAGAGCTGCCGGCACGGGAATCCGACCTGTTTTTAGGCCAGCCGCCTTACCCCGCACCGCCGCCAAAGCCGGAGCCGCCCCCGGAGGAAAAGGAAGAGCCGGTGATTGAGGACGGGCAAACGGCAGTGGATGCAAAAGAGGGCGAACATCTGGAAGAATTCGTTCCCGTACCGGTCTCGGAGCAGGGAAGTGAAGCAGACTGACTACACTTTACGAAACCGCCGTAGTTGCAATGATACTTAACCCTATGTCCTTGCGCAGGGCAGAATTGTTTATGAAAAGGCTTTTTTCTTATCTGGTTATACCGTTAACTCAGTAAGTAGTACAGCATCTGTCATTCTGAACGAAGTGAAGAATCTTGCTCCTTCGCTAACGCTCAGGGATGACTGCTTCCCGTTGTGGTGCACAATTGTTGAAGAAAAATGCTTTTCTCATCGGAGATTACAAAAAAAAAGAAATTACTTAGTAAAGGGAATAATCATGTTTTTTTATTAAACAATGGTTTGAAAAAGTTACCGGATGTGGCAGGTCTGCCATTAATTTTAAGCTTGGCGGCCGGTTTAAGGCCGGCTAATCAGGCAAAAAGACTTGCAGTCCGAGCGAAATCCCTGTATAATAATGTTTGCCCGGTTGAGCGGGATGTTGTTCTGTCGGAGCTGGGCGATAGTACACAGGTAAATATATTTAATCTTGTAGACCAGGGAGAGATGGCTGAGCTGGTCGAAGGCGCGCGACTGGAAATCGCGTAAACGGCTTGAAACCGTTTCGAGGGTTCGAATCCCTCTCTCTCCGCCATTATGCTTTTAAGGGGCGGACTGTCGGGGACGATGTCTGCCCCGTTGTTAACAATTTTGGCCGTACTAGACGGGGAGGTAGCGGCGCCCTGAACCCGCAATCCGCTATAGCGGGGTTGAATTCCTGCCCGAGGGTTTGGCTTGTGGGGTCTGCCCCCTGTAAGGAGTGTTGAAGGCCGGGTCTTGCGCGACGGAGCCTTTTGAACCGTGTCAGATCCTGACGGAAGCAGCACTAAGGAAGATACTCCGGGTGCCGCAAGGGTGCCTGGTCTGAGCTACCTGCAGGGGTAACGCCCGGAAGTTATTATTCGACGGCAGGTGTGCGGTCATTAATTTTATATTTATAGGAATCTATTTAAGGACCGGCTAAGTGGCCGGTTCTTTGTCTACGTTATACAAATCACTTTTTTTGGCAGGGAAAACCAAGTAGGCGGCGAAATATGTATAGGCAATATCAGGAGTCAGTAGTCACCAATGCGAGGACGGTTTATTGTCTTGGAGTATTTTAAATTCTACTTAGAAAATAGGCTTTAGTGCTGTCCTAAGCGTTAGCGAAGGATCTAGATTCTTCACTTCGTTCAGAATTACCACGCGTACCC
>JAENYQ010000086.1 GCA_016841675.1 Desulfotomaculum sp.
GCCTTATAATGAAGGAATGAAAGATCAAATCCTGTATGACATGGACGATACGGGCACACCTTTCGGCAATGATGCTATGCTGATGGTTCAAGCCCAAATGCCGCATATCAAATTGCGCACCGAAAGGCACTGTAAATTTGTTGAGGACAAGGCAATGGTAATCAACCACAAGGGATTTGTTTCCCCCTGTTATGCGTTAATGCACTCGTACAATTGCTATATTTACGGTCGAGTCAAGGAAATGTATCCTTTTTACCTGGGCAATGTGACTAAAGAACCTCTGGACCATATATGGACTGAACCCATTTACATTAACTTTCGGCGGGCGGTTAATGATTTTCAGTTCCCATCCTGTACCGATTGCAAGTTTATGGACGGCTGCTCTTACGTGGATAACAATGACAGTGATTGTTGGGGCAACAGCCCTTCCTGCGCCGAATGTCTCTGGTCCAGACAGTTGATTGCCTGCCCTTAAAATTATCTAAGAGCTAACAGATATTTAACAAAAAGCTGTTGACATGTAAGGTATAGGTAATTATTATATAAGCAAGTTTTTATATATCGTGGGCTATAATATATAAATGTACTTTTATAGATTATAGCTATTTACGAGAGGGGGTGCTATTTGAGGTTGGCTAACTGCTGTGATCCCAGCGCTCCGAGAGTATATAAGATTAAATTGGATACCGGTACGGTGGGCATCTTGGGGTTAGACATGATTATGGCCGAGGTGCGCTCAATGGAGCCGCTTGCTGCAGAAGAAGCTAAAAACGAACTGCTTAAGAGGGCTGCCGCCGGCAATTATATTCCCGGTTCCGCCAGGGAAAAATATGCTGAGGCATTGTACAGGGAATACGTTAAACAAATTAAATAAGGGGAAAGGGCGAAACAATTATTCCGTAACTGCTAATAAAAACTATGCATTAAAGTTTGAACCAAAAGCCAATATTTTAGGACTAATATATGAAATTTTATAACAAGTTAATATAGAAAGGAGTTGTTTTTATGGATCAACAAGCAGCTGCCAAAATAAGACAATTGCAAAAAGAAAGGAACCTGGGGGTTTTTGAAAAATACCTGACCTTGTGGGTAATATTGTGTATCGTTATCGGCATCGCCCTGGGAGCAACCTTTCCCAACGTGGCAGAAACCCTTAACGCCATGCAGGTGCCGGGTACCGCGGTTAACATTCCCATCGCCGTATTGCTTTTTCTGATGATGTACCCGATTATGGTCCAGATTGATTTCAGTGAAGTAACCCAGGCCATTCGGGCACCGAAACCAGTATTAATAACATTAATAGTAAACTGGGCTATCAAGCCATTTACCATGTTGTTTTTTGCCATTATATTTATGCGGTATATCTGGGCTCCTTTTATACCGACCGATATGGCGGACTCTTATATCGCCGGCATGATTTTGCTGGGCATTGCTCCCTGTACCGCTATGGTACTGGTCTGGAGCTATCTGGCCAAAGGCTTTATGGGCCACACCCTGGTGATGGTAGCCATAAATTCGCTGACCATGTTGTTTTTGTACGCGCCGCTGGGCAGCCTTTTGCTGGGCGTATCCGATATCACCGTACCCTTTGCCACTTTGGCTTACGCGATATTGTTTTATGTTGGGGTGGCTTTGGTGGCGGGGTACTTCACCCGCAGCAACCTGCTTAAAAGAAAAGGAGTGGAATGGTACGAAGCCGTGTTTTTAAAACATACCGGCAAAGTATCTATGACCGCCCTTTTGCTGACTCTGATTTTTCTTTTTATGCTGCAGGGAGACGTTATTCTCCAGCAACCCCTGGTCATCGGCATGATTGCCGTTCCCCTGTTTATCCAGACAGTATTAATATTTATCATCGGTTACTTGGCTGCCAAATTCTTTAAACTAAGCTACGAGGATGCCGCACCCACGGCCATGATTGGGGCCAGCAACCATTTTGAGGTGGCCATAGCCACAGCCGCCACTCTGTTTGGCCTTGCTTCCGGCGCCGCCCTGGCCACCGTGGTGGGTGTATTGATTGAGGTGCCTTTAATGCTGATGCTGGTAAGGATCTGCCTGCGCACCAGGCACTGGTTTGAAGTTAAAACCCCCTCGGCGGCCAAAGGGAAGTAGTGCCGGCAGTGAAAATAACCATCGAGCCCCAAGTCCGGGACTACATCATTAATAAAGGCGGCCATTTGCTGATAACCACAATATGGCGGGGGTGAAACCGCTGTGGTTCCGCGCCTGTATTGTTCGTGGAACCACAGCGCCCGGTGGGCGAAGAAGAATATCGAACGTATGAATCAGAAGAGATCAAAGTGCACATTAAAAATGGCTTGCAAATAAAAGATGACGGGTTAATTATTTCTTTGAGTAAACTCCTGTGGTTTAAAAAAATATTGGTTGAGGGTGTAGATTTGGGGAGAGTATGATGAAAAAAAATGTGCTGGATTTCTTAAAAATTTTAGCTGATGAAACCCGGCTAAAAATTATCATGATGTTATCCCGGCGGGATATGTGTGTTTGTGAAATCATGGATGACTTGGGTATGTCTCAGCCGGCTGTTTCCCACCACCTCAGGCTCTTAAAGAAAAGCGGCCTAGTGCGAGATGATAAAGATGGCCGCTGGGTATTTTATTCCTTGGATCAAAAAGTCTTTGAGCAACGGTTGGCATATAATACTGACTTATTTGATCAACTACGTGATAACCTGGAAAACCGGCAAACTCAACGGGAATACGGTGCCTGTCTGCGCATGGAAAAAGGAATGCAATCCTGCCTCAAGGCAAAATAATTATTTTCGATTGATACAGGGGGTGCCCTAAGATGAGCATCAAGTTATATATTCCAGGCAGTTTGTCTGCTACCGCAAAGGGCAAACATTTGCTTGAGGTGAATGGCAAGACCGTGGGCGACTGTCTCAACCAACTCGTAGGCATCTTACCCGGTATGGAGGAGGTCCTCTTTTATGAGAAAGGGGAGACACTTGCATTAAGATCGCGTATTAATGTACTGGTTAATGGAGAGAGCGCCGTTACGGCAAAAGAAGTAAAAGATGGTGATGAGATTCGTATTAAGATGAACATTCATTGATGAGGCGGTGGCGTTGATGGCTAGTTCAGCCACATTAACTGAAACGACCATACTGCTCCAAAAGGTTATCGTTTAGTATCTACCTATAATGCAATGTTTGAACAAAACAATTTGGATAACCGGCAGCCTTATTGGAAATAGGGTGCCTGTCTGCGTATGGAAAAAGAAAAGCGCTACTACCTCAAGGCAAAATGATATTAGGGCTGGCCATGCGGGCCGGCGGGAGGGGGAATAATTATGCGCATGGCAGTATTTTCGGATATCCACGGCAATAAACACGCCCTGGACGCAGTTTTGGCGGACATCCCAAGCCGCGTACCGGACTTGGTAGTTTGTCTGGGTGACTTGGTGGGGTACGGGGCTTATCCCGATGCGGTGGTGCAGACCATCAGAGAGAGCGGCATCGCCACCGTAATAGGTAATTATGACGACGCCATCGCCAACCGGCGGATGGTCTGTGGGTGTGACTACAAGGACGAAAAAGCAATGGAAGCAGGGGTTAAATCGACCACCTGGACAATGGAGAATACCGGGGAAGCAAACAAGGGATTTCTGCTTAGCCTGCCGGACAAGATGGTAAAAGCAATTGAAGGGCGTAAGGTAGTATTCGTACACGGCAGCCCCCGTAAAATAAACGAGTACCTTTACGAGGACGTGCCCGCCGCCGATATAATATCCATGCTGCAGCAAGCAGACGCCGACGTGCTGGTGTGCGGCCATACCCATTTGCCTTATCACCGGATGTTTGATGGCCGGCATATAATTAACGTAGGTAGCGTGGGCAAGCCTAAACATGGTGACCCGCAGGCTGTGTGTGCGCTGATTGATATCCGCACCGATATCCAGGTGCGTTTTATTAAAATTTCATATGACCATGAATCCGCCGCCCGGGCTGTTGAAAAAGCCGGTCTGCCTGATGAATTCGCTGCGATTATCAGAACGGGGATTGGTTAAAATGGATAAGTTAAAGCACTGCCATAACGGTCCGTATAATTTGATCAGATCTATACCTGATTAGTTTGAAGTAGTATTCTTCCAATTTTCATTAGTGTATAAGTTTTTATGGTCAGAACACTAACGGCAGGCATTGGTTCTAAACCATTACGTACAATGCTATAAGCTAAATGCTAAAATTATAGAGGTAAAAAGAATTGTTTCATGAAGAGGATACATTCCAACCGGTACATAATATGTCACCCCCGAAGAACAACACGCATAAAATTAACTTGTTAATCCTAATCTCACCCAAAACACCCAACCGCCACCTTCAAAGGTGGCGTCATACTAAATTAGATAAAAAGCGGTTTCTCCTGATTTGTGGATATATCAACCACTGCGGGTCCTTCTATAGACATTGCTCTTTCCAGTGCACTCCGTAATTCCGCCGGTTCTTCCAACCTGATCCCTTTGATACCGCATGCAGCAGCAAACTGCATAAAATTTGGCGTCCGCACATCTACACCAAAAGGATCCATGCCATTTTTAAGCATCCGATGTTCTTCCAGCAGGTACCTCCCATTATTAAATACGATAACAGTCACCGGCAACGCGTAACGGGCGGCGGTGATAAGCTCCTGCATGGTCATCATAAAGCCTCCTTCACCCGACAACACTACTACCTTTTGATCGGGACAGGCCGCCTTAACCCCCAATGCGTATAACAGGCCGCAGCCCATGGAACGCCAGTAATCAGACATAATGACCTTTTGTTTGCGTGGTATAAAACCCCGATCGAACCAGTGCATGAATTCACCGGAATCAATAGTTATCACGGACGCATTTGGTATTGTTTCATTTAACAGCGCCACCACCTGGCGCGGCGACACAGGCTTGTCCTGCAATTCCGTCTCTTTTTCAATCATTTTTAAATGCTTATAATGGAATTTATTTATTTCATCCTGCCAGCCGGGGTCCGGTACGTAGTTACCAAGCCCACCGGTTATCAAATCCAAAATCAATGCCATGTTACCTGTTAAAGGTAACGGCCTTAAGTGGTTTGCCAGGTTTTGCGGACGGGTATCGATTTGGATAATGTTTTTGCTTTTAGGAATAAACTTATGTTCATAAGGACTAGCGCCAATCAACATAATGCAGTCCGCTCTGTTTAGGACTGGCGGAATGTGAGCTTCACCCAATCCGCCTACAAAAAAACACTCCTCGCCGGCATAAATCCCCCCGGCCCCCTGGGCAGGGATAACCGCAGCGCCTACAAGTTTCGCCAACCGGTAAACCGCGTCCCTGTGAGGGATAGCCGCCCTGCCTGTTATAATAAGAGGTTTGCGACAACCCATTAGCAGGCTGATAACTTCATCGGTGTTGCCAAAAATGCCAGGCGGGGTATGATTACCCAAAGGTGGTATATCATTTTCGCCGGCCAGTGCTGAAAAAATGTCCTTGGGTATGGATATATGACAGGGGGTATTGTCACCAATAGCTTTATCCATAGCAATTTTAAAAGTATCTACAGCTGATTCCGGCCTGGTAAGAAGTGTACTAAAGCCTGTAACAGGGCCGAACACCTGCTGCTGTTCAAAATACTGCTTGGCGTTGGTGGATATTTTACCGGTTTCCACCTGGCCGGTGATTACCAGCATCGGTATTCCATCACGGTAGGCATCCGCCACACCGTTAATCAGGTTTAAAGCGCCGGGCCCTTCGGTAGCCAGGCAGACGCCCGGCTTGCCCGTTACCCTTGCTTCGCCGCAGGCCATAAAAGCGGCACCCTGCTCGGTAACCGGACTGTAATACCTCACTTTATCCTGCTTGCCCAGGGCATCCATAAACGGAAGGATGGCATCCCCGGAAACCCCGTAAATGTTCTTTACACCCCACGATTCCAGTGCTTTGATAATTACTTGCGCCACTGTAACATCCAATTTATAAAACCCCTTGCAATTTTTATTTTTGATATTCTGCACAAACTGGGCTGAGGATATGAAAGATTTTAACCAAGATGCTGTAATATTACAGGATTATAAAGTTCACGATTCTGTATTTATATATTTTGTAACAATTACCACAATATTGAAATATTAAGGCATTGGGGCAATTGTTGTCAAGGGGTAAAAAAGGAGGGAATGATTTTTAACTTACGTTAAACGACATCGCCTAATCTTTGAGATTGAAAAGGCTGTTTTTCTCTTATAAGGTTTAAGAATTATAAATTCTCTGCAAATGTTTTCTGTTTTGTCTATTAACTCCAATTGCTTTTTGTGATAACTCTAAAGTTTCAAAGTATGATTCAAGTTCATTAAATGTCATCTTTTTCACCTCCTTTGTAATTAAATTAATTATCATAAACTTAATGCTAAATTGACATCTAACATTAAGTTTAAGTTTTATGTTCTTAGAAGGTGGTCAACAGGGCTAAATTGCCGGTGCATTTTTTGCAAATCACTTCCCCAAATGTTAACGTAGTGCCTAACCATATCCAGGGTGGAGTGACCCAACATGGCCTGAAGACTGAACGGGTCGCCGCCACGCATTATGTACAACTTGGCAAAGGTATGCCGCTTATGGGGTGCACCCCATAAGCGCCATTGGACAAAACCGCTACGCGGTGGTAAAACCGTTGAAGTTCATAGTCCCCTAATCCCATGCAAACTATAGCACTGCTTTCTTTTGGTCTGTGCGTACCTTAAAATTATTTTGCAGTTCTACTGCAAAATAATTTTTGGGGGGAGCACAGTATGGAAAACAAAGAACAGGTTTTATTACGGATGAAAGAAGACATCATCCTTAGAGGACTGTCAAAAAACACACTTGAGAGTTACACATTAAATGCACGAATCTTTCTTGAGTATTGCAACCGTTCAGTGGAACAGTTAGATGAATACGACATCCGAAATTTCTTATGGTATTTAATCAATGAAAAAAAAGCTTCGCCCGGAACCGTTAATTGTTACAGTGCAGCTATACGTTTTCTCTTTGCCGTAACATTTAATCGTACTCTTAATTATCTTCAGATTCCACGCCAGAAAAAGCGCAAAACATTCCCCGAAGTTTTAACGAGAAAAGAAGTATTCTCAATTATCGAGAGTTGCAAAAACATAAAGCACAAGGCCATGCTGATGGTTGTATATAGCTCAGGTCTACGGGTAAGTGAAGCGGCTGCGCTCAAAATACAGCATATCGATTCAAAAAACATGCGTGTGTTTGTAAACTGTGGTAAAGGAGGTAAAGATCGCTACACCCTGCTCTCGGAAACTTGCCTTAGTGTTTTACGCGAATACTGGAAGATGTATCGACCGGAACATCCCGAAGGCTGGCTTTTTCTTGGGACTTACAATGTATCCCATATTACTTCCAGAGGTATAGGGTTTGCTTTTAATGAAGCTGTAAAAAGAACAAATATTACAAAAAACGTTTCAATACATTCGATGCGCCATTCATTTGCAACACACTTGCTTGAAGACGGTGCCACTCTATTACAGATTAAGGAATTGCTCGGTCATGCCAGTATCCAGTCCACGACTATTTATTTGCACCTTGCTAATGTAACCTTAGACATTAAAAGCCCTCTTGACAACTCGCCAGCGTATTGTAGTTTAGAGGCTCCTTTAAATGGCTGAATTACAAGATATTTTGGCCCAACATGGAAAAACATATCAGCTCAACCATAGCCTTTTACCAAATCAGTTGAAAGTTATGCGTGCCATTGAAAATTGTAGAACCTCAGCTTTAGGTGGTCATATTGATGAGTGCGATGAATGCGGTTTTACACGTATCTCTTATAATTCCTGCCGTAATCGTCATTGTCCAAAGTGCCAAACTTTAAATAAGGAACGTTGGATTGATGCAAGGAAAGACGACTTGCTTAATGTCGGTTATTTTCATGTTGTATTTACTATTCCCGATACTTTAAATTCTGTTGCTTATCAAAATCAAAGGGCTGTTTATGGTGTTTTATTTAAGGCCGCTGCCGAAACCTTATCGGAGCTTTCTGCTGACAAAAAATATTTGGGAGCGCAAATAGGCTTTACAGAAATACTTCATACTTGGGGACAAAACCTTATGCACCATCCTCATATTCACTGTATTGTACCAGGTGGAGGACTTAACTCTTGCAACAAGTGGGTTAACTCAAGAAAGAAGTTTTTTATCCCGGTTAAGGTTCTATCAAGAAAATTTAGAGGTAAATTTTTGTATTATCTTAAGCAGGCTAAGCTTGAATTTTACGGCTCAATCTCTTATTTGCAAGATAATGGTATGTTTAATGGTTTTATATCATCACTTTATCAAAAGGAATGGATTGTCTACTGTAAACCGCCATTTAAAAATGCTGGTTGTGTAGTTGAATATCTCGGACGATATACTCATCGTGTTGCTATTTCTAATAACCGTATATTAAAGCTTGAAGACGGTATTGTTACATTCAAATGGCGTGACTACAAGGATAAAAACAATAAACTAAAAAATATGGACTTAACAGCCGATGAATTTATTCGCCGTTTTCTTATTCATGTGCTACCTAATAGATTTACCAAAATAAGGCACTATGGTTTATTAAGTCCGAGAAATAAAGCTACAAAACTTAAACTTTGCAAAAAGCTTACGCATACCTTTTTGAATGATAAACCAAAAGTAAAGTTGTCCACACTTGATTTGTTGAAAAAGCTAACTGGTAAAGATTTTTCAATCTGTCCTTGCTGTGGCGTTGGACACTTCAGCAGAGCTTCGCCATAAAAAACAGTAACTGCATAATGTTTTTAAAATGCCTCTTTATTGGGGAGGGGGAATTTGTGTCTAATTTTTCTTTTGGGTAACTTATTTGGGTCCCTTAGCATACACGTTTGTTAATAAAACGGTTAATACGTATAGGGTCGGAATTTTTATTTCCCCATAGTGGCTAACCCACCGCGGTTTCGTCCAATAGAATTATCCAAAGTCAGCTCCCGGGTCTCGGAGAGCTTTTTTTGTATGACTGACTTCGGATAATTCTCTATTCATTATGGATCAAGTGCTTTCTATTCAGAAAGAGAAGGGGTATGCGTTAACTACTCTCAATTGTCATCGGAGCGTATATAATGGACTTCTCAGGTTTATGCAATCAAATAATTACGTAACCTTAAATGAGAAAATCGGCCTTGAGTATGTGCGTAACCGTACCGGAACATCTATGGACGGCTTTTATGGACGAGGTGACAGAAAGACCAATGTATTTATGAAACCAGTCCAGAACCTTCTGATTTATATGAAGACCGGGAACATATCGTACTACGTACGGTCAAGGATTTCTGACTTTCAGTGTCCAGAAGGGTTTAACCAAGAATACCTACTTTTCCAGGACTCCTATGAAGAACGTCATTACGCTACCTCAACCATCATAACTAATAATAATATTTTACATAAGTTTCTTTATTTTCTTAATGACGAAAATATTAAGAGCTCCTTAGAAATTACTCCTTCTCTGGTCACAAAATTTCTGGAAAATTACAGTACCGCAAAACCTAAATATGTAAGCACTATCCTGTACGTTATGCGTAATTACCTCTTCTTTCTGTGTCAGCAGAGTTTTACGAAGGAAGACCTCTCCAGAGCTCTACCCAGAGTTCGGACGATACGCAACGCTTTCATTCCTTATTCATGGAATACCGAAGACGTGAAGAAACTGCTAGGGGCAGTTGATCGGGCAGATCCAAAAGGAAAACGGGATTATGCCATTCTATTGATGGTTGTCCGGCTCGGATTGCGTGTCAGCGACCTTCGCGGACTGAGGCTTTCCTGCCTCAACTGGAAACGGAAGACCATAAGCATCAGTATGCAGAAAACGAAGCGGCCGCTTGAGCTTCCTCTTCTTGAGGATATTGGTTGGGCGATCATTGATTACCTAAAAAACGGACGTCCCCAGACCCCAAGTGATAGAGTATTTGTCCGTCATCGGGCGCCATTTGATGCTTTTGGTGAGAACGAAAGTTTTCAAAGAGAATTGCATCGCTACATAATCAAGGCTGGGCTGGATATACCTCTTGATGTCCACTGCGGGCTGCATTCGTTGCGAAGCACGCTAGCCAGGAACATGCTGGAGAGCAATGCAACGCTCCCTGTTATATCCGAGACACTTGGACACCAGAACATAAATACAACGAGCATCTATTTAAAGATTGATCTTGCAGGCCTTCGCCGATGTGCCCTTGACCCGGACGAGGTATCCCTATGAGAAAAATCTACGAATGGAAAAGTGACTTGAAGGATTTTCTCCGTACGTTCATTAGGGAGAAAAAAATGACAAACTTCAAGTACAAAAAACAAACTAGAGAACTGGAACGATTCGATGCATACTGCTACTAAAATGGCTACAGCGGAATCCGTCTGACAAAGCCGATGCTGGACGGCTTTATATATGGTGAATTTGAAAAGCCAAGTACTCATTACAAAAAGGAAATCCTTACGAGGGATTTTGCCGATTTCCTTAGCAGGTACGGATATTCAGTTCATATACCCCTAATTAAATCCGCCTCCCAGAAGAGAAGTTCTCATATTCCATATATATTTACAAAAAAGCAATTGTATAAGTTCTTTATGGCAGTAGATTCCTATCCCTTGGAAGGAACAAACAACCGCAACGTGCTGGATCCGGTACTGTTTCGTCTTCTTTATGGAGCTGGTCTGCGAGTCTCAGAAGCACTAAGTCTGCAGCTTAAGGACATTGACATTGACCAAAATGTGCTCATAATTCGTCATGCCAAGAATAACAAAGATCGACTCGTCCCTATTGCACAAAGTCTAACAAAACGGATACAGTTACTGCTAAATACTTACCACAGGTTTGGTAAGGATGACACCTTCTTGTTCCCAAGCATGACTGGAAACAGAACAGACAAAAGTACCGTTTACCGCCGATTTAGGGATTATCTACTTATGGCAGACATTCCACATACATCTGCCGGGCCAAGGGTTCACGACCTCCGTTACCCTTACATAAATAAAATCCGAACCTTTCACTAATAGTGCGACCAATCCGCTTATTTTCCATGTAAAGGTGAGGAGTTTATTTTCATACTGTATACTTCCGAAAGAGGAGGTGTACAGATGGATGTACAAAATTTATGGGATAATTATCCCAAACTTATTGTCTACATGAAAGAATCCGGCTATAACGCCTGTTATACCCAAAGGGTTAGACGCGAAATAGATCATATTCTTTCTGGAGCGGATTCAAAAAACTGGGCGTCGTACACGGATATTTATCTGGAGTATACCAAGAAATCAAGTTCCCGGCATTACCTGCGCAACAAGCTGACTTACCTCGGTATTATCGAGAATTTTGACAAGCGCGGACAGTACCCTGACGGGCGGCGTAGGCAAAATGTTATTAAGCGCGGCCTGTATCACTTGTTGTCGCCTGAATTCAAAACTGTGATTGACTGTTACCGGGCATCCGAAAGCAAGCGAGATAAGAAAGCAACCACAATCATAGCCGAGTCGAGTCATGGAGCGAGTTTTTTATACGCTTTGCAGCAAAAAGGCATAAATACTGTAGGTGCGATTACAGAATCGGCTGTATTGTCCGTTTTCATAGGTGAGGACGACATTTTGCGCCGAAGCTGCTCGTACAAAAAGGACATCGCGGCAGTTTTCAAAGCCTGCATAAGGGAGAGCCCTGACTGTTCGGAAACGCTCACGAGAGTATTAGCTTACCTACCTGAATTACGCGAACGGCGCAAGAACATCCAGTATCTGAAGCCGGAGGAAACGCATCGGATTAAACAAGCTCTCGTGAATGGGGATTCGGGGCTTTCGCTCAGGGATAGAGCGGTTGGTTCGCTGGCGCTTTATACCGGGCTGCGATGCTGTGACATTGCCGGACTGACAGTTAATGATATTGATTGGGAGAAAGAGTTAATTCGTATCAGGCAGCAGAAGACGGGCGCTCCCCTCGAATTGCCGCTTTCCGTTACCGTAGGCAACGCCGTCTATGACTATCTTGCGTCCGAACGCCCGGAAACCGAGTGTGAATTCATATTTATCTCGGAAAATCGGCCATACGGACGTTTGATGAACGGAAGCCTCGGCAACATTTCCAATAAGATAATGAAAGCCGCAAACATCAGGCAAAGCACTGGCGACCGCAGGGGGTTCCACATTTTCCGCCACCGCGTGGCAACAGAGCTTTTAGGTGGCGGCATCCCGCAGCCGATTATCAGCAGGGCGCTTGGCCATACGTCACCCGATTCCCTTGAAACGTATCTAAGCGCTGACTTTAAGCATCTCAAAGAGTGCGCACTCAGTATAGAACGGTTCCCCATGCTGGAGGGGGTGTTTGGGGATGAGTAAGTTTACATCCTTCCTTGCGCCGTTCATGCGGGCGTTTGTTTCCTATCGGAAAGCTTCCGGGCGTTGGAACGAAGCCTCTTACGAAGTTAATCTGAGACTATTCGACAAGCATTGTGAAACGTATTATCCCAATGCTTCCGAACTGTCACAAGATATGGTGGATTCATGGTGCGCCCAGCGCGAAACGGAAACAAACAATTCATGCCGATCCAGAATATTTCCTGTGGTCAGTTTCATACGCTATCTGCGCAAACGCGAAATGACAACCGTTGCGGAACCCGCCGTCCCACGAAAAGAGCCGAGAGCCTATATCCCACACGCGTTTACGGAAACAGAACTAAAAAACTTCTTCGCAGCTTGTGACTCAATCCCCGCCACGCCGACGACAGAAGAACAGTTGTCGCGACGGATAACCGTCCCTGTGTTCTTCCGGCTGCTATACAGCAGCGGCATACGCACGAATGAGGCGAGGATGTTAAAGCGGGAAGACGTTGACCTTGACGGCGGCGTTTTGAACATACGCTATTCCAAGGGTCACGCGCAGCACTTTGTTGTGCTGCACGATTCTATGCTTTCATTGATGCAACAGTACGATGGAGTCATTGGCAAAATGTATCCGGGTCGGATCTACTTCTTTCCCGCCAGAAACAGAAACGGCGGCTTCCATAAAGCATCTTGGGTACAGCGGAATTTTAACGAAATGTGGCGCCAGCATAACAGCGGAAACGCCGTCCCATACGAACTCCGGCATAATTACGCCATTGAGAACATCAATGGCTGGACGGATGTAGGTTTCGGTTTTAACGCGAAACTACTTTATCTCAGCAAGAGCATGGGGCATAGCGCTTTGGAAAGCACCAAATATTACTATTCGCTGGTTCCGAGGTTGGCTGACATAATTGAGGCTCAAACCGACGAAAGCGCGGTCATCCTGGAGGTAGACTATGAGAGCTACTAACGAGTCCATCGCGCTGGCGAGGCATATTAACGCTTTTCTGAACGAATATGTCCCCTCACAAAAAACCAGGAGCGCGCACACATTGAAAGCGTACAGTGATGCGCTCAGTCTGTATATCGGTTTTCTTGAATCGGAAAAGGGCATAAACTCAGGCAATCTCAACGGGGACTGCTTTTGCGCCGTGAACGTTGAGGATTGGCTCGTTTGGCTGATGGAAAGCCGTTCGTGCGGCCCTGAAACCTGCAACAACCGACTGGCTTCGCTTCGGGCTTTCCTCAAGTACCTTGGCGGCAGGGACGTTTCGTACCTCCATTTGTCGCAGACCGCATCACGGATAGAGCGAAAAAAGGTATACGCCAAAAAAGTGACCGGCATGAGTAAAAAAGCGGTAAGCGCCTTGCTCGAAGCCCCTGATTCGTCTACAAAGGCCGGACGCAGGGATATTGCCTTGATGGTCGTCATGTACAGCACCGCCGCCAGGATAGACGAGATACTGTCTATGAGGATTGAACAACTGCACTTGGATGCGGATAAGCCAAACATCACAGTCATCGGCAAGCGGGGCAAAATCCGAACGCTATATTTGCTGCCGAAAGCAACCGCCCACCTTCGGGCGTACATCAAGGATTCTCACGGAGCTACACCTAATCCGTCATCTTTCGTGTTCTACTCAAGAAACACAGGTCCCACAGGAAAGATGAGCCAGAATGCCGTTAACAAACAGCTTCGCAAACACGCACAAACGGCACGGGCAGTATGCGGTGAAGTCCCTGCCGACATTCACGCCCATCAGCTTCGTCACGCCAAAGCATCTCACTGGCTGGAGGACGGCATGAACATTGTCCAAATATCCTTCCTGCTTGGTCACGCCCAGCTTCAAACGACGATGGTCTATTTGGACATAACCACCGAGCAGGCGGCTAAGGCATTGGCCACACTCGAAGATGAGAACGATAAATCCGCGCCGAGGAAGTGGCGTAGCGCAAATGGCAGTTTGTCATCGTTCTGCGGTGTCCGAACGATGAAGAAGTAATTATTATCCGAACCTTTCTCTTGGGGCTTCCATTGATTATCGGGTTCTTTGCGAAAGGTTCGGATTTTATTTATGTAAGGATAACGAAAAAAATCCGAACGTTCGGATTTCCTCCGCCATACCTTTGCCGTCTGTTGTCTAAAAAAATGGGTGCTTTCCGGTACGGAACTTATGACGGTCCTTCCCTATCTGGCAGCCTATATGGGGCATACCGATTTTCGGGGAACTCAATACTATCTGAGGCTTACAGCCGACTTGTATCCCGATCTGATCAGCCGAACGGAAGCAGAATTTGGATATGTCATTCCGAAAGGAGGTCAGCTAGTATGAGGGAAAGCGACTTTCCGAGATACCTTACCGGTTTCCTCTCCCAATACCTTCCGGGTCAGAAAAACGTAAGCTCCCATACAATTGCCGCCTACAGGGATACGTTCAAGCTGTTCCTCACATACTGTGAAACTTGCAAAGGGCTAGCTCCGGAGAGAATTACAATGGCTCGACTTACAAAGGAACTGGTACTGGGTTTCTTAGACTGGATTGAGACTGAGCGAGGCTGTTCCATCCCGACCAGAAATCACAGACTGGCCGTCATTCATTCGTTCTGCAGGTTTACCCAGAAAGAATTTCCGGAAAACCTTTATGAAACGCAGAAGATACTAGCGATTCCAAACAAGAAAAGCCCCAAGCCCTTGGTATCCTATCTGACCGGCCAAGAGATGCGGATTATCTTATCCCAACCGGATAGTTCCACAAAGGATGGTTTCCGCGATCTGGTTCTTTTGTCCGTACTCTATGATACAGCTGCACGAGTTGACGAACTTATCAATCTAAAAGTAAAAGATGTGCGCCTTATGGACCCTGCTGTCATCACTCTGCGTGGTAAAGGAAGCAAGATTCGTCAGGTTCCCATTATGAGTAATACTAAAACACTGCTTAGTTCCTATCTGGATACTCGAAAAAGCTACTCCGGCATGGCAGATGTTGAAAATTACTTGTTTGTTAACCAGAAGCGTCAGAAATTATCCCGCTGGGGAATATCTTATATCATCAATAAATACGTCAAAGAAGCAAAAACCAATAGTGACTTTATTGTTCGATTTCCAGTCACACCCCATATATTTCGCCATAGCAAAAGCATGCATTTACTCCAATCAGGAGTTAATTTGATCTATATCCGGGATTTCCTGGGCTTACCCGGAATTCCGGGTAAGCCAAGTTACCCTCACTATTTAGTTATCCGGAAAGTACAAGAGAAAGGCTTTTAAA
>JAENYQ010000003.1 GCA_016841675.1 Desulfotomaculum sp.
TTATTAAAAATGTTTATCTCATCGATGGGGATTACTGAGTAAAGGGAATAATCATCAAAATTTATTTTTTTTCATTGGCCAGACTTTGAACCATTTTTTTTAGGTCTTGTAATAAGTTCTCCAGCTCGTCTATCCTCTGGAGGGCCTTACTGGGGCTGCAATTCCCAAATTGGGCACATTCTGCACAGGGGTCAGTATAGGCTAGTGGGCATTGACTCATAATGCTTCCTCCTTTCATCCCCTAATTTAAGTCCAACTTTTAATCCTAAGGCCGTTTTATACTATACTACACCCTGGGCTAACATGGCATTGGCCACCTTCATAAATCCGGCAATGTTAGCCCCTTTCACCAGGTTACCCTCACAGCCGTATTCCCAGGCTGCCTGGCTGGTTTGTTGATAAATCCTGGTCATAATGTCTTTTAATTTGGCGTCTACTTCATCAAATGTCCAGCAGCAGCGCATACTGTTTTGGGACATTTCCAGGAGTGAAGTAGCCACTCCGCCGGCGTTGGATGCCTTGGCGGGTGCGTAAAGAATATTGTTATTCTGGAACACTTTTATGGCTTCGGGCGTAGTGGGCATATTGGCGCCCTCGGCGACCGCTATTACACCATTGGCCACCAGTTTCAAGGCTGAGCCCTTATCAAGTTCATTTTGCGTTGCGCAGGGAAGGGCAATATCACATTTAATTGACCATAAATCTTGAGCATTATCGTGATATTCGCAAGTCGGTTGACAGTTAACACAGGAACGAATTCTTTTGCGCTCAATTTCTTTAGTCTGTTTAACAGTATCCAGGTTAATTCCCCGGGGATCGTAAATGTAGCCGTTGGAATCGCTCATGGCTACTACTGTGGCACCCTGCTGTTGAATTTTTTCCGCCGCGTAAATGGCCACGTTGCCAGAACCGGAAATAACCACGGTCTTACCGGCAAGGGTTTGTCTGTTTGCCTGAAGCATTTCTTCAAGAAAATAAACTAAGCCGTAACCGGTAGCCTCTGTTCTGGTCAAGCTACCGCCATAGGTCAGCCCCTTACCGGTAAGAACTCCGTTGTACAGGCTGGTTATTCTTTTGTACTGGCCGTATAGATAACCTATTTCCCGGGCGCCAACTCCTATATCACCGGCCGGGACATCAACATCCGCCCCAATGTGCCGGTATAACTCGGTCATAAAACTCTGGCAGAAACGCATGACCTCACCGTCAGATTTCCCTTTGGGGTCAAAGTCGCTGCCCCCTTTGCCTCCGCCGATGGGCAGGCCGGTTAGGGCGTTTTTAAGTATTTGTTCAAACCCCAGGAATTTAATAATGCCCAAGTTTACCGAAGGATGAAAGCGCAGGCCGCCTTTGTAAGGCCCAATGGCACTGTTAAATTGCACCCGAAAACCCCGATTAACCTGTACCTGCCCCTGGTCGTCAACCCACGGTACCCGGAATATAATCTGCCGTTCCGGTTCGACTAGTCTGTTTAAGATACCCGTTTCTACAAACTCAGGGTGTTTTTCGATTACGGGATCTAAAGATTCCAATACTTCCAGAATTGCCTGGTGGAACAATGGTTCGCCGGGATTCCTGGCTGCTACCTGTTCCATTATTTCTGTCATAAGCTGTTGTGACCCCACTGATTATGCCTCCTTTGATTTTTACTGTCCTCTTTTTTGTATCTTTCTCTAAACTTCATCATCTCAGGTATTAGGTAGGTGATCTTTTAAGAGATGGAGAGGTATTCTTTAAGTTCCCAGGGGTGCACAAAAGCCTGGAAACGTTCCCATTCCTCACCTTTTACTCGGGCAAACATGCGGTATATATACTCACCCAGTGTGGCTCTGGCCAGCTGGTCGGAGGCAAGCTCCCGCAGGGCTTCCTCTAGAGTACGGGGCAGGCAGGCAACCCGAACTCCATGCTGCCGGTTATCGTTTAGCTGAAAGGTGTTTTCAGTCAGCGGCGGTGGCTGGGGCAGCTGTTTTTTAATCCCGTCTAAACCCGCTTTTAGGATTACGGCTAGCGCCAAGTAGGGGTTACAGGTCGGATCAGGGTTCCTTACCTCAACCCGTGAAATATGCTCATCATCAATAACCAACCGCAGCACTGAACTACGGCTGTCTTTGGACCAGGCCACGTACATGGGCGTCAGATCCCCGTGCACCAACCGCTTATAAGAGTTGATTAGTGGATTGGTTATGGCTGTATTGGCCCGGGTATGGGCTAATACGCCCCCGATAAAATGCCCAATTTCCTGGTTAAGTTGTAAAGGCTGTTCGGTATTGATCAGCGTGGCGGCTTCCCCGCGCAGGAGAAACAGGTGCAAGTGCAGCGCAGATCCAGGCATGCCATTGAGCGGCTTGGGCATCAACGAAGCGTGTAATCCATGCCGCTGGGCAATAGTGCGCACGATGAACTTGAAGGTCACCAGTTTGTCTGCGATAGCCAGGGCGTTATCCGATTTTAAAGTAATTTTGTGCTGGCCCGGACCTACCTCGTGGTGGCTAAAACCAATGTCCAGTCCTGTTTCTTCCAGCGTTAGCACCATGTCCCGGCGGACGTTTTCGCCCAGGTCAAACGGAGTGAGGTCGCAAAAACCAGCACCGTCGTGGGTATTGGTGGTGGGGTCGCCTTGATTGTCAGTTTGAAAAAGATAGAATTCCACCTCTGCTCCCACCAAAAGTTCAAAACCCATCTGGGCGGCTTCATCCAGCACCTGCTGCAGAATGCTGCGTGAGCATCCCTGGTATGGCGTCCCATTTGGATTGGCCACATTACAGATGAAGCGGGCTACGGCCCCTTCCCTTGGCCGCCAGGGGAAAACTACAAAGGTGGATAAGTCCGGCAAGAGGAGGATATCCTGTTCCCGGTGGTTAATCACTCCGTCCACCACTGAGCTGTCGAAGGATATCCGGCCTTCCAGAGCCTTATCTAACTCATCCGAAGTCACAGCAATGTTTTTTAATACTCCGAAAGTGTCGGTGAACTGCAGGCGCAGGAACTTTACGCGCTCTTCACTGGCCTTTTCCAGAACTTCTTGTCGGGTGAACATGCTAGAGCCTCCCAAAATCAGTCTATTGTTATGCTTATCGTGTGCGATATTTCTATTATTAGTAATAATTTTAGAGGATGCTTAGTAAATAAATCATAATAAAGCATCCGTAAACATAAAAATTTCATAACAAAAATAAGAAAAATGGGGACAGGCTGCCTGTCCCATTTTTATTATTTCGCCTATAGCACTATTCAGTTGCCATTTGGTACCCAATTCCATGTTTACCAAGAATGTATTTAGGGTTGGCCGGGTCGTCTTCAATTTTCTTACGTAGACTGCTGATATAATTTCTTAGGTAGTGTAACTCGTTACGATATTCGAGTCCCCATACCCAGGTTAACAAATCCTCGTGGGTAATTATTTTACCTGCATTGGTGCCCAAATGGTACAAGACTTCGTATTCCGTAGCCGTGAGCTTAACTTCTTTCCCCCTGACAAATACTCGCCTCTGGGCAAAATTAATCACCAGCTCTCCGGATGAATAGGTAGGGCACTTTGGAGAATCCCCTGCTTGATATGTTCTCCTAAGCACCGCCTTGATGCGGCGCAGCAATTCATCAACGCTAAAGGGTTTGGTTAAATAATCGTCAGCCCCCACGTCAAAACCGCGTAGGCGGTCCTGTTCGCGAGCCCGGCCCGTAAGCATAATCACAGGGATATCGGAGAATTCGCGTATTCTTTTACAAACTTCAAACCCATTTAGCGGGCCTGGAAGCATAATATCCAGAATCAACAAATCGTAGTAAGAAGCTTCTATCAACTCTATAGCAGTTTTACCGTCGGTGGCTGTGGCCACCTCGTATCCGCTGGCCAACAAGTTAACTTTAACCAATCGCAATAGGCGGGGTTCATCATCCACTATTAAAATCGTTTTATGCTTCATCCATAGCCCCCTAGTCTCCCAGCGGGTGGCAGCTTAATTCCGTTTTAGCTGGTTGTGAACTCATTGGCAGCGTGAAGTAAAAAGTTGTCCCCTGTTGCAGTTTACTTTTGGCCCAAATTCTCCCACCATGGCTGAACAATATTTGACGGGCTAAAGGCAATCCAAGCCCCATTCCTTTCTGATTCTCCTTGGCGCCATTATCGACCCGGAAAAACTTTTCAAACAACTGGTTTAAATGTTCGTCGCCAATACCAATCCCTTCATCGGCCACCGAAATAACTATTTCCTCAGCATTAAACTCTCCTTTAATCATAATGGGGGTGTTATCCATGGAATACTTGACTGCGTTATCTACCAGGTTGCGCAATACCTGCTCAATTCTAATTGGGTCTGCTTCCACAAACGGGAATCCCTGGGGGAAAAATACCGAAAATTGGTTGTTTTTACTGCGGTATGAAGGATCCTTGAGCACTTTATTTACTATTTGAGGTAGTAAAACCGCCTCTTTTTTAAGTTCTATTTCACCTTTCCAACTAAAGGTGGAAGAGTCTAACAGGTTATTGATTAACACCTCAATGTGGTCTGTCTCTTCAACAATAATATTTAAAAACTCTTTTTGCACATCAGGATCCCAGTTTACGTCTTCTCTCAGCAAGGTGGTGACATAGCCTTTAATACAGGCTAGCGGTGTTCTTAAATCATGGGACAAGCCGGCTAGCATCTCCGACCAAATTTGCGCCATGTCTTCGGATGGTAAAAAATATGAGGTGGCTTTTCCAACGCGCTGGCCGGTATCCAGGCCGCATTCAATTACATGGGTTGTCGCTTTAAGTATCTCTGTAACGGGGAAGGAATTCAGCAGCAACCCTTCTCCACAAGCCATCAAAAAGCCTCGCTTGCCCGCCATGGGGAAGCAGGTTACTTCTTGACCCGGTTTGTCGCACCTTTCAAGAACCCTTTGCCGGACGGGGCAATCAAAAACATGGCATGGAACATTATTGTTTTCTAATGATTCCTGTTGCGAGCACCAGAGCACGTCAACGCCGATTTCTGTAGTATCCGAATTGCTGTTTTTATCTTGACTGTTAAAATGAACGATACATTGCTGGGCTACCGTAATTCCCACTGCGCATACGTTGAGCCCCAGGGTTCCCACCAGCCAGCCCGGAACCCAGTTGAAATTGCCCTGCTCTTGTAACAACTTACCGGCAAAATAAAGCATATTAATATCAATTGGGTAATTAAATTTGGCATGATTTTTTTGATTCATATATTTATCTCCTCGGTAGTTGTTATCTCTTCGTAAATAAACCATTTACACAAGGCCGGTTACTACAATCTTGTTTAATAAAAATAATTATTATTGTAATTCGTTAATTTAACGCCAAATCCTTTACTTTTTTGCTCATTGGGTTTGAACCTTAGAAATAGATAGTAATGAAAGGTGGCTGTGCCGGTCAGTTCTGGAAGCCCAGCGGCGGAATGGTGCATCTACAAGGGCTGGAAGAGTTAGAATAATTACCCTGAGCATGATTAAGAAAAAAGCGGAGCAAGTGGCTAAAGAAGGGTTGACGGAGACCGCTGAGGAACACAGAGAAACGGATATGTAAAAGTTATTATTGCATTAGACAGCAATCGACAAAATGGCCAAAGGAGCTGTGGTTGAAGTTGTCAAAATATTTAAATATTATTAAATAAGTCAACATTTGCGAGGTGCTGTAGATTGCAAGATGAGGGAAAGACCAAAAACCATGGGAAAAAACCAGCAATTGACCATTAGAACATATCTAGCGGAAAGTGAAGTCGTTATGTCGGTAGATGATCAGCAAAATAAAAGGGGACAGCACCGCCGAATCACATTTAATATGGTGCCGTCCCCTCTTTTACTTCTTACGCATCCGTATCGACTTAGGCGTTACTTCCACCAGTTCGTCATCGGCGATGAATTCCATACATTGCTCCAAGCTCAAGGTCCGGGGCGGGGTCAGTTTCACAGATATGTCGGAGGTGGAACTGCGCACGTTGGACATCTGTTTCTTTTTGCACACGTTAATAGGCAGGTCACCGGGGCGGGAGTGTTCGCCCACCACCATACCCTTGTATACCGATACGCCTGGGCCTAAGAACAATTCACCCCGCTCTTGGGCGTTTTCCAGCCCGTAGCTGGTAGTAGTGCTGGTCTCAAAGGCCACCAGCGAGCCCCGGCTGCGGGTCTGGATTTCACCCTGGTAGGGGGCGTAATGGTGAAACGAGTGGTGCATTACGCCCATGCCTTTGGTGTCGGTCATAAATTCAGAACGGAAGCCGAACAATCCGCGGGTGGGCACGTGATATTCCAAGCGCACCTGGCCGTCGCCCTTATGGGTCATGTTAATCAGCTCGCTTTTTCTGGGGCCTAGTCGTTCCATCACCATACCCACGTAATCTTCCGGCACTTCGATAAGCAATTCTTCCACCGGTTCGCACCTAACCCCGTCAATTTCTCGTTCTACCACCTGGGGCCGGGAAACCTCAAATTCATAATCCTCGCGCCGCATAGTTTCAATTAATATGGACAGGTGCAGTTCGCCACGCCCCGATACCATGAAGGTATCCGGGGAAGCGGTGCCCTGTACCCGCAGGCTGACGTCGGATTCCAGTTCCCGGGCCAGCCGCTCTCCCAGTTTTCGTGAGGTAACATGAGAGCCTTCCAGTCCGGCAAAGGGACTCTTATTTACATGCATGGATACCGCTACGGTGGGTTCATCGATGCGGACAAAATCCAGAGGCACCGGGTTTTCCGGGTCTGCCACCGTATTGCCTACGTTAATGTCGTCCAGCCCGACTACCACCACTATTTCACCGGCGCTGGCTTCTTCCGCCAGTACTTTCTTTAGTCCGTTAAACACGTAAATGCCCGAAGGACGGCGGCGCTTAATTACTCCACCGGGCGCGATTACCGCCACTTCATCTTTGGCCCTGATCACACCGTTATGAATCCGCCCGATGGCCTGGCGACCAACATAGGTGTCGTAATCGATTAAGGTGACGCCCATTTGCAGCGGGGCGTTGGGATCTCCTTCGGCAGCGGGGATGTTCTCTACAATCATTTGAAAGAGTGGTTGCAGGTCGGTACCCGGCACCGCGGGGTCCAAGGTGGCAGTCCCGGTGCGGGCGTTGGTGTAGATAACCGGGAAGTCCAGCTGTTTGTCGTTGGCCTCAAGTTCAATGAACAACCCCAGCACTTCGTCCTGCACTTCGGCGGGTCTGGCGTGCAGGCGGTCAATTTTGTTGATTACTACGATAGGGGCCAGTCCGGCTTCCAGCGCTTTGCGCAGTACAAACCGGGTCTGGGGCATCGGCCCTTCAAAGGCGTCCACCAGCAGTAGCACCCCGTCTACCATTTGGACGATGCGTTCTACCTCGCCGCCGAAGTCGGCGTGTCCGGGGGTGTCCACTATGTTCAGCTTGTAATCGCCGTAAAAAACAGCCATGTTTTTGGCCATAATGGTGATGCCCCGCTCGCGCTCCAGGTCGTTACGGTCCATCACGCGTTCTTCCACTACCTGTCTTTCGTGAAAAACGCCACTTTGTTTAAGCATCCCGTCCACCAGGGTGGTTTTCCCGTGGTCCACGTGTGCAATGATGGCCAGGTTGCGTATCATGTTCTTTTCCAAAATAAAAGTCCCCTCTTGGTGCATTTATAATCCCGATAACAGGACCACATCTTATATTACTTCTTTGGTGGTATGTTTTCAACTATGCCGTGTTTATAAAGGTGTTATTTTTATGTAAATAACACCTTTGGGAGTTAGGAGTCAGGATTCAAAGTGAGAGAACCGGCGCCGAAAAAAGGGGACAGGCATTCTTTTTTAAAATACGAAAAAGCAGCCTGTCCCCTTTTTTCGGCAATGATGCCGTTACGGCGGGGGCGTTTATATATCTTTGCGGCCAAATGCGTAAGCCGCCAGGCCGGTGAAGATCATTACATAACTCAGGGCGTAAAGAACCATCCATACGCTGGGTTCGGCCATGCTCCCAAAGGGCCCCATTTGCTGCAGCGCGCCCAAAGGGTTGTTGGTGGGGTTCATCAGCAGGTGCACAATTTTGCGGTACAGCGAGTCTACCGGCATCACCAGGCTGGTTACTATACCGGCCTGCTGCAGCCCGGTGTTGCCGATCAGCCAGCCAATCTGCTCTACCATGCCGCCGATAACGGCCACCGCGTAGAGCATGAACATGACTACGCCGTTGGCGATGGTGGGCAGCACTACCGAACCGAAAAGGGTTATCGCCAGCAGTACCACGGGCTGTAGTGCGAACAGGCCCAGCGCCCGCCATTGGCCATCCAGCACTAGTCCTGTCTTAATGTTTATAATCATCGCAATAACGATGAAAAACAAAGCGGCGTAGAGGGCTAGAAACAGGCCCAAACCCAGGAATTTGCCCAGTACGTAGTCGCGCCGGCGGATGGGCTTGGTAATGACGGCCTGGATAATGCCGGTCTCAATTTCCGCAGATATTGCTCCTACCGCCGAAAAAATGGCCAGGAAAGAGACAATGAACCCGCCGAAATACAGGCCAAAGGACAGCAACTGCGGGTAAACTACCGCGGCCAGCATGGGGTTGGGGTGTTCATTAAAGCTTTGGCCGGCATAATGCACACCGGTGCCGTAAAGCCCCAGGAAAATAACGGCCAGAACTAGCGATATTAGCATTACTTTACGGTTTAAACCTTCGCGAAAGGTAATCCCCATCATGGTCAGCATATTTCCTCACCCCCGCCGGTGGTGCGGATAAACATTTCTTCCAGAGTGGACCTTTTCCGGTTCATCTCAAACAGGAAACCACCGCCGGTGACAACGAGCGCGGCCAGGCGGGGAATGTCTTCATCTTGTTTGACCCGGATCCGGACCAGGTCATCTTCTATTTCTATGGAACGGGCCAGGGAAGCCAGTGCCGCTGTCAGCGCCGGGGTCAGCCCACCAATCTTCATCTCCACTTGAATGTCTCCGGTGCGCAAGTCTTCCAGCAGGCCCTGGCGAATTATTTTGCCCTGCCTGATAAAAGCTACGGCGTCGCAAATCATTTCCACCTCGCTGAGCAAGTGGCTGTTCAGGAATATCGTTTTACCGAGGGCTTTAATAGTGACCAATATTTCCCTGACATCCTTACGGCCAATGGGGTCCAGGGCTGATGTTGGTTCGTCCAGGAACAGCAGGTCGGGGTCGGGCAGCAACGCGCAGGCCAGGCCCACCCGCTGGCGCATGCCCTTGCTGTAGGTTTGCACTTTTTGTTTTTCTTTACCGGCCAGGCCTACCAGGTCAAGTACTTCGTCCACCCGGCGCTTTTTAGCTGTTCCCCCCAGTTTGTAAAGGGAGGCGTGGAACTCCAGCAGTTGCTGGCCGGTAAGCCAGTCGTGGTAGCGGAAGTTTTCTGGTAAAAAGCCAATTTTTTTGCGCACTTCTATGTCACCCAGCGCTCGGCCCAGCAGGATAGCTTTGCCCGAGGTGGGGAACAACAGGCCCACCAGCATCTTGACCAGTGTACTCTTGCCGGCGCCGTTGGGGCCCAGAAAACCAAAGATTTGCCCCCGGGGAACCCGGAGGCAGATCTCGGCGCATCCAACCTTGGCACCGTATTTTTTAGTCAGGTTAAAGGTTTCTATGGCCATATCCAATGTAGGTTACACCTCTACTTCATTTGAGCGGCTAGCGCCAGCGCGTCGTCCAGTGCCAGGCCGGTGCCTGCCACCATGTAAATGACACCGTTTTGCTGCCATACCAGTGATTGGGTATCCTTTGCACCGTCACCCGCGGTAATGAGTACGCCTGTGGTGCCGTTGACGGTTACTTCTTGGGAACTGCCGTCCAAGTTGGGGATTAGCAGGGTGTGATTCAGGTCATTTACGGCCAGCAACTGTTGGCGCAGATTTTCCGGCAGCGCCGGTATGCTCAGCAGCGCATCGCGGATAACCTTCACGTCAACCCCGGATGATGTTTTAATTTCCGGACTGCGGGACTGGGCCACAAACAGCTTATTACTGTCGCTTTTGTAGGTGGCCATGATTCCTGTGGGAACATCCATACTAAATGACTGTCCGTCAAGTTCGGCCGGCAGTATCTGGGTGCTGCCCATGGCTTGCAGCATGGCGTTAATGTTATCTACTGCCAGGGTTAGCTTCACCGAGTGCCCGGTAATTTTGTGCAATTCAGGCTCGTTGTAATTTGCCGGGTCTGGCAGTTTGAAATCGAAATCAACAGCCTCGACCGCTTCGGTCGGGGTTACCGGAACCGACTCTTGTTTGCCAATGACTTCTATTTTACCGAAGTTTTCAATATCAACTTTGCCGGCCCCTTCTTGGAAGGCCTTTTCCAGGTCCTGTATATCGGTGGTGCTGATATTGATAGTTTGCACTGATTCTACCCGGAATACAGTTAAGAATTCAGAGGCCACGCTGCGTACCGCTGGGAAACTAAAGGCGGTGAACATTACTGCCGCCAGGGCGGCAACAGCAGCCAGTTTTTTATATTGGTTCATGAAATCAAACTTCCTTCCTATTGTTTTTAACAGTTTACTCCTGCGCCCTTGGGGGACCACGTTTAAACGCGTTTTGACCACATGGCTGGTTTCGGAAGCGTCAGTCGGGAAAACGGACAAGCATTCTTGCACGAACATGTCGTTGGAACGCAGTCCGTCCAAATTGTGGCGGCAGGCTGCACAGCGTTCCAGGTGCCGGGTAATCTCCCACCACAATGCGCTATCCAACTGGTCGTCGATGTATGCCTGAAGAATGCCCTCGTCGTAACACATCAGGCGTCACTCCCTTTCTGCTCGAGGTACAACTTTTTAAACCTGGCCTGGGCCCGGGCGATAATGGTACCTACCGAGGATTTTTTAAGTCCGGTGGCTGCGGCTATATCTTCGTAGGTGAAACCAGAATGCTTCATTAACAGGCATAACTGGTCCCTTTCGGGCAGTTCATCCAGCACAAGCCGTACCGAGCGCACGGCTTCGTTCTTTAAGGCCTGGTCCTCCGAAGAATCCGCTGCCCGTCCCGGCAAACTGGTTTTTTCTTCTCTGCGCTGGCGGCTCTTTTCGCTGCGTAGATAGTTATAGGCCAGGTTGGTTGCCACCCTGGATAGCCAACCCCCGATATTTTGGAATTCACGCGGCGGAGAACTGTACAGTTTTAAAAAAACCTCTTGAGCCATGTCTTCTGCCATTACCCGGTCTGCCAGCAGGTAAGTTAATTGGCGGCAAACAAACGGGTAATAACGATTGTATAGATCTTGGTAACTTGCAGACATCCCATGGATTATTTTTTGCGGTGGGATAATGGCCGGCCACCTCCCGTTCCCTTTCACATATGTAACACAGCAATCGTCATAAAGTTGACAAAACAGTACTGTGTATCTAGTTTTTTTTAATGGTACAGGAGCACGTTTTGGTTGATTGTATCATAAAACAAGAGCGTGAGCGGCATTAATAACTGGTATTACCGCCCGGCAAAGCACATGTTGTACGCAGTGCAACAGCAGGGCGTGCTAAATCTTGTGACTATGGCCCCGAAAAAATTAGTACCGTTGTGTCCCCCTGAAAAAAATACCTGTCCGCGAATTAATTAGTAAAAGACCATGAGGAGGTATGACGTTTGAAAAGGATTTTGGTATTAATTTTGACCGGGCTGATGGTAATGGCCCTGTCGACCGGCGCAGCCTGGGCCAAGCCGGACAACACTAAGCAAGAGGCGGCCAAGGCCAAGGTAAGCGCAATGAAGTTGTATAAGGCCCAGTACAAAGTCATGGTGGACGGTAAGATTTCGGTTAAGAGCAATAAGTTCAAGGATACAGACAACCACTGGGGTAGCGCTCCAATACAACGGATGACGGCTATGGGGTTGTTCGCCGGTTACGACGATGGCACGTTTAGGCCCAACAATAACATTAGCCAGGCAGAGATGATTGCGCTGCTGATGAGATTGGTGGACACCAATAGTAACGATGATGAAGAAGATGTAGATGAGGATGAACTTGACGAAGTCCCCGGCTGGGCCAGGGATTCGGTTAAACAAGCTGCCAAACTAAAAATAATGAGCCTTAACCGGTTCCATTCTGCGCAGCAGGCCTCTCGGGCTCAAACATGCATTGCATTTGCCAAAGCCTTGGAAAAGGAAGGATACCTTGATCTGGATGAGTTTAATATAGACCCCGACAATTTACCATTTGCTGACGGTAAGTTATTGCTGGACAATGATGACCTAGTTTATATTTTGGCTATGTATCAGGCAGGTTACATTAAGGGTGCGCCGGGCAACAAATTTCTGCCTAATAATGCTATAACCAGGGCTGAAATGGCTGCCATCCTGGAAAGAATTCTGGCCGACCTTAAAGAGGACGACGACGGGGAAGATGAATACGAGCTATCCGACCTGGAAGGCGATCTGTTAGGCGATTACAAAAAAATTAAAGATGTACGTGTATCTGACATCAATTTAGATGGTGACAAGGATGAGGTTGACGTTAAGGTAGAGGTTGACCTGGAATACTACGACGTTGAGTGGGCCGATTTAAGTGATAGGGATATCAAGGACTGGCTGGAAGACCTGGTCGGCGATATCCAGGACGAACTCTCCAGATATACCGAAGTTAACGGCGAAATTATTAACAATGATAACGATGCTGTGCTGGTTAAGTTTAGCAAAGAGGGTACCGGTCGCCTTTCAGTAATTTATAAGGACGACGATTACCGTGACGCCGGTGGCGATGTGAACGAAGTGGAGCTTGCACTGAAAGGCGATCAATTTGATGTGGGTAACGTCGAATTCAAGATTACTAGGATTAATTACGACGTAAATGATAATGAGATTATGGTCGATTTAAAGGCTCAGGAAGATTTTTCATCTACTCAATGGAATTACCTGGACGTGAACGGCTATATTGATGATGACGTGGAAAACATTTGCGCAGAAATTGCTGAAGCATTTCAAAATGATGCTGATGCTGAGCCTGTAATGATTTATCTCGACTTGTATGATGATGATTCAAATTTGCTGGAAAGCTATGAGTATGACGTAGCAAATGAATCACTGGATTAGATGACAAAGAAGATAAATAAACGGTACCCCATATGAAAAGAGAGCCGGGTTTATTAATTTGCCCGGCTCTCTTTATTGTTGTTGCTGAGTAATTTACAAAGGACAGACTACTATTTTTGTTTCTTGAAAGATTTGTGTCCCCTTTTTTTTGTATTCATGGTTATACCGTTAACTCAGTAAGTGGTACAGCGTCGTGTCATTGTAGAACGAAGTGAAGAATCTAGATCCTTCGCTAACGCTCTTAGATGACAGCTCTCCCCCCGCGGTGCACAATTGTTTATAAAAATGTTTATCTCATCAATGGGGATTACTGAGTAAAGGGAATTATCATGTTTGTATTTTTCAGTGCGTGCTTAAGTTGTTACCAGCTTTAACAAAAAACAGTGGTTTCTAACGTAGGTTGATTTGCTTAATTTGTCGCAGGGTATCAAGGTCATTTACTTTGACCGCCCGGTCAGAGATGGTGTAAAGTGCATCATCAATATAAAGGGACCGTTTAACCGAGTTGAATTCATAGTAATCTTTTGTAGTATCTAAAGTAGCAGGGTGTTCCACCTTACCCTGCAGTCGAATGCCTTTTTCCGGGGAAATTTCCAATACGAATGCTCCCTGCCAGCCCTGATCTGAAGGGGCTATTTCCCGCCCTGATTGGTCAATCATAATCCGGTACTGCGGCATGTAGCTGATGGGTATCACCAGCAGGTTTTTATCCCGGCTAAACAGCACCGCCCGATGGTCACGCAGTGCCAAGGAATCGGAGTCGTCACGGTCCACCACGTATTTGGCCACTTCTTTGGGCGCGGCGGGGTTGGATACGTCAAACAGGGCAATTTTTACGCCCTGCTGCCTGGTGGGCGGCGGCATAATCATGGGCCTTGGACCGGGTGTCGGTTCCGATGCTACGCTAACTTCCTTGCCGATACCAATCAACAGTTTTTCATCGTAAGGGTGCAGGTAATTAGAGAAGCCCGGGATTTTCAGTTCCCCCAACACTTTGGGAGCGGCTGGTTCCTTCATGTCAATGACGAACAGGGGGTCCACCTGTCGGAAGGTCACCAGGTAGGCTCGGTCGCCCATAAACCGGGCGGAGTAAATCCTCTCGGTGGGGGCCAGGCCTAATAGTTTGCCGGCCACCTGCAGGTTTTGGTCCAACACGTAAATATTGTTTTTGGGGTTGGCCGGGCCGTTAAACCAGAATCCCTCGGAGGTGGTGGCAATGCGGAAATAATCGTTATGCTCATCCATGGAAAACTGGTTCAAAACCTGGCCGTCAACTTCGCCATGGCAACGGTATTGTACCTGGCCGTCCGCGATGGCTAGCTTAAAAATGGCGGTTTTTTGTTGCTCCCGGGCCATATCCCGGTGCCACTTGTCGCGCAAGGCCGCGATTTTTTCTTCCAGGGCCAGGGCTGGCCCGTAGTCCAGCTGGCTTAAATAACTGTCTATTATTGTCTCGGCCTGCTGCAGCTGCTGGGAGTAATCCTGGCTGGAGTTACGTACTACCTTGAGCTTTTCGGCAATGTTTGCCGGCATAACAGAGGCCAGGCCGTCCAGCAGTTTGCCGGTGAGCAGGGCGAAATCAGGGGTTTTGGGGCCGGTCAAATATATGTTGTTTGGAGAAACATAAAGGTTTTGCGAAGTGCCGGTCAGGTATGTTTTGCTTACCGGTGAGTTTGATTTTTCCCCGGTTTTTAGGGTTAAGACAGTTGTGTACTGATAAGAGTAATCGGGATTGGGGAAAAAGTGTATCTCGGTGGCCGGTACCGTGCGTACCTGCCCGTTGGTGGTGATCCGGGGCAGGGTAATCTTGGATGCGCTGTCGTTTACGCCGTGCCGGTACACCGGGGTGCTAATGACAGCGTAAATATTTTCGCCAATCATGCGGGAATTTACATAGTAGCCGTCACACTTATTAACCTGGGTCAAAACCGGTTTAGTGCGGTCGGAAATGTTGTATTTGTTTATGAACATGGTCTGCGGATCCGGCCCGTTGCCAAATACTACCAGGGTGTCACCGTTGATAAAAGCTTCCGAGGGCTGGCCTGTAAACTTTAGCGTAGCCAGTTTAACCGCCGAGTTGGCCGGGTGAGCTTTGATGATAAACAGCTCGCTGCCGCTAATCACATACAGGTAGTTACCGTCGGTTTTAACCAGGTCGGCTTCATCCACGCCCTGTACCTGAGTGTTGGTGCTGGAATAATCGGGAGCAGTTGTAGATTCCTGCACTGCCCGCCCGCTGTCCTGGGCCACCGTGTTCTCCATTTGCTTCATGCGGCTGCCTGACTGAGCCATGTCAGCAGAACCGGTTAGCATCGCCCCGCGATGCCCGAACAGTATATTGAATTGTTCCGCCATCTTGGTGCTGCTGCCGATGTAGTTAACCAGTTCTTCGTAGGAATTGAACCTGGCCGGCTCATTGGCCGCCGACTGGACCGGGTTGTAGGATAGTCCCGCTGCCAGGGCTGCCGCTAGTATGCCTACAATTAAAACCCCGCCGATAATTTTTCGCACCAGCATTGTCATTGTCACCTACTTTAGATTATTTTTACAATGCTGACGTCACCGACAGGGAAAAAGTTCCCATCCCCCCGGTGCCAGGTGTTTAAAGTGTGTCAAGGGGACGGTTCCTTTGACACACAATGAATCTTAAGTGTGTCAAAGGAACCGTCCCCTTGACACACTTTTAGGTGAGTAGGTTCCATGCGTATACTCCGGCGATGCCGCCCAGCAGCAGGGAATAATCCAATTTAGTTGTAGATATTATAAAACAGGTAATCATTGATAACCAAATAAAAAAACAGTACCCCTATTGAGTGGGGTACTGTTGTTGGTTGGTGGTGGAATGGGAGATAAAGTTCTGCGGCGTATTCGGCATTTGGTACCAGCCGCGCTGGGACATATAGTTATAAATTTCATATGACATTTCAATGCAGTTGCGGGACATGTTGGTCAGTGCATTACGCAGGTGCGGTTCGGCACTTTCCAGGGCGGCCGTGGTATTGGTTTCGGCACTGTGTTTGTGAAACATCAGCGCACCTTCGGCGATAGCCCGGTCGTTTAGCATGGTGGTACCGGTGGTCGTTCCGGTTTGCATGGCCGACTGTTGGCTAGTTCCTGTACCTGCGCTATACTGAGTGCCGTACTGCATGCCTGCCTGTCCGGTGAATGCCTGCTGCTGCTCGGCCCCGTACTGTGGTGCAGACCACTGGTTGCCGTATTGAACCGTTCCCGTTGTAACCTGTTGGTTGCCCATGGTTGTGTTTATGGTAGTGGGGAGAGGCATCTGGTTGGTATCAATACCGTGACTTTGGGCCATCTGCAGTAATCTCTGGAAAGTGTCTATGGTATGTCTCTGCTGGCGGTCTAGAATGCTGCGCAATTGTTGATCCTGGCAGCTGTTCAAGTAAAGGTTATAATGGTCAATGATGCTTGAATTAGTTCTAAGTACTTCACTGATTTCCATTGCTTCCCGAGTTCCAAGTTTCATGTTATTCCTCCCTTTGATATTTTTTTCAAGTTTAGTATTTAGGTATTTAACGGAAATTATACGGACTGTTAAAAAAAGAACCCCCATTGGGGGTTCTAGAATTTACGCCGGTTTGATGCGTTTCTTTTCCTTGTAGCCCAGGCCGTAGGCTGCCATTTTGCGGCGTACGTAGGCCAACTGCATCTGCAGAGGCAGTTCCATGGGGCAGTTGTCGTCACAGGCCATCAATCCCATGCAGCCAAAGGCACCTTCCTCGGAACCCACTATCTCAAAGTACTCACCGAAGGAACGCTCGTCCCGGGGGTCGACCATGAACCTGGCCACTCGATTGATACCGGCCGCGCCCAGGAATTCATCCCGGATGTTGGCGGTGGCGCAGCCGGCTATACAGCAGCCGCACTCAATGCAACGCTCGGCTTCGTAAATCTGATTGGCTACAGCGTTGTCCATTCGTTCTTCCTGGATCTTAGGGTCAGGTACTTTGCTGGTATGCACCCAAGATTCGGTTTTTTCCGACAGGTACCTGAACCAAGTGCCGGTGTCCACGGACAGGTCGCCGACCAGTTTAAATACCGGCAACGGGAACAGTTTAATTTTGGCCGGCAGTGTATTGGTCAGCGTTTTACAAGCCAACCGGGGCCGTCCGTTGATGACCATGGCGCAGGAGCCGCAGATAGCGGCCCGGCACACAAAATCGAACATCAGGGAAGGATCCTGTTCTTCACGAATCATGTTCAGAGCCACAAATATGGTCATACCCGTGGTTTCTGCTAACTTATAGGTTTGCATGTACGGGGCAACCTCGGGCTTTAGCGGGTTGTACCGAAATATTTCAAAGGTTAACTGACGATCAGCCATTCTTTTTGCCGCCTCCTTCCGGTTGTGCCGAGGATTCTCCGTAACCGCGATCCCCGGGCGGCAGTTCGGTGATGGTGACCGGCTCGTACTTCAGCTCGGGCAGGTCGGCTCCCTCCGGCCAGTAAGCCAGAGTACGTTTTAGCCAGTTGGCATCGTCCCGTTTGGGGTAATCCTCCCGGGCATGGCTGCCGCGGCTTTCGGTGCGCGTCAGCGCGCCGTAGGAGATGCACAGAGCCAGTCGAATCATCCCGGGCAGGCGCAGAGCCTGGGCCAGCTCAGGACTGGGCCCTTCGCCGCCGGATTTCAGACCGATATTTAGGGAGCGGTGGTATACTTCCCGCAGGTTGTCGACTGCTTTCTGTAAATCCGGGCCATTGCGGAAGATACCCACGTAATCCATCAGGCTTTTTTCCATCTCGTTGCGCAAATTATAAACGTCTTCCTTACCGTTCCAGCCGTTGACCAGCGCCTTGACACGGTTTTCCTGTTCCTTGACGGCGTTATTAACCTGCTCGTAGCTGTACGACAGGGTGGCGCCCAGGGTGTATTCGGTTACTTTTTTACCAATAATCCGGCCGGCCGTGATTGTTTCCGCCAGGGAGTTGCCTCCCAGGCGGTTGAACCCGTGCAGATCCCAGCAGGCTGCTTCGCCGCAGGCAAACAGGCCTTTTAATCCGTAAGCATAGCCGTCTTTGTTGGTACGCACACCGCCCATACTGTAGTGCTGGGTGGGTCGTACCGGGATTAAATCTTTCACCGGGTCAACGCCGGCGAAGTTTTTGGCAATGTTGGCAATTTCGCGCAGGTTGGTGTTGATATGTTTGGCTCCCAGGTGCCGGATATCCAGCCACAGGTGTGGGCCGTAAGGGCTGTCAACACCGTAACCTTTACGGATATGCTGGGTCATGCGGCGGGATACAACGTCCCGGGAGGCCAGCTCTTTTTTCTTGGGTTCATAGTCGGGCATAAACCGGTACAGGTTTTTATCTAAAAGATAGCCACCGTCACCCCGGGCACCCTCGGTAATCAGGATCCATACCGGCACCATACCGGTGGGGTGAAACTGAACCGCTTCCATGTTCCCCAGAGGAACCACGCCGGTGTTTAGGGCTACGAACATACCGTTGCCTTCGTTAATTACGGCATTGGTGGAGGCGCTGTACAGCCGTCCATAACCGCCGGTGCACATGACGGTGGACTTGGCGATATAAACCCGTAGGTCGCCTGTGCGCAGACAGCGGGCCACCACGCCGATGCATTTGTCGCCGTCGTGGATCAGGGAGATGGCCTCAGTGCGGTCGTGCACCGTGATGCCCATCTGGACGACCATGCTGTCCATGGTATATTGCAGGGTATGTCCCGTGCCGTCAGCGGTGTAACAGGTGCGCCATTTGGCGGTGCCGCCGAAGTCCCGGGCGGTAATCAAGCCCTCTTTCTCTTTCTTTTCTTCTATTTCTCGCCCGTCGGGCAGGGTTCTTTTGCCTGCCACAACGCGGCTCCAGGGCACGCCCCAAACCGCCATTTCCCGTACGGCCAGGGGGGCGTTTTCCACAAACGCCCGGGCTACATCTTGTTCACATCCCCAGTCCGAGCCCTTAACGGTATCGGCAAAGTGGACGTCCGTGCTGTCACCTTCGCCCATGGCACAGTTGCCAAGGGAAGCCTGCATGCCGCCCTGGGCAGCGGTACTGTGGGAACGTCGTGGCGGTACCAAGCTTAGAATAATTACGTTTAGCCCCTGGGAAGCGGCTTCAACAGCGATCCTCTCTCCGGCCAGGCCTGCGCCTACTATTAACATGTCAGTAATGTGTGTTTGGTAATTACTCATTTAGGCACCTCCTCCCAACCGGACGAAAGCAACCATGGCTGCCAGCCCTAGGACAACAATAATAACGGTGATTAGCTTGGCTACGTAGCCAATAGGTTTACGGGGGAACATGCCCCACTTAACAAATTGACGGTAAATGCCAAAGCCGGCATGGTACTCACCGATGAACAGCAGCACCAGGTAAAACCACCAGAATGCTGCCATCCGGTCGGCACTGTTCATTGCGTTAATCGGCCAGCCGGTTAATACCAACCATACGTGGATAGCGGCCAGCATCAGGATGGCCATACCGGTAATGGTCTGGAATACCCAGGTCCAGGTGTCGAAGTGGTGCAGCATTTTAGCATGCTGCCAGACAATTCTTTGCTCCTGGATGCGGGTGGGAATTCTACGTCCGGCAATAACAAAATGGAAAAGAGCAACCACAATTATAAACGGGATGCCGACGTAGGATAGATAGTATGTGTCCAAAAACTCGGACAGGGTGTTGAACATTTCCTGAGAGATCAGAATTGTAGACACGAATAACATATGTGCCCATAAAAATCCCACCAGGAGAAGCCCACTGGCCAGTTCAATCAGATCCAGATATAAATCTGATTTGTTGCTTTTGGTCAAGACTTTTTGTAGCAACGTTTCTTCTCCTTTCCTGTGCAGAAGGTTTATGATTTGGCTATGATTATTTAAACAACTACCTGGTTACAGTCTATTATCATCCCTCCTTGGAAGAATTGATTATTTCTGACTATATATAAAATTAAGAATTCTTTCTGGAAATTTTAAATTTTATAACCTAACCCATTATAAAATTAGACGCTAAGATGTGATTATCCTTCAAATATGGGACATCTCTAAGTTAGGGGCATCCATAGGCTAGAGACATTCCTCAGCAAGTTGTGTATCCCTTGCCGTTGATTATAATTGAATTATGCAATTCTTGTGCCTTAAACAAATCTTAATTAAAAAGAATGTTGTAAGGACGAAAGTTTTTAATTTTTAATAGTTAGAAATTGTTTTTTATACTTTTTAGAAATAACAGCTGATGATATGCCTAGTCTAAAAGAAACTTATAACCAAAAGCTAATATTAGGGTAGGCCTAATAAAGCAAAAGGTTAAACGAAGTAATGTCGCTAAAATGTTAACTAAAATATTTAGTAATTTTTGTTAAAAAAATAAAATAAACCAAGATTATTGTTTGGCGGGCCTAGAAATGTTGGAAACATTGTATTTGTTAAAATTTGACACACCTAAAAATTTTATTTGTCACATATGTTGTAATGGTTTTCCTGTAATGGTTTGGTCAAAATTAGGATAATACTAAAGCAAGATCCAAACTAAGGAGGTTAAAAAATGAAAGCCACGGGAATCGTCAGAAGGATAGACGACCTTGGCCGGGTTGTTATCCCCAAGGAGATAAGGCGCACAATGAGGATCCGTGAGGGCGAACCCCTGGAAATATATGTAGATCGTGAAGGGGAAGTAATTCTTAAAAAATACTCTCCGATCAACGAACTGGGTGAATTCGCCAAAGAATATGCTGATTCTCTTTACGAAGCGTTGGGACATGTGGTTTGCATAGCTGACAGAGACGAGATTATTGCCGTTTCCGGTGGTTTTAAAAAGGATCTATTAAAGAAACCCATCGGAAACGTCCTTGAGGAAACCATAAGTAACCGGCAGACCAAGGTTATTGAGGGTGACCACGGTCTTACCACCGATGACCGGGTACAGTTTAAAAACAGTGTTGTGTCACCCATTATTGCCAATGGTGATGCCATCGGCGCGGTTATTATTACCTCTAGCGAGGAAACCAAAATGGGAGATCTGGAGAAAAAACTGGCCGAAACAGCGGCATCGTTTTTGGCCAAGCAAATGGAAGAATAAAAAATTCTAAACGCCCCCACCGGGGCGTTATTTTTTTTGGGTGTCGGAGTTAAGTATTTTGGGTAAAAAACAGGTAAGTGGACAAGCTTCTCATTTTCGCCAGCTGTTTGTTTTGGCGGGGCATGCGTGGTGCGAAGTTTACAGAGCGACTTTTTTGTGTCCTCGGTCTGAGTGATTAGTAATTCATCTTTGGTGTTAGTTGTTGCAATTCTGAAACTCTTAAATTTCAAAATTGCAACAACTAACACCATGGTTTTAATTGATCACCTATTTATCTTACCATAATATACCACGTGTGTTATCTCATTTAGCGGGCATTATAATAACGCAAGGTTCGTAATGGCCGAGCCAAGAGCGCTGTAGGGTCGAAAGGCTCTGCAGTGGTCGGCCAAAGGTTAATACAGGGTCTCACAAGGCTCTGTATTAGCCGGCGGGCAGATCGGTAAGTGTTCTGGTAGGCTGTACTGCAGTCCAAACGATTGCAGTATGGTCACAAGGGATGCTTATCGGTCGAGCTAAGATTATTATGGGTGTCGAACAAACTTAACATGGTTGCCGGTAATTTTATTGTTAAGTCATTGGGTTTGCAGCAGTCGAGAGATTGTTGCAGGCTCATAAGATATCCATAATAGTCGAGCAAAGATCATTATGGGTGTCGTAATGGTCTATAGCAGCCGAAAGGTTGTTGTGGGCTACGTAGATACGCATAGTGGTTGTAGCGTAGGTCATTACGGGCTTGAAGTAAGCAACGAAATCCTCTTTTCCTAAAGGAAAAGGGGATTTCGTTTTTAAAAACGGGGTCAGGCTCTTAACTTATTAACTTATTGGCGAAATAACGCCAATAAGTTAATAAGTTAAGAGCCTGACCCCCGAAGTTATTATTTGTCTGGGGGGAAATCCCATTTCCATTGCCCGTTTTCGCGAACCATGTAAGCAGTGTATACTGCGTTGGGTTGTTTTTGCCCTTCCAGTTCCTGGTCGCCTTTTATTGTGACTATGGCGATGTCACCTTCTATTTTTTCCTCTGTTACTTGGTAACTCTTCCAACTGCCCAGCCCTTCACTAAAAGCGGTGTACTCAATATTGCCGGCGCTTCCGTAGACCCCTTTGGCGTTGGGACCCATTAGAGCCCACATTTTTTCAACTTCGGGTATTACAGCAATGAAAAGGTCAAGTGTGTCAGCCGGGCCAAGGGTGGCGGCAGTTTCGGCGGCAGGGTCTATTGTCAGGTCGTTAAACAGGGCCCCCTCACCGGTAAAGGGTTGTTTTTCGGTGCCGACCCGCTCTCCTTCAATCATCAATATCACCGACTTAATCCCGGGGACGGATGACATGGTCCAGGTAAGTTGTTCCAACACAGCATGCAGTCGGGAAGTACCGCCAAACTGTTCGAATTCCTTGCTAAAATTTAGTATTACATGAGGGCGTTCCAACGTTAGCTCAAGTAGTTTTGCTTCGGGAAGGCTATTGACCAAACCCTGTTCTTTTTCATTATTAGATGGCCCTCCATATAGCAGTTCCAGCGCTTTTGCAGCTATTACACTTGTATCTTCGCTGTCTAAAACAACTTCCCTGGTTACCGGTACCGTCTCAATTTTACCCTGGTTGTCGCGGGTAAAGAAAATTTGCAAGGCGGTTTTATCTTTGTTTTCATCATTATCCGCTGGTTGTTCCTGACCGTTGTCGGCAGGCGGAATGGCGGTTTTGTCCTGGGGGTCTTTGGTGGTGCAGCCCGCCAAGATTGCAGCACTGAGTAAAAATACCAAGCATACAAAAGTGATTTTTTTTAAGTACAATGGTGTGCCCGTCCTTTCGCTTCTTTTATTTGATTCAAATGACGGGTCGGCGATTAAAAAAGTTCCGTTGTTTAGGTGGAAATATATTCAACCAAGAATACAAAAAAGCCCGCGCTTTTTGCTCCCGGGCTACCCTGAAAATAAACTTTGGGTTTTGTCATCCTGAGCGCAGCGAAGGATCTTAAGGATCTAGATTCCTCACTTCGTTCGGAATGACAATCCAAGCAGATTTTCATCCCTCTGATGATGCCGCGACAGCGGCATGGTGGTCTACCCATAAAATAAATATGCGCTGTCATTCTGAGTCGTGGGAGCACCCGCGAGGGCTGCCCCTGCGACTCAGAATGACATAAAACGGTCGCTGCGACGCAGTGTGGGTGCCTAACCAGGTTATGCTTCAGTATAACCTTTCTTAACTGCTTCGGTGTATACCTCTCGGGTGGAGGCAGCTATTTGTTTCCAGCTAAACTTGACCATGATATTGCGCCGGGCTCGGTGGACAAAGTGACGGGCTAGTTCTGTGTTGCTGATAACTTCCGATACGTAGTGGGCCAGCATGTGTATATCACCAGGCGGGGAAAGGTATCCATCAACTCCGTGCTCGATGACATCGCTGAGGCCTCCGGTATCTGATGCCACCACCGGAACACCGGCAGCCATGGCCTCTAAGGCCACGATGCCGAAGGGCTCATAGATGCTGGGGAACACAGCCACTGTGGCCCGGTGGAGCAATTTGTTTCGGCCGGGGTCGTCCACAAATCCCAGAAACTCCACGTGCTCGGAAACGCCGATGCTGTGGGCCAGTTCTTCCAGTTCCTCTTGATATGGACCCTTGCCTGCTATTTGGAGTTTCACCGGGCCAACTGCCTCCATGATGGCCGGAAGTGCCGAGATTAATACATGGACCCCTTTTTCCGACACTAGCCGGCCCAAAAAAACGATAACTTTTCTCTTTTGCCGTTCAACACTGTTGGCTCCCAGCCCGGTAGTTATGTTGTCAGGATCTACACCGTTGGGAATTACCCTGATTTTTTCGGCGGGCTGGTTAAACAGAGTTGCTATCTCATGCCCCATGTAACGGCTGCAGCCGATAACTAGAGCGGCCTGCCGCGCCAGTTCCCCTTCCAGTTGGTGGATATGCCGCTGCAGATCGGTGTGCAGTCCCCGGTTGCGGCCATGCTCGGTGGCGTGGATGGTGGCCACCAGCGGTAGTTGGCTGCGGCGGGAGATAGTGACAGCGGCGGTACCTACCAGCCAGTCATGGGCATGGATTAGGTCGAATTGATCGTAAATTTCCATCAGTTTGGTGGATAGTTCCAACATACCGTTATTAAGCTGTTTCACCCAGTCCATAAAATTTTCGGCGGTTAGGCGATTGGGATGAATCCTGTGCACGTGCACACCTTTATCCAGGGTATATACCCCCTGTTCTGCTACCGGGCAGGTGATTACGTGCACTTGACTGCCTGCCTCGGCTAGGGCGACGGAAAGATCGTGCACGTGCCTGGCCAGGCCGCCGACGGTTTTGGGTGGGTATTCCCAGGAAAGAATTAATACCCGATAAACCGGCTGTTTTTTAGGTTCAGCAGCAGCCGCGTCACTCTGAAAGATTTGGTATTCGATATTCGGCAAAAACTGCGAGCGCGATTCGATCTCCGACAGTGTTTGCACATCCAGCTCGCCTTTTTCAAGCATTTCGGCAAGCATGTTGAACCGGCCGATGTGGTTTTTAAACCGCTTGACGGCATAGTCCACGGTGGTGCCCGAATGCATAATAAATGGCCAGTCGCTGCTCTGGGCCAGTAATAGTTCCCGGGCTGCCTGGTTTAGGCATCTTTTATCAGGGGCCTCGGTAACCTGGTGCAGGTCAGCCAGTTCGGTCATCCTGCTCTCGGCCCGGTGCAGGTGCCAGTAAATCCAGTCAGTAGAGGGGTTAAGCCAGTATTGATTATAGCCGCCGGCCCCCCAACTGGACATTGGTATGTCCACAGCCTGGTTTTGGGGGTATTCGCGCAGGTAATCACCTGGCGTGACCAGGCGCAGTGCGTTGCCGGCTGCTGTTTCCCGGCACAGAAATTCCAGCCAGGCGGGCCCTTCGTACCACCAGTGGCCGAATAGTTCGGCGTCATATGGGGCGGTAATCATCGGGACGCGGTCCATACTCTGGCCTGCATTTTGCGATTGTTCCAGGCGGCGGTGGTAGAAATCTTTGGCGTCCCGGGCTGCTCGTTCTAAGGCGCGTTCGGGCAGGTAGGGTTCCTTTTGTAGGCCCGGATCCGAAATGCGGTGGTACTTAAAACCGGTGTCGATACGAATATGCCCGCTGGGCAGGTAATGGCCGACGTAATCAAGTTCCAGGTCATAACCGATATCGCGGTAAAATTCACGGTAGAGCGGATCACCTGGATAGCCCGCATGCCGGTCCCACACCTGACGGGATGATTCCGGATCTCTGCCGAAAACAGCTACCCCGGGCTTGGTGCAGACCGGGGCATAAATGCCGTAGTAAGGAGCGGGGCGGCTGTTGGTGATACCGTGCTGGTCCACAAAAAAGTATTTTATGCCATACTCGGCCAGAAGCTCATCCACCCCGGGGGCGAAACCGCATTCGGGCAGCCAAATGCCTGTTGGATGATGGCCGAAATGTTGGGCGTACAGGTCAAGTGCCGGTTTTATCTGCCCTCTCCAACCTTCCCGGCTTCTGATTAGGGGCAAAAAACCGTGGGTGGCGCAGGTAGTGATGATTTCCAGGTGTCCCTGCTGCTGCAGCTGTATTAGCGGTAGCAGCGGGTTATGAGCGCAGTCTAAGTACATATTGCGGGCCCGGGTTATTTTATGCATATAAAAGTTGGCCAGGTGGCCGTAATTGGCATCACCAACCAGACGTTTTTCTTCCAGCCCGGCCAGTACCAGCAGTTTTTCCAGGTGTTCCATGTAGCGCTGCTGCAGTAATTCGTTGGTCAGCATGGTAATAAGGGTGGGGGATAGGGATAAGGTAATACGGTAATTGACCCTGTCCCGGGCCAGAGTTTGAAAAACATCAATTAATGGTAGGTAACATTCAGTCAGGGCTTCAAACAGCCAGCGTTCCTCCAGAGCTTCGCTCTGTTCCGGATGGCATACATAAGGTAGGTGTCCGTGCAGCACCAACGCCAGGTATCCGACAGACATATCGTTCACCTCCTCTCGGGGCTGTCGTCTTTTTTGATGCCCATGTAAAATGACATGGAGTCAATAAGTTCCTGTACCGTTGCCATGACGGGTTGTTCGTCGTAAGTGGTGGTTGTAGTTGTTGTAGATGTTGTGGTTTTTGGCGTGGTGATGTCTACCGGTTGCCACCGGGTTGGTAGGGCGGTGGTGGTTGATGGTGATGCGGGTGGGAGATCAACGATATTTGATTTAATAAAACTGTAGAAACGGTGACCGTTTTCCCAGCCCATTTCAGCCCTGTAGCGACACGCTGATTTTAGGTCGTGGAAGTACCAGTCATTAGTCAACGGGGGGAGTTCCACGCTTTTTACCAACCGGGGATTTTCGCTTTCATACCCCAATTCAGACGACAACTCATACAGTTTAAGTACCAATAAGCGTTCCTGCAGGGTTTTGATTTGTCCGAAGGCCAGTTCCCAATACAGGAAAACTGAATTCGGATTAACTACCAGCATGGCCAAAGTATTTTCATCGTACCAACGCGGAAGTTTCATCCGGTCAATATCACGGCTCACAGGAAGCCCCCCTTTCTGGCATGGTTTGGTAAGTATATTATAGCAAAATATAGAAATGGATGTTAATTAACAGAATATTAAATTTTAACGATTATATTATAAAAATTGACAAAGACTTGGAATAATCAGGGCATAGACATTATAATGAAGATAGTAAACTGTTTAGGAGTTAAAATTCAGAATTTAGAATAAGGAACCAATAAAACATTTGCAGGTTTTCTTTTGTGGCAGAGGGCGCACTTTTTGGTGCTGGTGGTTTCCAGGGCATTCTGAATTTTGAGCACTTGAATAGTAATGAAGAATAAAACGAAGCGCTGCTAAGGAGGCTTAATCTGTTATCATTATGTACTCGTACCGTACTGTTTCAGTAATACCGCGCCTGCCGGATTCTATTAAGCGGCTTAGAGAACTGGCCTATAATCTTTGGTTCAGTTGGAACGATTCCGCCCTGGAATTGTTTCGCTCCATCAACCCGATCCTCTGGGAGGAAGTATACCATAACCCGGTGCTTTTTCTGTTACAGGTGCAGGAGGAAGAGTTGAATGAGGCCGCCAGAGAGCGCAGTTTCCTTGGACGATATGCCAGCGTGATGAATAATTTTGACCGTTACATGCAGGGTGAGACCTGGTGCGGCACTCAGCCCAAGCCCAAGATGGATGGCGATCACCTAATCGCCTATTTTTCAGCCGAGTTCGGTTTGCATGAATCATACCCCATTTATTCTGGGGGGTTGGGCCTTTTGGCCGGCGACCATTGTAAAGCGGCCAGCGACCTGGGACTGCCATTTGTGGGTGTGGGCCTTCTTTATAAGTACGGTTACTTTACTCAGTTAATTAACCGGGAAGGACGCCAGGAGGAACATTATGCGTATCATAATTTCCGTGAAATGCCGGTTATGCCGGTGCTGGATAAAGACGGTAAGGATGTAATAATTTCAGTGGAATTACCCGGTCGCAATGTTTCCGCCCGGGTCTGGCGGATGAATGTGGGTAGGTGTAAGATAATCTTTTTGGATGCTGATCTTGCTGCTAACGACCGGGATGATCGGGCGCTTACGGCGCAGCTTTACGGAGGCAATCAGGATACCCGCATCAGCCAGGAGATACTCTTGGGCATTGGCGGTGTCCGGGCACTCAGGGCTATGGGGTTACAGCCTACGGTATGGCATATTAACGAAGGGCATGCTGCTTTTCTGCTGGTGGAGAGAATGCGGGAAATGATTGAAGAGCAGGGTATGCCGGCAGGTCCGGTGATGGAATTACTTCGGGCGGATACCATTTTTACTACCCATACTCCAGTACCGGCCGGACATGATGTTTTCAGTTCTGAAATGATTGATCGTTACCTGGGTCATTTTTACGGGCGTTTAGGCCTGTCCGGAGAACAGTTTTATGCATTGGGTCACGATCAGGGCCGTAGCGGTTTTAACATGACCACGCTGGCCCTGGGGCGTTCGGGATTCTGTAACGGGGTCAGCCGGCTGCATGGTCAGGTTACTCGGGCTATGTTTCACCACCTTTACGAGGGGCTGCCCGAGGAGGAAGTGCCCATTGGACATGTGACCAACGGTGTGCACACGTTGACCTGGCTGGCTCCCGGCGTACGTGAGCTGTTTGAAGATTATCTGGAGAAAAGCTGGGATACTTGCGTATCTGACCCTGGCAGTTGGAAAAGAGTGGACAGCATTCCTAACCGGGAATTATGGATGGTGCACAGCCAGCAAAAGGAGAAGGCCTTGGATTTCGCCCGCAAAAAACTTGTTGAGCAGCGCATGCGTAACAGGGAAACCATGGACCGCATCAGCGAAGTAGATGATTATCTTCGGCCCGAGGTGTTGACCATTGGTTTTTCCCGCCGTTTTGCCACATACAAGCGGGCTGACCTATTGTTTCGAGATTTGGAACGGCTTAATAATCTGGTCAATGACCCCGGGCAACCGGTGCAATTCATCTTTGCTGGTAAGGCTCACCCCGCAGATGTACCGGGACATGATTTGATTAAAATGATTAACGATGTTTCCAAGGAGGAGCGGTTCCGAGGCAAAGTGGTGTTTCTGGAAAATTACGATATTAACGTATCACGCTACCTGCTCCAGGGAGTGGACGTATGGCTCAACACTCCTCGCAGGCCGTTTGAGGCTAGCGGTACCAGCGGTATGAAAGCAGCCATCAACGGCGTGCTAAACTGCAGCGTGCTGGACGGTTGGTGGCCGGAAGCGTACAATGGAGAAAATGGTTTTATGGTGGGAACAGACTGGGATTTCACTGACGAGGAAACCCAGGACCGTTATGATTTCAACGCTCTGTATACACTGCTTGAGGAGGATGTGGTTCCGGCTTATTACGAGCGGGAGGATGGTATACCAAATCACTGGGTTAAGTGGATGAAAGAATCAATTAAGTCCATAGGCCCTTATTTCAGCACTGAGCGAATGGTTATGGAATATGCCAAGAACTATTACTTTTCAGCCATGGAGCGCCACATTACTTTTTTTGCAGACGGTTACCGGGTCGCTAGTGAATTGTATGCATTGAAAAGATTTCTTTTAGAAAACTGGCATCATGTTAAAGTTTTATCTGTTAGGACTGACGGTGCCAAAAACATCCATCCAGATGAAAAGATGCTGCTTTGGGCCGAGGTTGAACTTGGCCCGGTGAAACCAGATCAGGTACGGGTGGAAATAGCATATGGTGAAGTTTGGGAAAAAGGTCTGCGCGACATTCAAACCGCTCCTCTGGTGTTGGAAGTGGGCGCGGGTGACGATGGAAAGTCGATATACAAGGGTGAGATCAGCCTGCCCCAAGGTATGTTTGGCTACACGGTACGGTTGCGACCACACAGCCCGTATTTTGCCAGTCGATTTGAATTACCCCTGGTTGCCTGGTCACCGCCGTTTTAAAATTATTATTCGTGAGGTAAAACACCTTTGAAACAGCATTCATTGCAACACCTGTATGAACGAATACGCCGGTGCAGTTGTGATTGCCCGGGTGAGCGGCAGGGTGCCGGTACGGTAAGAGATACCGGCAGTCCGGAAATTGGGGTGGTGCTGCTGGGGGAAGCACCCGGCGGGGAGGAAATTAAGCGTGGTGCCCCCTTTGTGGGGCAGGCCGGGGTTAATCTGGACGATTATCTGCAGTTGGCCGGTCTGACACGTTCCGACATTTTTATTACTAACACGGTAAAGTGCCGTCCCACTAAAAACAACGGGCGGGCCAACCGTCGGCCTGTTAGTTGTGAAATAAAATCCTGCGCCCGGTGGTTGGACGAGGAATTGGAAATTATTTTGCCACGCGTTATCATCACCCTTGGGGACGTGGCGTTGAAAAGGTTAGGTGGGCAGACCAAGCGCATAGGCGAATGCCATGGTGAGCCGCTGATGTTAAACGGAATTACGGTCATACCTATGTACCACCCCGCGGCTGTCATTTACCGCCGCCAACTGGAACCAATCATCGCCGCCGATTTCACCAACCTAAAAAAATGGCTAACCTAACCAGTGGGGTCAGGCTCTTAACTTATTAACTTATTTCAATTTTTGAAATAAGTTAATAAGTTAAGAGCCTGACCCCAATCCTATACTGCAACGGCTATAGCTGCGCCCAGTGCTCCCATGCTGAGGCTCTTGGGGAACCATTACTTTTACTACCAGTTTGGCTGCTAATAATTTTACCATGCAGTGGTTATTGGCCACGCCGCCCGTAAATACCAGCGGTTGTTCAAAACCGACCCGCTGCAGCATACCGCAAGTTCTTTCCACCACCGCTGCTGCGTGCAGGGCCAGGGCGATATCGTTTCTTGGTGCCCCCCGGTGCAGCAGGGATACTGCTTCAGACTCTGCAAACACTGTACACATGCTGCTGATTTTGATCCCCGGTCTGCCATGCAGTGCCGCGTCGCCGAATTCAGTGATCCCAGAAAAAGTGTATATGGGCCCCATAATATAAACGTAAACCAGGATTTGCTTATTGAAGTCCAGAATTACACACATAAAACGGTTTAATAGAGGCGGAGTCATAATGTACGATGTTGCTATAGTGGGTGCTGGTCCGGCAGGAGCTACCCTGGCCCGGTTAATCGGCAGTAAATTGAAAGTACTTTTAGTTGACCAGCGAAGGCCAATCGAGCCCAACCAAAAAACATACCAAAAGCCCAAATGCTGTGGTGGTTTGCTGGCCCCCGATGCTCAAAAAATGATTGCCATGCTTGGTCTGGGGTTGCCCGGAGACTTAATCGTGGGACCGCAGTTATTTACGGTAAGAACTATTGATTTACAAAATTTTATAGAAAGATATTACCAACGGTTCTACATCAACATAGACAGGCGGAAGTTTGATAGTTGGCTGGTATCCCTGGTCCCGGATGCGGTGGATCTACGTTTGGGTTGCTCGTTTAAGTCACTTGCAAGGGAAGAAGGGTATTTTCAAATGAGATTGGTAAGAGATGGTAAAGCACACATTGAACGGGCGAGATTCTTGGTGGGGGCTGACGGTGCATTTTCAATGGTACGTAGGACGGCGTTCCCAGCCCAACCGGTGCCCGTAAAATATACTGCCGTGCAGGAATGGTTTTACCCCGAAAAGATGCAACCTTATTTCACGACAATATTTGACCCGGAAATAAGTGACTTCTATTCTTGGACCATTCCCAAAGAGGATATGCTGCTTCTCGGTGCCGCTATTCCCCATCGGCACGACGTAAACAAGCGGTTTAATCTGTTGAAAAACAAGCTTAAAAATTATGGGTTTAGTTTGGGCCCTGCAGCTAAAAGGGAAGGAACACTGTTACTCAGGCCAATGCACATGAATCAGATATGTACGGGAGCAAATGGTGTTGCGTTAATTGGAGAGGCGGCGGGCTGGATTAGCCCCAGTTCTGCTGAGGGTTTGAGCTACGCTTTTAAAAGCGCGCTGGCCTGCGCCCAGAGCCTCGTGAAGGAACCGCCGGACTTTTTAGAAACCTATCGCCGGAACGCTGCCGGAATGTTCTTTAATATCAGGCTTAAGAATTTGAAATCACCTTTTATGTATCACCCTGGACTTAGAAAAATAATCATGAAGTCAGGCATAATGAGTATGGATGTAAAACACAGCCCACTAAACTAGCTTATTTATTCCGGGGTTTTGTTTATTAATTTAAATTTGTTTTTTGCTAAGGGCATCCCTTGCGGGTGCCCGAAATGGTAATCCGGTAGGAGGAAAAGTATGTTTTCTTGCAAGGTCAAAAGGGTAGAATGGGGTAGGTTACTATTTTGTTTTTAAATCATCGGCTTGCGTTAACTTAAACTCCGCCAATCGGTCGTGCAGTTGCTCGAATAGCAGTCCCACGGCAAACCACAGTGGGGCCATGTCCAGGCGGATCAACCCGTTAACCTGCCAGCCTTCCCGATAAATCCAGGGGCTGGTGCCAACCAGGGAGCGGATTACGCCACCGGTGGCATACTCCAAAAACCAGATTACCAGCACCCAGACCATGCCCCGCAGGTACCAGTGCAGGGGACGTATGGCGTTGTGCAGCGGTTCCAGGAAAACCGCCAGCCCATATATCGGAAACATCCATAGGTAGGTATGGCCCTCCAGACGCGAGCTTCCCCGCATTGCGGAACCCAGTCCTGTGTATGCCACCTCCAGACCCCAGCCAAGTAAACCGTAAATGAAAAATCTAATGCCCATATAAGTATTTTGTGCCGAAATGTAATTATTATGGGGCAAAAAATCAATAGTAAAAAATTAACAGGCAGGTATTTGAGTCACACTCGTCGAAGGCTTTTTTGAAAAATTTAAGCCCCGGAGGTGATTAAAATGGGCTACGTTATTGTAGGCAACAGTGCTGCTGGGGTAACTGCCGCCGGGACATTACGGCGGCTGTTACCGGATGCCCGTATAACGGTGGTTGACTCGGATCCGCACGGAGCTTACGCCCGGTGTATGATTCCAGATGTTGTGGCCGGGAAAGCCGATCTTAACAGTATTTCATTCCGGAGTAACGAATTCTACCAGGACACGAATATAGAGCTGGCGCGGGACCGGGTAGTTTCAGTGCACCCGGACAGACACCTGGTCAAATTGGCTGGAGACAAGGAGCTGGGTTACCAGCGATTGTTATTGGCCTCGGGATCGCGCCCGGTTAAACCTCAGGTGGAAGGCATGGATTTACGCGGTGTGTTTTACTTGCGTACATATGCTGATGCCGCCAATATGGCTGTTTTAGCGGAGAAATCGCGCCGGGCTGTGGTACTGGGCGGTGGTTTGGTGGGATTAAAGGGAGCTTTGGCCTTGCGCAGGAAAGGATTGCCCAGGGTGACGGTGTTAATGAAAAGCAGTCACCTGCTGAACCGCCAGCTTCCCCCTGAGGCGGCAGAGCTGCTGGAACGGGAATTAACGCTGGCCGGAGTGACTGTTATCCGGGAAGTAAACCCAAAATTCATCAGCGGTTTGGATGATCAAGTGCATACAGTGGTGCTCGAAAACGGTCGGGAACTATTGGCCGACATTGTGCTGGCAGCCAAGGGAGTACAACCCAACGCCGAACTGCTGCAGGACGCCGGCGGGTTGGCCGACCGCGGAGTAAGGGTTAACGATTACCTGCAGACTTCGCTGACAGACGTTTATGCCGCCGGCGACTGCATAGAAGTAACTGATGCCGTTACCGGACGCAAGGCGCCGGCCGGCTTGTGGCCACTGGCGGTGGAACAGGGGCGTTCCGCGGCTTTCAATATGGCCGGCCAAAGGTTGAAATACCCGCCTCCGGTGGCTGCCATGAGTGCGGTTCAGTTTGGGGATCTGGCATTAATTTCTGTAGGCCCGGTTGATTATCCCGGAGACGATGTCTACACTTTCGGCCCCCGGGACTGGCTGTACCGGCGGCTTGTGTTCCGGGATGGGTGCTTGGTAAGCGCGGTGTTTACCGGAAATGTGGAAAGAGCCGGGCTTTACACATGGCTAATCCGCAGTGGCCGCCGGGTGACGGATGCCCTGCGCGGTAAAATGGTGGCCGGAACGTTGACAGCGGCCGACCTGGCCCTGTCAGGTGAGTGTTGTAGTAAGGGCACAAGGTAGAATTGGTGCAGCGATACAAACTTAGGGTGGACGTCCATAGCACAATCAGAAGGTGAAAATCTATTTTTCGGGTAGCCTAGCATTCCCGCAAGGGTGCTCCTACGACAACAATTTTAAGTTTGTTTGCGAATATGTTGTATTCCTCAATAAAGGAGGCAGCGAAAATGAAATCCAAAGACCCGGCAGTTAACCGGTTAATTAACGTGGCAAGGGACAGGGGCGTGGAAACAGTCTGGGATCGCTTGGCGGCGCAACAGCCCCAGTGTGGATTTGGTGAACTGGGGGTGTGCTGCCGCAACTGCGCCCAGGGGCCCTGCCGCATTAATCCTTTTGGTGACGGGCCGCAGCGGGGAGTTTGTGGTGCCGATGCGCATACTATTGTAGCCCGGAACCTGGTGCGGGCCATTGCGGCGGGCTGTGCCGCCCATTCGGGACATGCCAAACATCTGGCCCATGCACTGCAAAAGGGTCTTTCCGGTAAAGCCCCTGCTTATGGGGTCAAAGACGAGGGTAAACTGCGGGCGTTGGCGGCCCGTCTAGGACTGGATGCTGAAAAAACAACCGGTGAATTGACCCGTGATGTACTGGATACTGCACTGGCGCAGTTTGCCGAGGGGGAAGGGCCAATGGTCTGGGCCACTGCGGTGATGACCGAAGGCCGCACCCAAAGACTGGCTAAATTGGGCGCATTGCCCACCGGAATAGAAAATACCGTGACCGAAATGATGCACCGAACCCACCTGGGGGTGGATGCCGACCCGGTAAACCTCCTGTTGGGTGGGGTAACCTGCTCGGTGGCTGATATGGCGGGCAGCCATATGGCCACCGACCTGGCCGATATCATGTTCGGCACCCCCAGGCCTGTGGTTTCCGAGGCCAACTTAGGCGTGATGAATGAAAACATGGTCAATATAGCTCTGCACGGTCACAACCCGGTGGTCAGTGACGTGCTGGTGCAGGTGGCCCGGGAAATGGAAGAGCAGGCCAAAGCGGTTGGGGCAGAAGGTATTAACTTACTAGGTGTTTGCTGCACCGGCAGCGAAGTGCTGATGCGCCATGGTATTCCGTCCATTACCCATTCCATTTCCCAAGAACTGCCCCTGCTTACCGGCGCGCTGGATGCTATGGTGGTTGATTACCAGTGTGTTTACCCGTCCTTGGCCGGGGTGGCCCAGTGCTGCAGTACGCCCCTGATTACCACCATGGATATAGCCAAGATACCTGGTGCAACGCACATTGGCGTCAGGGAAGAGGAGGCCCGGGAAAAAGCCCGCGAAATTATAACCAAGGCACTGGAGGCCTATCAAAGTAGACTGGGCAGACCGGTTAACATTCCGCAGTATAAAAGCAAGGTAGTAGCCGGTTTTTCCGTTGAAGCGGTGGTGCAGGCACTGGCAGCGGTAAATGCGGATGACCCGCTTAAACCGCTTGTAGATAGCATCGTAAGTGGCAGCATCCAGGGTGTGGTTTTGATGGCCGGATGTAATAATGTCAAGGTGCCCCAAGATCATAACTTCTTGACTATTGCCCGAGAACTGGTGGCCCGGGACGTGCTAATACTGGCCACGGGCTGTGGGGCCGGAGCTTACGCCCGTCACGGGATGCTGACACCAGAGGCCGTGGGTGAGTTTGCCGGGCCGGGGCTTAAAGCGGTACTAACCGCCGTTGGCGAGGCTGCGGGCTTGGGCGGTCCGCTGCCTCTCATACTGCATTTGGGGTCCTGCGTGGATAACAGTCGGGCGGTGGACCTGGCGGTGGCTGTGGCTAATAAACTGGGAGTGGATGTAGATAAATTGCCGGTGGCGGCCTCTGCTCCCGAATTTAAAACCGAAAAAGCGGTGGCTATCGGTACTTACGCGGTGGCCCTGGGGATGCCGGTACACTTGGGTGTTGTTCCGCCCGTGCTGGGCAGCGCTCAGGTAACTTCGCTGCTGACAGCAGGAATCAAAAACCTTCTCGGCGGTTATTTCATCGTGGAGACAGACCCTGTGGCAAGCGCCCGACTTATATTCGAGGCGCTGCAGGAACGGCGTCAGGGTCTCGAGCTGCCCACCAGGGCCTGGTAAAGGGGGACTGTAGAGGTGAACAATGAAATCTTAATGCGGTACGAACGCTGCCTAGGATGTCGTTCATGCGAATTGGCCTGCGCGGCGGCCCACAGCAAGGCGGGCAGCGTTATTGGCGCTATACTGGCTGGAGAAAAGCCGGCCAATAGAATTTTCGTTAGCCAGGCCGGGGACAAAAAAGTGCCTCTTAACTGCCGTCATTGTGAGGACGCCCCTTGTATTGATGCCTGTATCACCGGTGCCATGCACCGTGAACCATCGGGTGTCGTTACCAACGAGGGCGGCACAAGCCGCTGCACCGGTTGTTGGATGTGCGTAATGGTCTGTCCCTACGGGGTAATTCGCAGCGATCTGTTCCAACGCCGGGCGGTCAAGTGCGACCGAGCCTGCTTGGATGAAGGAGGCATTCCCGCTTGTGTGCGGTCCTGTCCCACCGGTGCGCTGGTGCTGGCCCCGGTGGCAGAGGGCAGCGGCACCCGACGCAAAGAGTTTTTAATTCAGTCAATTGGTTAAGAAGGTAAGGAAAGGTAAAAAGGGGACAGGCTACTTTTTAAAGAAGGTAAGAGAAGGTAAAAAGTAGCCTGTCCCCTTTTTTTGTTTTACTCAGTTGTTGCTTTAACGGCGGGCCGAAACATGTCGAGAACGCCAAGCAAAATATGCGCAAGGCCGAACCCCATGATGCCGGCACCCCAAAGGTCACCTACATACCACCCGATTAGGGTAACAATGACACCCAAACCGGCGACGATATAACTAGTAGTATTGCGTTGCAATCAAACCGCCTCCTGTTTATTTACTAGGTTTTTAATATTTTTACCACTTCCTGGGTATTCTATTCAAAATAAATTAAATTAAATTAAATAAAAAAAGTCCGGTGGCTAACGAAACCACTGAAAAAGTCTAGGTAGAGTCCGTATCATTCTGATGAAATGAAATGAGATGAAGAATCCCTGGGCCCTTAAATAATCAGACTCTTCGCTGCGCTCAGAATGAAACTTGGCTATTTGCCATAATAATTGACTTTTTCAGTACCTTCGTGGCTAACCGGACGGTTTTCGCAGGTGAATACTTATTTTTAAATTTTAGGAGATTTTCTGCAGGTTCTCTTGCTGCTTTTGACGCTTATTCTGTAATTCTTCTCCATAGTCAGTGGCTATTAAATACAAATTAACCCATAAATCATGCTCATTATGCTTGCCCTCTAACTCAGTAGCCAGGATTTTAAATTTTTTGTTTACCCTGTCTTTAAAGGAAGAGAACTCAATCAGCAGGTCCACAACCTCGCGTTGATTATATGATGCCCCGTCTTTAATGGTTTTAACGGCCACGCCCTTTCACCCCCCGCTTGCAATAGGAATTTACCATATTATAAACCAAATGGAATATAATGTTAAGAAAAATAATTGTCTATTAATAAGGTTTTAAAAGGAAAAAAGAGAGGCCTCTTATTGCAGCCTCTCAAATTAATATGAAATTGGGTCAACTTGATTAGAACGTGGAATTGTATGTTGACAGCCCGAACTGGCTGCCCTGGTTGGACATGTTTTGATTCATCCGATTGGCCATGGCTTGCTGCGCTTGCTGGCTGATGAGCTGATTTTGGGCAAAGCTCTGGTTGGCGGTGTTCTGGTTTTGCAGTTGATTTGGGAACTGGTTATAGCCCTGGTTGCCGCTGAATTGGCTTTGTGATGCATAACCGGAGCTGGCTGTACCCGGGTTGGAGTAGGTTTGTGCAAATCCGCCAATACTGGGTGATTGGTATCGCTGTTGTTGTAAAGGAGTGGCTGAAGTGTAGTTAGGTTGATAATGTTGTTGAGTTCCCATCATGCCTGTCTGGCCAGTGGTGAACTGGGAGCCGAAAGTAGTGGGCTGTTGGGCATACCCGCCGGCATAACTGGTGCCAAACTGATTGCCGCCCTGGCTCATGCTCTGAGTTACTTGCTGGGCTGCGCCGCTGACAAGATTCAAGTCATTGTTGATCTGGTTGCAGACCTGTTGAATGCGCTGCAGTTGCTGACTGGCGTTAACTTCGTGCTGATGCAATTGCTGTAACTGAGATGCGTTGTTTTGCTCGAACTGCTGTAGTTGGGAGGTCATCTGGGAGATGTTGTTAATCTCCTGGCGCATTCTTTGGATTTGTTGTTGCAGTTGATAGATTTGATCCATAAAGTAACCCCCTTGGAATAGTTTTGTTTTTACATCCACGTATATTATGTTCCAAGTGAGGCTTAATATTAGTGGCATTTCATGGCAATTAAGCCTTCGTTCCCTTGTGCTAGGCTTACTGCATAGCCTCCTTTTTAACTCCACCCAGCGTATGCCACCCCGTGGGACTGAATGCGAAACCGGTTATGTCTGGTGCAGTGGCGGCGTGATAAAGACTATGGCCCAACACCACCCAAGGAGTGTCTTTGTTCAGTATCTCCTGCGCCTGGGCGTATAATTCACGGCGAATTTCCATATCTGTAGTGTTCCGTCCACTGACCATTATTGTCTCCAATTGGGTGTTGTGGTAATGGGTTATATTTTGACCATGTTCAATTTGATCTGGGGCCAGCAGGGTATACAAAAAATTGTCCGGGTCTCCGTTATCACTAATCCAACCGTACAAGAAAGCGTCGCCTTCCCGCCGCTGTAGAGCTTCCTTGAACTGATCCCAGGGGTATGCCCGTACATTGATAGTAATCCCTGCCTGGGCTGCTGACCGGGTCAGTGCTTCAGCCAATTCTTTGCCGCCACCGGGGGTGTATGGCCGGGGGTCAGAGTAGGTAATCAGCGTGAAAGACAATCCATCTTTGTGACCGGCATCATTCAACAACCGGGTTGCCTCAGCCGGGTCATAGCCGGGTCGGTCAGTTAACTCGCTACCAATAACACCGGGCGGAAGATGTCCGACTGCCGGCTGGGCCTGCTGTAATCCCTGGTGCTTGTACGCCTCTTTAATATCGATGGCCTGGGCCACCGCTTTACGCACCCCGGCGCGGTCAAACGGTGCCCGTTCGGTGTAAAAGCCGAGGTAGCATATGTCGAGGCCGGTGGTTCTGAATACCGGGTAACCCTGAAAACGAACCTTGGCAGCGTCATCAAAGGTCAGGTCCAGTGCAATATCGGACTGCCCATGCAAAAGCATTTCTGATTGCAGCAATGAATCGGTAACGGTTAAAAAAACTATCTCTTGTATCCCGGGTGTCGTTGCCCAGTAATGCGGGTTGGCGCGAAGTAATATTCCATTGTCTATTTCCCCGGCCAAAATATAAGGACCGGTCCCCGGCGGTGGCACAGAAGTTTCTTCGGCATTGTCACGTGCCGGGCCAACTACTGGTGCAGCCATTGGCATAGCTAGGTTGTTTAAAAAAGGAGCGTAAGGGTATTTTAAATGAAACTGGACGGTGTAATTATCCACCGCCTCGATTTTTTGCACGGGAGCGTAAACAAAATCGGCATAGCTGGTTTGATTCTTTTTGGACTCTATTTGCCTTTTTATACTGGACTCCACCGACCCGGCGTCCAGTGGCGTTCCATCTTGGAATAGGACATTTCGACGCAGGTTAAATGTCCATACTTTAGCGTCTTCGGATACTTCCCAGGAACTGGCCAGGCATGGTTCCACTTGGACTGTGCCAGGTTTAAACCGTACCAGCCCTTCGTATATATTGGATGTAACTCGCAGCGACCCAGTGTCTGATGCCAGAGTCGGATCTAGGCTCTTAACGGCATATTTCTGGGTAACCACAAGCCGGTTGGATGATATTTCAGCATCAACCGCAGTACTTAAGCTGTTCTCCTCCCGTTGTTTTTCCTGGCTTAAAACTAGAAACGCTGCCAGACACAGAATAATAACAAAAAAAATATTAAACTTTTTTTCCATCAACTTAACCTCCGCTGCTTAATTGTCTTACGTTATATCCATATTAAACATTTAATGAAAATATAAGTTATTTCTTCGCTCAAAAGCAAATTCCTTTGTAAAACAGGGCAAGAATAGAAAGTTTAATAAAATGGTACTAGTGTAGCGGAGATTTAACTGGTAGCATGGGTGATATTAGGATTTCACAGGAGGTTATGGGATGCAGATTAAATTTGGTCCGGCGGGGAACTCGGATTCTTTTTACCAAGCAGGGCACAAATCTTCTCTGGATATGCCGCGCTGGCTGGAGGGGATGGGGCTTACTGCTTATGAGTACCAGTGCGTACGCGGGGTGCATCTTAAAAAAGAAACGGCTGGTAAATTGGGGGAAGCAGCTCGCCAGCACCATGTGGCACTAAGTATTCACGGACCTTATTACATTAGCCTTACTGCTACAGATCCGGGGATAAAGGAAAAAACACAAAAACATTTTATTGATGTTCTGCGGGCAGCTCATTGGATGGGTGCACGTACGGTGGTTTTTCACCCCGGAGGCGGTGCAGGGGAAGATCGTGTCGCCACGTTGAAACAAGTCCGTAGCCGGCTGGCCGAACTGCTGGATATAGCCGCTGACCAGGGTTTTGGTGATATACCGGTGGCGCCGGAAACCATGGGAAAGGCGTCGATACTAGGTAACCTGGATGAGGTGCTGGAGCTATGTACGCTGGGGGAAAATGTTATACCAGCCATTGACTTCGGGCACTTACACGCAGCCGGAGCAGGAGCCCTAAGGGATGAAGAACATTTCGCCGCCGTGCTGGATCGGATAGATGAGGTGCTGGGCGCCGCAGCGCTGCAAAAACTCCATATCCATTTTAGTCCCATAGAGTTTACTGGGGCTGGGGAGCGACGTCACCGGACCACGTTGGACGATGGTTACGGCCCTGACTTTGCCTTACTAGCTCGGCAGATTGTGCAGCGGGGTATGACACCCACTGTTATATGTGAGTCCAGCGGACGGCAGGCCGAGGACGCGGTGCATTTCAAACGTATATATGAGGCAGCGGTTGGCCAGTAGTGTTTAAATATATAAAAAGTGAGTGCCTTGGTGTGATCAAAAAGGCACTCACTTTTTATAAAATTTGTTTCGTTTTATTTTTTAGTTTGGTGTACTTCTACATCTTGGGCACCGAGATTTTTGAGTGTACCCTCAGCGTCGTTGATCTTCTGGTCATCTGCATGAACAGAAACCAGCACCCGGCCTTCTTTTATCTTACCCTCGTAGTAATTGCTCCGGTCACTGGGAATGCCCCAGTCGATCAGACCACCGGCAATTCCCCCGGTGGCGGCCCCGGAAAGCATCCCGGCAATGGGCCCGGCAGCAATCAGCGGCCCGATTCCAGGTATGGCCAGCGCCCCGGCCCCTACTGCCAGCCCGGCCAGCCCGCCGATTACTCCCCCTGTTGTAGTGCCTCCGGTGAGATTATTGCCCCGGCCTATGCCGCCTTGATCTTGCCCCTTGTTTTCGCTATCCCGCGCCAGGATAGAGATCTCTTTTTCAAAGCCCTTTTTGCGTAGTTCATCCACTGCTCGTTCCGCCTGTTGACGGTCAGTAAAGGTACTTAGTACCGTTTTCATTGGTTAATTCCCCCTTCATAGGTTGTTATTCCTTAATCTGTCTCGATGCGCGCTCTCCTATACGCAGTATGTTCAATCCTTAAAAAAATTTGTTTATTTTAGGGTAAGTTTTGATATAATAGGGTTTGTTGTTTTAAAAAAATAATATTTGGAAGGGGTTTTAAAAATGTTGGCTACCCCCAAAAAGTTCTTTCTTACGGCAGCGGCGGCAGAAGGCTACAGTGAACTGACGGCTTTTGACAACGCGCTTTTGGCCGGCCGGATTGGCAACATTAACCTAATTCGGGTTACCAGCATTCTGCCTCCCAGCGCGGAATACGACCCAGACCTGCAGATCCCTCCGGGTTCACTGGTGCCAACGGCATACGGTTATATATATAGTGACGTCCCCGGCGAACTCATATCCGCGGCGGTGGGGATAGGATTTTCTGCCGATACTTTCGGCGTGATTATGGAAACTGCCGGTTATTGCAGTAAGGACGAAGCAACAGATAAGATAGAATCTATGCTTCGGGAGGCTTTCGCATCGCGGGGTATGGAATTAAAAGAAATTAAAACGGCGGCAGTGGAACACCGGGTAGAAAAAGTAGGCTGCGCTCTGGCGGCCGTTCCCATGTTTTACTAATGTTTAACCCTGAACCGGTTTTAGATAAATTATCAGTTCGCGTTTATTTTATTTAAATAGGGAGTGATTCCGATGGAGGTATGGTTCACCGAAGACCAAACCAAGAACTTGCGCATTAGTATAAGGGTCAAAGAGGTACTGTTCAGTGGCGAGTCACTGTTTCAAAAGGTGCTAGTCATGGACACCTTTGAGTTTGGGCGGCTGTTGGCCCTGGATAACGTAATCCAAACCAATATCAAAGATGAGTTTGTATATCATGAGATGATTACCCATGTTGGACTGAATACCCACCCCAACCCTAAAAAAGTGCTGATTATCGGCGGTGGGGACGGTGGCGCCGTGCGGGAAATTGTAAAACACAAAGGTGTGGAACAGGTTGTCCACGTGGAAATCGACCAGATGGTCATTGATGTAGCCAAGAAATATTTCCCCGAGTTAAGTATCGGTTTTAAAGACCCCCGGGTGGAGATTTTGGTAGCGGACGGGATTAAGCACGTCAAGGACCATAAAAACACCTACGACATGATTATTGTTGATTCCACCGATCCAATTGGACCTGCGGTAGGGTTATTTAGCAAGGAATTTTACCGGGATGTCTTTGAGTCGCTAACTGAGGACGGGTTGTTCGTGGCTCAAACTGAAACGCCTTTCTTTTTCGAGAACGTAATTAAGGAAGTTATCGCCTCAGTTAGTGAGATTTTCCCCATTATGCGCCTTTTCCAAGCCGTAGTGCCTACCTATCCTGGCGGATACTGGGCTTTTACCATGGGTTCTAAAAAACATGACCCGTTATCTGTAGATATGGACAAACTTCCCGTTATGGACACTAAGTGGTACTCACCAGAAATTCATAAGAGTGCGTTTGTTCTTCAGCCTTTTGTCCAAGCGTTGCTGAAGGGGTAAAAACGTGGGGAGTTGTTTCTAATGCAAGAAAAAGCGGATAGGGGACACGCTTCCGTTAAAGGAAAGGGGACACACCTCCTGCGGAGGAATGTCCCCGATGGAATGTCCTCAACTTATGAATGTCCCCAACTTATGAATGGCCCCGACGGTATGGCCCAGTTTATGGAGCGGCGCGGCCTGTTTATGGGTGCGTGCGAGAGGTACGATGAGGCTAAAGTTGTCATCCTTGGTGCGCCGATGGATTTTACCGTTAGCTTTCGCCCCGGTACCCGGCTTGGGCCGGGACGCGTCCGGGACGTTTCGGTAGGCTTGGAAGAATACAGTCCTTACCTGGACCGGGACCTAGCGGAATATTGCTATTATGACGCCGGGGATATAATAATGCCCATGGGCCACGCTGGCGAAAGTCTGCGCCGCCTGGAGTTGGTAATTAAAAAAATGCTGGGGGATGGGAAGTTTCCGCTGGTTTTGGGTGGAGAACACTTAATCACCCAGGCCTGTGTCAAGGCGGTAGCAGAAAAATACCCGGGCTTGGTGGTGCTGCATTTCGACGCTCACGCAGACTTGCGCGAGGATTACCTGGGCGAAGCCCTGTCCCATGCCACGGTAATGCGCCGGGTGGTAGAAATAGTGGGGGGGGGGAACGTCTTCCAGTTTGGCATTCGTTCCGGCACCAGGGATGAGTTTGCTTTCGCCCGCCAAAACACTAACTTTTTTCCCTTCGAAGTGCTGGAGCCGCTCAGAAAAAATTTACCCCTCTTGCGCGAATGCCCGGTTTATGTTACTATTGATATCGATGTTGTTGACCCGGCTTTTGCTCCTGGTACCGGCACGCCTGAGCCGGGTGGGTGCATGACCGCTGAAATAATTGAGGCGGTGCACTTGCTTCAAAGACTAAATGTGGTTGGCATGGACTTGGTGGAAGTGTGTCCGGTTTATGACCAATCCGAGCGAACCAGTCTGTTAGCGGCCAAACTGGTCCGGGAAAGTATTTTGTCATTTGGGTAACAACAAATACAAAAATTTCATTTGACATGAGAGTCGAAATTTTGTATACTTGAGAATGTCAGCGCATGGGAGAAACAATGAAATCACCCGTCGCCCGAAAGAGTTTGGTAACTTGGAGCTGTGGTGTAGCGGTCTAACATGCCGGCCTGTCAAGCCGGAGATCGCGGGTTCGATTCCCGTCAGCTCCGCCAAAATGCCACGGTAGCTCAGTCGGTAGAGCAGAGGACTGAAAATCCTCGTGTCGGCGGTTCGATTCCGTCCCGTGGCACCAGTAAGCATAATGTGCGGAAGTAGCTCAGTGGTAGAGCATCGCCTTGCCAAGGCGAGGGTCGAGGGTTCGAATCCCTTCTTCCGCTCCACACTTTTAAACGGAAGGTTCTGGACAAAATCCGGAGCTTTTTTATATGTATTTAGGGGTTTTGGTGGTTAAATACTACGCATTGTTTAAACGGGTTAATTGTATACCTTCTAACATTAGGGATTAAGAAAACTAAGTAAAAATGGTATGGGTAGGCGACCGAGTTAATTTGGTTGTGCCCGGGCAGTAATTACCCTTGACTGGACCAGAGTGATTTGTTATTATAGTTAATGCAGCGTGCAGAGCAATATAAGTTGGCGACATAGCCAAGCGGTAAGGCAGAGGACTGCAAATCCTCGATTCCCCGGTTCAAATCCGGGTGTCGCCTCCACAAAAGAAAAGACGGCTTTCTCGATAAAAGAGAGGGCCGTTTTTTTATTGTGTTTTTTAATATAATCCACCGACCATTAATTGCTCCCTGCAGGACAGTGGACCCCAACCAGAAGGGGGTATGTCAAAACCGCTTAAAGTGACTGCTGTTTACCTGCGGTGTTTATTATCCTGGTGTGTTGACGAAGGCATTTGCCTGCAAATTTGACTACATTAATGGGTTCACGCATCACATTGATGCGTGAACCCATTAAATGTTTTGGTGCTTTTCTAAGATATATGTATGTTAAGCAATCTCTGGTTTTAGTTTTGTCATTCACGCCAGATCTCGAAAACCCGCCAGGTCCAATAAATTCAAGGCTTTGGCCTGTTTTTCGTTTTAAACCGGAGTTTATGTTCAGTATTAAACTGGGGCTAAATGGGGTACAGCTTAGTTGCGAACAGCCTGATTGGCGGTTTTGACTATTGTTTGGGCTTTCCTGGCGGATAGTAATACGGCGGAGTTTTCAGCCAACCTCTTTTTCTCATTAGGGGCAAGAAGTAGGCCCCATATTTAACTCTGTTAAGGAAAAACCGCAACCATAAACTTGCTATATCCGAACGAATAGACTGGGATAGCCCGCCTGTGCAAAGAAAAACGGCTTTCTCATCAAAAGAGAAGGCCGTGTTGTCAGGTTAATACAATTGATGCTTTGGAGCCTACTAAATTTAATAACCTGAGGCCTCATCGTTCAGGTAATAACCGGCGGGAAAACTCTGGTCCTGAAGGATCAGCAGTTTCTCAAATAAAACTACTCCTACGCCTTCCTTAATCTCACGCTTTTCGAAGTAGTCCGAGTTTTTATCTTTGTAAACCACGGTGTAAATATCAACCCGGTCAACGTTCTTAACATCTTCGATGGTGCATTCCAGGTCTGTTTCTAGATTATCCCGGGAAATCACTTTTTGTGTCCACCGGGTGCCTTTTTCCAGCGGCGTTTTAATTAGGTCCAGGCGGTCATAATTCGAATCCAGCATGGCATCTTCCTGTTTCGTTTGGGTCAGCACTCCGTTAGCGATGGTGTACACAATTTGAAGGTGGAAGTCTCTGTCCTTGGCTTCGCCGCCGGACGGGTCATCAACCTCGCCCTCAATGTCATAGACAAAAACGGTATTTTTTTTGTCTATGGTTTTAATGGTCATCCGGTGACCATATTCGGCAAAGCCATTATAATACCATGTGTAACCTTCCCTAGAAGGGAGCAGAGTAGCTAGTTGGCGGTTTTGTTCATTATCTCGATTTTCTGCGGGCATTGGCCCGCGTGGTTGCTGATTTTGGTCATTCTGAGCAGGGGGGCGCTGGAGATTGCATCCCACTAGTGGGGTTCCCAACGCTAAGAGCACAAGAAACGATATAATAATCATTTTACGTATAGGGTAAAGCAAATACTCACCTCCAGAATTAAGCTTAAGCTGCACGGTTTGCTGCCCGCGCTTGCGCCGCACCGTTACACTTACTTACACCGCCAATGCCCCAGTTGTCGGTTTCTATTTCTTCAATAACAACCTTGAAACAACCATTGTGGTTTCGGTTGGTAGGCCTGGTTATAGGCTGTTGCCTTTGTTCGGTTGCAGCACCATACGAAAGGCATCAACAGACCTCATGAATTGTGTTACAGGGGAAATTTTGCCCATTAATCAAAGATTATATCATAATCATAAATGATATTAAGCTTCCGTTATAATCTACAGCTATGTTTTAAAGCAAGGAGCAATAATGATCGAAGTTGACTTGTTTATTAAGGGGGCTCACTGAGGTTAAGTTCTGGTTTTACATCCTCTGATGCTAGGAAAACCGGCATACGTTATGCAGTAATTTTTTTTGTACATGACGAGGTTTTGTCACACATTGAGCGTTGAATATGTTATATAAATGATGGGTAAAAAGAGGCTGTTTTACATAAGCATTTTGGACACGGTAACATTTGTTTTTAATTTGGTAAAGTTGAGCGATCTATCTTCTTCTTGCGGGGGTGATAATAGGTATTCCGAACCAGTTGACTAACTAAAAACATGGGGGTGTAAAAAATTGGGTAAAAAGCCTTTACTGGTTATCATTTTGGCATTAATGCTGTCACTGGTTGCTATTGCGCCGGCCACAGCATCTGACAGGTCTAACTTGATTGTTAACGGTGAAGCAGCCGGGATGTTTGATGTTTACGGGGAAAACGGTATCAGCATGCTCCCCGCTGAAGCATTTGTTCGTATTGCCGGTGCTGATATAAGCTGGAATTCAGATACCAGCTTGATTATTAACGAAAATGGCCAAACCTTAGCGTTGGTGGTAGACCAAAAAGAAGCCAAGCTTAACGGTGAAAATGTTACTCTACCGGCCGTGCCGGCAATTGTGGCTGAACAGGTATACGTTCCACTGCGTTTTGTGGCCGGCACTTTTGGTTTTGATGTAATATGGGATGAACAGCAACGCCAAATCCTTTTGAATCGTGAGGAAACCAGGGATGATTTAACCCCGTTGGAAGTGGTGGTTAAATCTGGTGCTGTTACTCAGGAGATTAATACCTATAGTATGGATGGAAATATTAATATGATTATGGATGTCCAATCAGACGGGACAAATGCTACTGCAGCACCCATGGATATGGATGTGCAGCTAAAGGGTCAGATTCAAAATGACCCGATGCAGGTTTATATGCGACAAGTAATCACAGCCGCTGCCGAAACTGGAATGCCTGAAATGGCAGTGGAGACCTACATGACTGCTGACAAAATGTATATCAATGTGCCGGAACAGGGCTGGATAGTCCAGGATATGCCTTTTAGCCCGGAGCTTTGGCAGCAGCAGCAAGACATTCAGTCTAATCCCATTCAGGCCGCCCAGCAAATGAAGGAAATGGGCATGTTCATGAACTTCGGCAATGATGTAACTGTGGAGGGGCAAGATTACTACGTGGTCAACGCGACATTGGATATGGAAAAATTTCGTGAAGGAATGCCCCAGATGATGCAGCAGGTTTTGCAGGGCATATCCGGACCGGGTGATAACCCCGAGCAGGTTAAGGCAATGCAGCAAATGATCGAAAGCATGGAGATTGAATACTACTATACTGTGCTGATTAACAAGGAAACCTTGATTACTGATATTATTAAACTTAACGCTCGGATTAAAATGGACGTTGAAGCCTCTCAAACAGAAACCGGTGCAGTTAGTGGTAGCGAATTACAGGTTCCGAAAGCATTTAAGCTGGACATGAAGATGAGCGGAGATATTAAAGTTACCGACCCGGGCATACCTTTTAACGCACCTGATGTCAGCGATGCCATGGAAATGACAGCCGAGTAAAACAATTAGGGGCGCCGCTCATCGGCGCCCCTAATACTTTCCTGGGATTCCATGCTAGGCATCTAGTTTTCCGAAGAACGGGGTCATACCAAACACAAGCAGGATTAGGACGAGAAACAGGATAAAGCTACCGTCAAAATAGGGGGCGGTTGCGCCAGCGCCGTAAGCCATCGATATACCTCCTTTGGCAAAGTTTTGCTTTAAGTAAAGCTATAATTCAATTTCATATTATTCACCTGTGATAAAAACGTGACATTACAGCCCAAATTCACTGAACTTGTTTAAATCAAAAAAAATGGCTATTTATGAATGGTATTTTAACAAACACTGACCTTTTCAGGCCATCGCCGAATATCTTTAGGGAGCGAGTTAAATGAGGATGAACCAGTTGAATTAATATTATAATCAAGGGGATATTATGTGGATCGCCGGGCAATAATATTAACACTGCTACTAGCAGTAACCAGCCTCCTAATTCTCTCTCAGCAAGCCCGCCTGTGAAGGCGGGTTTTTTTCTCCCTAACATAAACCTCGCAGTTTGATCTTGTGCATGCAGGATTTTTTCTTGGTGGGGTAAAAGTAATCAGGTGGGAGGGAGATTAACATGACCGAAAAAAAAAGTAGTTTGTCTCAACCTGTTCGCATTGTCATGGCTACTGCTATGTGGGCAGTGATATTATGGTTCTTGTCTTTTGGACACCCCGTGATGGTGCCAATAACAAAGGCCATATTTATTGTTTTTGTAATTCCAACCGGGTTGGTGGAGTGGTATAAATACAGAGGCTTAATTAGCGAGAAGAGGGCCCCGGTGGTAAAGGTGGCTGGGATGGCTGTTTTTGGGGCGCTGTGGTACTTCTTCTTACAATAAAGCAGTACTGAAACCTTTTGCGCATTCTTTTTAGGAAAATAAAAAAACCGCCCTCTTGAGTAAGCGGTTTTTTCTTCTTTTTGCATCTTATTGTTGCCGTTTGAACCGGTGTTTCTATTTGGGGAGTAGCGTGTAGGTTGCAGCAGCTGCAGCTAAGGCTGCGGCTAGAGCAAAAATGATCCATGTTAAGTCTCTTTTAACCCGAGCGACTAGTTTTTCCGGGTTTCTGTTTTCGGCCGGAAAGCTTACTTCGGTTTTAGCCACGGTGTATTCACCTCCGTTGTTTCCGCTGTTACGGCCATTGTACAGGCACAGTAACTTTATCTTGTTCACTGCCGTCTTTGGGGCTGACCCAATAAACTTCAAGAGTACCTTTCCCCTCGGATGGTGGGTTGAACTTTAAGCTGGTTTCAAAATCTCCTCTTCCTGGTGCGCCTTCTGATGCCGTAACGGTACTTTCGTCCAATATTTTACCGGCATTATCCGATAGGCGAATCTGTACCGTTCCTTCATACACCCGAGCGCTGCCATTAATTAACAATGGTATGCCTACTACCTGGTTTTCTGATGGGTGGGTTACCCAAATGGCAGGTTCATATACCCTGGAAAGATCCCTGGTGAAAGGCTGGTCATAAAGGCCAATATGCCCCCACCAATCCTTGGCCGGGCCTTCTGCGCTGCCCTCAACTTGGAAAGCCACTTTTTCAATGTTCGGAAACTCAGTGAGCGTGTTGACTACGCTTTGAATACCCAGTGCCTCACCACTGGAACCGACGTTCGAGTTGTATAACACTTCTTTGCTGAAATTAATAGTGGCTAGACCTTTTTCGATGGTGATATCGAGTACCTTGGTGTCCAATGGGAATATGCTTTTTTCATCGTTAATCAGTGTTTCAACAGCTGCTTGGGCTACCTGTTCAGTTTGGGGAACCATTCGTTCTTCCCGCACCAAGTATGCGTCATCGGCGGTAAATTTTACGAAATAGACGTTTAAACTAATGTCTGCTTGTTCCTGTACACCGTTATTCTTCTTCTCTGAGTCATTGGTGGTGTCGTTGTTACTGTCTGTGTCCCGACTCAATGAGCAACCTGCAACATTTAGTGATACAAGCAAGACCAGCAATAAGAACAAACACTTTCGCAGTGCTGTTCTGGTACCTGATATGTACAATATGTCCCACTTCCTTTAGCTGCATATTTATTAGTATAACATTAATACAGCAACTTTTCCATAGTTGTGGACATTCCTCAATGGAATTAATTCCCAAGTTGGGGATATTTACCCTTACCCTCTTTTCCTTTATAACAAGAAAACCCCGGCATGCCGCGTCGGGGCTAAGTTTAATACAATGACTAAAATTGTCTGGGCTTAATCATAGGGGGTGTAACTGTGATGAGCGGTCACCTTGCCGTTAGCATAATGTTCCAGGGTTTTCATTGATTCCTTAATTTGGTTGGCGAAAAATCCGGATAGAATCCCTACCAAAGCCATAATGCCCATTATAATGTAAAATATGTTCCAGTACTGATCCAACAGTTTTCCTCCTTCCCGTAGCGGGTGAGTTTATATTAAATTTATCATTTATAGAGCTAATAAGTCAACGATTTATATGCTAGTGAAGCATACCTTTTCTGTGTTTACTGCTAATGTTAGTCAATCACGGTGTTTTGGCTGCGGTTGGCTATCCGGGTGGTATAGTTTACATTTGCGCAAACTCGACAAATGATTTATAATGCATAGTGTATCAATTGAATAGAGCCAGAGTACGGTGAGCAGTCGCTGCCAAACGGTATATTGCCGTATGGTAGAGGAAAGTCGAGACACGCACACCGGATGTCTATGGACAAACGGTGTAGTACGGCGCCCGGCGTAAGCCGGGGCAGGGCGACCTGACGACGGTAAAATAGACCCCTTGGGTTTTAAGTAACCGTAAAGTGCCACAGAAACTAAGTCACCGGGCAACCGGTGAGTGCAAGGGTAAACTCCGCCAGCGTGCAACCCAAATAGGCGGTCTTTGAACCGCGGGTAGGGGCACCCCGTTGAGGGGAGGCAGACCGGAAGGTTTGCCTAGATAGATGATTGCTGAAACAGAATCTCGCTTACAGCCGTACTCTGGTTTTTTTATATATTTGCATTTTTAGGTTAACATTTCAGTACGAACTAAGATTAAACATTGCCGTGGCAAAAAGATTAACAATACACTTTCTTACAAATTTTGTGACAATGCGCTATTTTTATGTTATAATGCAGTTGAAAATATGGCAAGTGACCTGCTTGGCCCGTTGCCCCTTTGTTTTTCTAACCTACAGATGAGTTTCGGGAGCAAACGGTCCTGTAGTCTATGTCAGGCCGCATCAAGGCGGAAGGCAGACGCCACAGGTCGGGCACCCACCTAGGAGAGGTGGGTTTTAGAAAAACAGTTGGTGACGACCCGGCGGGTATATAACAGCAGATAAACCCTTCGCTTTAAGTGGCGAGGGGTTTTATTTTATTTTAAGACAGGAAAAAGTCCATACGATCGGGTAAGATCAATTTAACAATACAGTAAATGGCCTGGGAGGGAAACGACCATGTGCTTAAATATTGTTACCGGAAGGGCGGGGGCCGGGAAAACGACCAGCTGTTTGCGACAAATTTCCTTGGAGATGGCCAATGAGCCGCTGGGCTCCCCGTTAATTATGCTGGTGCCTGAGCAGACCTCTTTTCAAACTGAAAAGCAGTTAGCCCGTACTACTGGCATGGGCGGGTACATACGCGCTCAGGTGCTTGGTTTTCGCCGACTGGCTTATCGAGTGCTGCAGGAAACAGGTGGCGGCAGCCGTGTGCCCCTTGGGGAAACCGGAAAGCGGATGGTTTTGCGTCGAATGCTGGAAAGCAGGCGGGATGAGCTGAATATATTTCACCGGGCCGCGGATTTGTCGGGGTTTGTGGATCAGCTGGCTGGAGCACTGGGTGAAATGAAAATATACCGGGTCGGTCCGGATGATTTAAAGCGGGCGCTGACTAGTTTACCGGGGGCCGGAGATGGTGCCAATCTAGAGAAGAAACTACAAGATCTGTTGGTGATATTCAACGATTTTGAGTTGTTTACCCGGGAGCGGTTTACCGATCCAGATGACTACCTTACCTTGGCGGCTGAACAAATACGGTTATCAGGCTGGCTTAATGAAGTTCGGGTGTGGGTGGATGGGTTTACCGGTTTTACACCCCAGGAATACGACATGCTGGCTGCATTGCTGCGGCGTTCGTCCGGGGTGACGGTGACCCTGTGCCTGCACCCTGAAGAGACCCAAGGGGAACTGGCGGAAACCGATCCCTTTTACCCGGTATGGGAAACATATAACACCCTTGTAGACCTGGCGGCCAGAGAAAATATACCGGTAGTAATGCATGTTCCGGTGCCTGGCGGGCGGCAGTATCGTTTTGGAGCCCCTGGTCTTGTTCAACTGGAGCAATGCTACTTCAGTCAGCAGGCCGCCCCGGGAGCGGATCATGAGGGCATTCAAATCATGGCGGCGGCTGACCGGCGTGCCGAGGTGGAGGGTATGGCTCGGGAGATTACCCGCCTTTGCCGTGATCTGGGGTATCGCTGGCGGGACGTGGTGATTATGCTGCGGGAGGTGGATTTATACGCGGGCCTGATTGAGTCGGTGTTCAGTGATTATGGCATCCCCTTCTTTCTGGATCATAAACGCACGGTGTTACACCACCCGCTGGTGGAACTGATCCGAGCCGCTCTGGAAACGGTGGCCGGCGACTGGCCATTCGACCCGGTATTCCGCTATCTGAAAACAGATTTGGCACCGGTGTCGAGGGAAGAGGTGGACAGGCTGGAAAATTACGCCCTGGCTCACGGTATCCGGGGCGGGCGCTGGACTGACGATCGGCCGTGGGACTATCGACGCCGGCTTACCCTGGAAGAGGATACCGAAACGACAGAAGCAGAAAAAAGGGCAATGGATGAAATCAACTCCATCCGAACGAGGGCGGCTACGGCTCTGTTCCGCCTGCAGCAGCGATTGGCTGATAGTAAGGACGTGAAAGGCTGCGCCGCTGCGCTGTACGGTTTACTAGAGGAACTGCATGTGCCGGCCCAGTTGGAACAATGGAGCCGCGCTGCTGCGGACGAGGGCAGGCTGGAGGCGGCCGGGGAGCACGCCCAGGTTTGGGAGGATGTGGTGCTGCTCCTGGACGAATTAGTGGAAGCCCTTGGCGAAGAGCAGATGAATCTGCGGCAGTTTATCCGGGTGCTGGAAGCAGGCTTTGCCTCCGTTCGACTGGGGCTAATCCCGCCGGGTCTGGATCAGGTGGTAGTGGGTTCTTTGGAACGTTCCCGGAGCCCCGAGGTAAAGGCGGCCTTTGTACCCGGGGTCAATGAGGGGGTGCTCCCGGCGCGGGTATTTGAACAAGGTATATTCTCTGAAGCTGAGCGGGAGCGCCTGCAGGGGGCAGGTCTGCGTTTGGCACCCGGTGCTCGTCGTCGGGCTTTTGACGAACAGTACATAGTTTACCAGGCATTGACCCGGGCCGGTGAACAGCTGGTGATCTCGTACCCGCTGGCTGACGGCGAGGGCCGATCACTGAAACCGTCACCCATTGTGCGGCGGTTACGAGAGTTGTTCCCCACATTGGGGGAAGGGTTGTGGGCTCAGGGGCCAGGCGAACGGGGTGCCGACGACATGGAGTTTGTCAGCCGCTCCGGCCGCTGTCTAACCTATCTGGCGGGCAGGATGCGTGACGCCTTTGCCGGGCGTGAGATTGACCCCCTGTGGTGGGACGTATATAACTGGTTTGCCCGGGATAACAGTAACCAATTGTTTAAAAGAGTGATAGAAAGCTTGTTTAACGACAATTGTGAAGGTCGTCTGCCAGGGGACTTAAGCGGACGTTTGTATGGGAGGCCTTTTAAAACCAGCGTTTCGGCATTGGAGAAATATTATTCTTGCGCCTATGCTCACTATTTGGCTTACGGTCTGAGGTTGAGGGAGAGGGATGTTTTTCGGTTGGAAGCGCCGGACATGGGCCAGTTTTTCCATGCTGCACTGAAAATGTTTGCCCAGCGGCTGGTGGACCGGGGCATTGACTGGGGCGTGCTTAGCATTGAACAATGCCGCAGCCTGGCCGGGGACGTGGTGGATGAATTGGCCCCCAGGCTGCAAAGTGAAATTTTACTCAGTTCGGCCCGGCACCGTTATTTAAGTGGCAAGCTTAAGCGGGTAGTCCAGCGTTCGGCGCTGGTACTGTCCGAACACGCCAGGCGCGGGGCGTTTCGCCCTGTGGGACTGGAACTAGCCTTTGGTATGCAGGGCGGTCTGGAAGGGGTGACCTTTGCCTTGCCGGACGGAAGCGAAATGATTCTTCGGGGCTTTATCGACCGGGTGGATGCGGTGGACGCCGGCGAAGACGGGGTATATTTGCGGGTAATCGATTACAAGTCCGGCCCTGCCACTATTAAGCTTGACGACGTTTGGCAGGGACTGAAACTGCAGCTATTGGCCTACCTGGATGTGGCCCTGCGCTATGCCCGGGAATTGACGGGAAAGGACGGTTTACCCGGGGCAGTACTGTACTTTAGGGTGGACGACCCGCTGGTCAAAACAGATGGGGAACCGATTGAAGCAGTAGAAATCGAGCAACGGCTGCTACGCAAACTTAAAATGAACGGGCTAGTGCTGGCGGACCGGACCCTGGTGGATAAGCTGGATGCCGAGACAGGTCCGGCTTCCGACCTGGTGCCGGTGGGTATCAAGAAGGACGGCACTTTTACTGCCTATTCATCCGTAGTGGACAGTAGAGATTTTAAACTGCTTTTGGCACTATTGCAAAACAGGCTGGTGGGTGCAGGTGGTGAAATTTTGACCGGTGTCAAGGACATCAATCCCTACCGCAAGGGCAATCAGCGCGCCTGCAAATTCTGCTCTTTTAAGCCGGTATGTCGGTTTGATCCATTACTACCGGGTAACGCATACCGGGTGCTGAAAATAGAAAAAAATGCAGACGTACTGGAAAAAACCAGGCGGGAATTGGGGGTGCGAACTGATGGCTGAGTGGACCCGGGAACAATTAGAAGCTATTGAAAAAAGGGATCGGCAAATGCTGGTGTCGGCAGCAGCCGGTTCGGGCAAAACCAGTGTGCTGGTGGAGCGGATCATCAGGCGTATCACTGACCCTGTAGACCCGGTGGATGTGGACCGACTGCTGGTAGTTACCTTTACCAGCGGGGCGGCAGCGGAAATGCGGGAGCGCATCGGCCGGGCCATTAACGCTGCCCTGGAGCATAACCCAGGGTCGGCGCACCTACGCCGTCAACTGGCATTGCTGCAGCGGGCCGCTATCAGTACCATTCATTCATTTTGCCTGGACGTGATCCGTCAAAACTTTTACCGACTGGAATTGGATCCGGTGTTTAGGGTAATGGATGAAACAGAGGCGGCCCTGCTGCAGTTGGATGTGCTGGATGATGTGCTGGAGCAGCGCTACGCCTTGGAAGATGCCGAATTTTTGCGGTTGGCGGACTGCTATGGCGGTTCAAAGGACGATGGCGGGGTGCAGGAACTGGTATTGCAAGTATTTAAATTTTCCCGCAGCACCCCCCGGCCGGACGCCTGGCTTGAGCACCTGCCCGGCGCTTTCGCTATCCCGGAAGATACGGTGGTGGACCACTTGCCCTGGTTTAATGTGCTCAGAGCAAGTGTGCGCAACGAAATCGACGCCGCCCGGGGTATGGTGGAACTGGCTGTGGGTATGGCCGGCAGACCTGGCGGCCCAGCCCCGTATTTGCCTACCTTGGAGAAAGATTTGGCGCTGTTGGATGAATTGGCCGAATCCTGTGCAGCCGGTTGGGACTCACTTTACCGTCAGTTCAGCTGGCTATCCTTTGCCGGTTTGGCGCGCTGCCGCAAGGAGGAGGCTGACGGGGACCTGGTGCAGTCGGTAAAGAAAACACGCGATATGATGAAGAGGAAAATTCAAGGCTTGCGAAACCGGTATTTTAACCGCCCACCCGCTGATTTATTGGCTGATTTGCGTCGTCTCGCTGAACCGGCTCAAACCTTGGCGGAATTAGTGCGGTATTTCGCGTCCTGCTATCGCCAGGCTAAGTTGGAACGCGCGGTAGTGGACTTTAATGATCTGGAACACTTCACCCTGGAGGTTTTAGCGGATAGGGGACACACCTCCGTTGGAGGAATGTCCCCAACGTATGAAAGGGGACACACCTCTGGCAGCGGAAAGGGGACACACCTCCGTAATAGGAAAGGGGACACACCTCCGAACAAGGAAAGGGGACACACCTTCTTCGAAGGAATGTCCCCGATGGAATGTCCCCAACTTAAGAATGTCCCCAACTTAAGAATGTCCCCAACGTATGATAGGGGACACACTTCTTTTAACACGGATGATGACGGAGGTGTGGTGTGGCCTTCGCCGGTGGCGTTGGAACTGCGGCAGCGTTATGCCGAGGTGCTGGTCGACGAATATCAGGATATTAACGCTGTGCAGGAAACCATTCTTAACCTGCTGACCGGTACCGATGAAGACGGTCCAGACCTGTTTATGGTGGGTGATGTCAAGCAAAGTATTTACCGCTTTCGACTGGCTGAACCCGGTCTTTTCCTGGCCAAGTACAACTGGTTTTCAAACCAGTCTGATGCTGGGCGGCTGGTAAACCTGGCCCGGAATTTCCGCAGCCGGCGCTCGGTGGTGGAATCCGTGAACCACGTTTTTCGCCAGATAATGACGCCGGCGGTGGGTGAAATGGAATACGACCAGCGGGCCGAACTGGCTTATGGCGCTGATTACCCCCCCTTACCCGAAGAAACCGGTGATGTAGTTGAGCTGCTTCTGATTGACAACACGCCGGACGATGCTGTTGATGGGCAGGAAGAAGCTGCGGATGACGGGGCTGAACAGGGTGAAGAAACGGAAGAGGAACTGGATGGCCTGCAGGTGGAAGCGCGCATCGTGGCCCGCCGGATCATTGAACTGGTGGAAAGCGGACATCCGATATATGACCGAAGCGGTGGCGGATACCGCCCGTTGGCCTATCGGGATGTGGTGGTGCTGATGCGGGCCACCACCGGTCGGGCCAACACGTTCGTGGAAGAGTTCCGCAAACTGGGTGTGCCGGCTTATGCCGAGCTGACCACGGGCTACTTTGAGGCCACCGAGGTGGAGACGATGCTCTCGCTGTTAAAAGTAATTGATAACCCGCGCCAGGATGTGCCTCTGGCAGCAGTGCTTCGATCAGCCGCGGCAGGCTTTAATTCCGACGATTTAGCCCGAATCAGACTGGCCGGTGGGAACGGTGAATTTTACGACGCATTGGATAAACTAGCCCGGGAAGGTTCAGGGGAACTGGCCCAACGCCTGGCCGAGTTTTTACGACAGTTGGATAGATGGCGCACCCAGGCTCGTCAAAGCGGATTGCCGGGCCTGATCTGGGCTCTGTACCGGGAGACAGGCTATTACGACTACGTGGGGGGCTTGCCCGGCGGCGGTCAGCGCCAGGCCAATTTGCGGGCACTATACCAACGCGCCGGGCAGTTCGAGTCCACTGTTTACAGGGGTTTGTTCCGCTTCCTGCGCTTTATTGAGCGGTTGCGCCAAAACGAGGGGGATATGGGTACAGCTCGGGCACTGGGTGAGAATGAAAACGTAGTACGTATAATGAGCATTCACAAAAGCAAAGGGTTAGAATTCCCGGTGGTCATAGTAGCCGGTCTGGGCAAGAAGTTTAACGTCACAAGCCTGAATAAAAGCGTTTTGCTGCACCGCGACATGGGTTTGGGCCCTCAATTGATAGACCCGGAAAAACGCATCACTTATCCCACCATGGCTAAATTGGCAGTGCGGGAAAAAATGCGTTCCGAGGAACTGGCTGAAGAAATGCGGCTTTTTTACGTTGCCTTGACCAGGGCCAAGGAGAAACTAATCCTGGTGGGCTCGGTCTCTAAACTAAAAGATGCCGCCACCCGGTGGTGTGGTGTAATTGGGACGTACGGAACGCGGCTGCCGGCTTGGATGACTGCTCAGGCGGTTAATTATCTGGACTGGCTTTGCCCCGCCCTGGCCGGGCACCCCGATGGCGCAACGCTGCGGGAATTAGCCGGTTTAGAGAAGACCGCTTCTCCTCCCTGGGGAAATGGATCACATTGGCTGGTGCGGGTGACCGGTAGCAGGGGGCTGGATATGGAGGCTTTCGCGGGAGCAGCGCAAGAATATCGCCAAACGGTGTTTAAAATGCAGGCGGTGTCTCTGACCGGTCCGCGGGCCGGGGCAGTTGAAGCCCGTCTTAATTGGGTTTATCCCCATCACCACTTGCACAGTCTGGCTGCCCGGGCGACGGTAACCGCATTAAAGCAGATCGGGGATACACCTGCCATAGCGGAAAGGGGACACACCTCCGAACAAGGAAAGGGGACACACCTTCATAATCGGCAAGGGGACACACCTCCGAACAAGGAAAGGGGACACACCTCCAAACAAGGAAAGGGGACACACCTTCTTCGAAGGAATGTCCCCGATGGAATGTCCCCAACTTATGAATGTCCCCAACTTATGAATGTTCCCGATGGAATGTCCCCAACTTATGAATGTCCCCAACTTATGGGTGTCCCCGATGGAATAGCCCCGCTGGAATGTCCCCGGTGGGATGTTCCTGAGGGAATGTTTACTATGTATGAATCTTCACAGTTAACTCTTTCGGGTAGTGTTGATCAAGATAAGGAAAACCGGTGGGAAATTTTTCGGGCCGATGCTGCAGTGAGGCCGGCCTTCGTCCAGCGACGGGGGGAACTTACCGCCGCTGGACGGGGTGTGGCGCTGCACTTGGTGATGCAGTTGTTAAACCTGGCGGGTGACTTGTCCGCGGACGGGGTTCGGGACCAAATAGCTCTCCTGGTGGATCAGGAGCAGGTTCTGCCGGAACAGGCAGCAGTGGTGGATCCCGAAGCAGTGGCTGAATTCTTCTGCAGTTTGCTGGGCCGCCGGGTGCTGGCCGGCCGCCGGGTGTACCGGGAGCAGCCCTTCACCCTGGCACTGCCCCTGAAGAATATTGACCCGGATATCAAAGGCAGCGATTCCGGTGAAGACACCGTGTTGGTACAAGGGATTATCGACTGTCTGGTGGATGAGGAAAATGGGCTCCTGCTGGTGGACTACAAGACCGACTATTACACCCGAGATACTCTGCCCCAGTTGGTGGAACACTATCGGTACCAGGTGGACCTATACTCTCGGGCGGCGGCAATGCTCACCGGTTTGCCTGTGACAGCCCGGTACCTGTACCTGTTTTATCGTGCCGAAGCAATAAAGGTTTAAAGATTAGTGGTCGGGTTTTCTATTAATATGGCAAGCCAAAAGTGTCATACTGAGCGCAGTGCAAAATATGAGTATTTAAGGGCTTTAGTTCCTTCATTTCACTTAGTTTCATTAACAATGACCCGGACCTTTGTTGACCCGGTTATCAGATCTTCTCTCTTGTATTGACAACGGTTTCGTCAGTGAATTAAGCTGGATTAAATTTAAAGTAAATAAAAGGTTACTTGGCAAATCTATTCGGTCGGGGGGCATATGATAATAAGATGACACCATAAAGCTTCGATAAAATCCAAAGGGGGATTTCTAAATGAATATAAAAGATGTATTTGCAGGGTTGCAGGAAAAAATCAATAGTGACCCGGCCAAAATGGCTGGTATTGCAGCTACTTACCAGTTTTGTTTGTCCGGTGAAGGCGGCGGTGATTATAACGTCGTTTTCTCAGACGGCAACGGCCAGGTTAAAGAAAGTCTGGCTGATGATGCTAACATTACCATAAAAATGGAAGTTGTGGACTTTATTGACCTGGCAAACGGCAAGCTAGACGCTATGAGCGCGTTCATGACCGGCAGGCTAAAAGTTGAAGGCGATATGTCGCTGGCCATGCGCTTGCAGGGACTGCTGGGCTAGTTAAACCGGGTGCAGCGGAGGTTGGGGCTATGCCAGAAGCGGTTATTGTTGAAGCGGTGCGCACGCCCGTGGGACGAAAAAAAAAGGTGGTTTGTCCGGTATTCGGGCCGACGATCTAGCGGCGTTGGCGCAGCTTCAGTTTGAATTGCCAAAAGTAGTTAATGCTAGGTTTAGGGAATAATTTCACCTTCCGATTCACAGAATAATACCAGGAGGTGTGCCAAAATGGAACCTGAAAGCGGGTGGCATACATGGAAAAACATGCTGGGAAGGATTGTTGATGTCGCCGAATCGGTGGGCTTTTCCGGTAACCGGGTTAATGATGCGGCCTATCGGGTCGGGGATTTTTTTGCCAACAATTTTGATCCCGGAAATCGTGAGCAAAGACTTTTGAAAGAATTGTGGGACGAGGCGGACGAGGAACAAAAAAGGGTCATGGCCACTTTAATGGTCCGCCTGGTGGAAAAAACTGAACCCAAGCATTAAAAAGACTCCCGTTGCCGTTATGGCGCGGGGGTTGTAATTTGTGCGGTAGAAATTTGTTGAAAACAACCAAAATAATTTTGCTTGCTAGGCAGGAAATTCTTAAGTTGTATTGAATAGACTTAAATATAAGTGTGGCATGGTGATAAGGTGTAAGTTCTCCTGCCCGCGCGCGGGCTTTAAAAAAGGTAGAATGGTAGCATGGTAGGTATAAGGACGCGGTTATTCCGGTTGCCGGAAACCTGTCCCGCTAAGATTAATTCCGCTTACCTAATTATTAATTGGCTTATTAGTCAAGGTTAAGTGGTCTTTGTATTTTACGGGCAGGGCTTTGAAATTCCCTGTTAATGGGAAGAGCGCTATCTTAAACTCCTACGGGAGTTTTTTATTTTTTATATATACAATTTAAGAGGGGGAAAAGAAATGAGGAGATTATTAAGGCAAGGCCGCCAGTCGGGCACCAAAATGTTAGTAATGTTGTTTTTGCTAGTATTGACACTGGGCATGACCATAACTGGTTGTTCATCGAATTCAACCGGCGAGCAGGAACAAAGTCAAACAGTGGAACTTAAACTGGCCCACTTTTTCCCGGCCACCCACCCGGCTGAAACGGACCTGGTACAGCCCTGGGCCAAAGCCATTGAGGAAGCTACCGATGGTCAGGTAAAGATAACCAGCTACCCGGGCTCAACCCTGCTGAAACCCGAAGCCACCTACGATGGTGTAGTGAACGGGGTTGCGGACATCGGCCTTTCCTGTTATGCGTACACCCGGGGGCGCTTCCCGGTGCTGGAAGTTTTTGAATTACCGGGCATTATTTACGAAAATTCCAAAGTAGCTAGTAAAGTGGCCTGGGAAGGGATTAAACAACTGAACCCTGAAGAAATACAGGATACCAAACTAATGATGGTATTGACTACAGGCCCTGGGGATTTGTTTACTAAACAACCGGTGCAAAATCTTGCCGATCTAAAGGGTATGACGATTAGGGCTACCGGTTTGAGCGCCAACACCCTGGAAGTACTTGGGGCCACTCCGGTTGCCATGGCCCAGTCTGAAGCTTATGAAGCCATTTCCAAAGGTGTTGTGCAGGGGAATCTGGGGCCCCAGGAAGTATTAAAAGGATGGAAAAACGCTGAAGTAACCGATTACTTGACCATAACTCCATTTCTTTACAATACAGTTTTCTTTATCACAATGAATATGGAGCAGTGGAACTCCCTGTCGCCCGAGGTGCAGCAGGCTATTGAAGAGGTAAACGGGAATTATTTTGAAGAAGTGGCCATGGGTTTATGGGATATGCAAAATGAAGAGGCGCTACAGTGGGCAGTGGATGAAACTGGCATTGAAGTAATTAATCTGCCGGAAGATGAAGCAAACCGCTGGATTGAACTGGTTCAGCCTATTCAGGACGAATTTGTCTCCAAATTGAACGAGCAGGGGCTTAACGGCCAGGAAACCCTGGATTTGGTCAAGGGATTGGCAGACCAGTATAACGGCGAGTTTTAACCGAGCGTGGAGGTTTATTGACGTGAATGCAATTATTGGGGAAAAAACTGCCAGAGAAGTAACACCGGCCTTGAGGGCTAAAACCGGTGAGCAATTGTTTGCCAGCGGCGTAAAATCACTTAGCCGGTGGCTGGACATAATCGCCGGGTGTTGCCTGGCCGGGATTATGGTGCTGGTGGTATCCAATATAATTTTGCGGGTTATATTTAACAGCCCCATATTGGGTACCATTGATTACGTAGGTTTTCTTGCTGCCCTGGCCATAGGCCTGGCCCTGGCTTACTGTGCCGTACAAAATGCCCATATTGCAGTTGATTTTATAATTGAGCGGTTTCCGTATCAAGTGCAGGCTGTGGTGGATTCTTTAATGAACATTGTTGCTCTTGGTTTCTGGGGCCTGGTGTCCTGGAAAATGGTGGAATATGCTCAGAGTTTGGCTGCCAGCGGGGTTGTTTCACCGACCACTCAAACACCGTTCCATCCCTATGTGTACCTGGTTTCCCTTGGTCTGTTTGTACTTTGCCTGGTATTGCTGGTTCGGTTAATCGACTCTATAAAAAGGATGACAGTTAAATAATGAGTGACAGTTTAATTGGCTTAATCGGTGTAATGATTTTTTTTGTCTTATTGGTTTTGCGCATGCCCATATCTTTTGCAATGGCCTTGGTGGGTTTTGCCGGGTTTAGTTACCTGGTATCACCCGTTGCGGCCTTTCGCATGGTGTCGGAAGAGATTTATTCAACTTTTTCTTCCTATTCTCTAAGTGTTATCGCCATGTTTGTTTGGATGGGTTTTCTGGCTTTTTACTCGGGAATTGGCACCAGACTGTACGTCTTTGCTTACAAATTAATCGGGCATTATCCTGGTGGGCTGGCCATTGCCACCCAGGTGGCCTGCGCGGTTTTCGGAGCTATATGCGGTTCCAACACGGCAACGGCGGCTACCATGGGCGCTATTGCCCTGCCGGAAATGAAAAAATACAATTATGATGCCTCCCTGGCTACCGCCAGCATTGCCGCCGGTGGAGTGCTGGGAGTGATGATTCCGCCCAGCGTGATTTTGATTGTGTACGGCATGGCCACTGAACAATCGGTGGGAAAACTGTTCATGGCTGGTATACTGCCGGGTGTTTTGCTGATGCTGTTTTTCATGGTGACCATCTATATATTGGCCGCTCGTAATCCCGCCTTGGCCCCTGCTGGACCCAAGTTCGATTGGAAGGAAAGGTTTACTGCCTTGAAGGGGGGGCTTGGTGAAGTACTGGTTGTATTTGCACTGTCCATCGGTGGACTTTTTGCCGGTTGGTTTACTCCCACGGAAGCGGGCGCCGTTGGTGCCGCCGGTGTTTTGGCAGTAGCCCTGCTGGGCAGGTCTATTAGCTGGCAGGGGTTGAAAAAGTCTCTACTGGATGCCACCCGCACCACCGCCATGATTATGCTCATGGTGGCCGGGGCCATCATTTTTGGACGATTTATGGCCGTAAGCAGAGTGCCCTTTGAGTTTGCTGACTGGGCTGGTGCCCTGGCTTTGCCACCCTTTATGGTAATGGGTATTGTTTTACTGATATACTTGATGCTGGGCTGTTTTATTGACGCTCTGGCCCTGGTGTTGCTTACCATACCTATTTTTTACCCGGTGGTAGTTACCACCCTTGGCTACGACCCCATCTGGTTCGGTGTGATTATCGTCATGGTGGTGGCCATGGGGGTTATTACACCCCCGGTGGGTATGAATGTGTATATCATCAAGGGGGTAGCGCCGGACATTCCCTTGGAGGTTATTTTTAAAGGCATTTGGCCTTTTCTGGCGGCCTTGGTCGTATGCCTGGTATTACTTATTGCTTTCCCGCAAATCGCTACTTTTTTACCCAATCTATTAGCTAAATAATTATTTGATAGTAAAGACTTAATTGGCATGTAAACATGCCCACTTAGTTAAGTACGGGAATCATTCTCAGCAGAATTGATTCCGATACCCTCTTCCTTTTAACGGCGGAAGATCCCATCACAGCCTACTTTAAAAAAACTTTCAGCCGTGCAACTCCGGATAGAACTTCAACAGATCATACTTTAGGAGTGCTCACAGTATCTATGACACTCCATCCCTGAAAAGCTGGATCCTGCCTACTTTTCTCCATCACTGTTTTTTAAATGTTTAATTGGTAAATGCTCATTTATATTACCATGGGACATACCACGGAGACATGTTAACAGTCAATTATTAATAAATATTTTTAGGTTAAAAAACAAAACTCTGACCCACCGGTACCACCGGTAAGCCGTCTTCTTCCCGCTGGTGAGAATCTTCTTCCACCAGGTCCCGGATGCGCTGGTCCGTAAGCATAATCTGCCAGGTTTGCTGCATGATGCTGATAAATCCGGGGTCCAGCGGGTTGCTCGCCGTAATCAACGGGCATTGGTAAGGTAGTTCCAGTGTTTCATAGATAAGATACAGCTTGCCGTCCCGATGCAAATGGGGCGCCAGGGGGAAAAAACGGCAGGCCAGGGGGCGCATTTCCCGGGGGCAGACACCGTTGCAGCGCACGAAATATACCGACCCTTTCCAGGATGCCGGAAAATCGTAATCCGCAGGGTTGTGTTCTTCCCAGGCAAGCCAATCTTCCCGGCGGGTGAACATGGCTTCCTCACCGGGATAAAGGTACATGCCCAGGTCCTCGTGTTTGCCCGGACGGCAGCAGGTACTGCCACACAATTCTCCGCAGTTGGTCTTAAGCGGGGTGGACGATGCTGTTACTTTATACAGATGGTTGTATATCTCAGGCGTAAGCCCGGTGAGTTTCAACGACTTTTCCCTCGTCTTCCACTTGTGCAGTGACAAAAAGGTCCGGCACAAAACTGATGGTTAAAAATTACAAGGATTATCATAGGACAGGGGTCACAACCCCATTTAAAACATCCAGGTGTTACCACCGCGGACCCCGCTTATGAGGCCGCGATCTTTGGTTCAGCCGTTTCTTCTTTTTTACTTTCAAATACGTGGTGGTATTGCTCCATGGTCATCAGTACCGCCCGGGGCTTGCTGCCCTCGAACCCGCCCACTATACCCCGTCTCTCCATGATATCCACTAATCTGGCGGCCCTGGAGTAACCAACATGCAGGCGGCGCTGCAACATGGATATGGAAGCCGTGCCGCTTTCAATGAATATCCTGGCCGCCTGGGGCAGCAGTTCATCGTTATCCTCGGTTTCCACTGTTTCATTGCCCGGGTGTTCCTGCAGCACCTCGTCGTTATAATCCGGCCGGGCCTGGTCCTTTAAAAAGTCCACCAGGTTTTCCACTTCCTTGTCCGAAAGGAAAGCGCCCTGAACCCGGACCGGCTTGGCGGCGCCCACGGGAAAGAACAGCATATCCCCCTTACCCAGCAGCTTTTCGGCTCCGCCCATATCCAGGATGGTGCGGGAGTCTATCTGGCTGGATACGGCAAAGGATACCCGGGATGGGATGTTGGCTTTAATTAAGCCCGTAATTACGTCGACCGAGGGCCTTTGGGTGGCCACCACCAGGTGGATGCCCGCGGCCCGGGCCATTTGGGCCAGGCGGCAGATCGAGTCTTCTACGTCGGCCGGAGCCACCATCATCAGGTCGGCCAACTCGTCAATAATCAACACAATATAGGGCATCGGTGTTTGCCCCGGTTCCAGTTCAAATTCCCCGAACAGAGCGTTATACCGGGTAATATCCCGTACCCCGGCAGCGGCAAAACGGTCGTAACGGGATTCCATCTCCCGCACCGCCCAGCGCAGCGCCCCCGCCGCCTTTTTGGCGTCGGTGACCACCGGGCTCACCAGGTGGGGAATGTCGTTGTAATTGGCCAGTTCCACCATCTTGGGGTCTACCATCAGGAATTTAACTTCGTCCGGGGCCGCTTTAAACAGAATGCTGCAAATGAGGGTATTAACGCACACGCTTTTGCCTGAGCCGGTGGCCCCCGCTATAAGAAGGTGCGGCATTTTGGCCAGGTCGGCCAGAATGGGCGTACCGGCAATATCCTTGCCAAACGCCACCGTAAGACGGGATGGCGATCCGGTGAACTCTCTGGTTTCCAGCAATTCGCGCAGGGTTACCATATCCACTTCGATATTGGGCACTTCGATGCCCACCGCCGCTTTGCCCGGTATAGGCGCTTCTATGCGCACCCCGGTGGTGGCCATGCCCAGGGCGATATCATCGGAAAGGCTTACGATTTTACTTACCTTGATGCCCGGCGGGGGCTGTAGTTCGTACCTGGTAATGGCCGGGCCCACCGATACGTTAACCACTTTGGCCTTGATGTTGAAGCTTTCGAGGATTTGTTCCAGCTTGTTGATGCGTCCGGTAATGTCCCGCCCGGCGTTATTTTCAACGCTACTTTGAGGCAGGTTTAATAGAGCCAGCGGCGGCATGTGGTATTCCTTACCGTTGGGCAGGTTTTCCTTGGGCGGGTCGATATGTTTAATAGCATCCCCGGCAGTATCACCCGTCAGTGCTAATTCTACACCCTCTGCGGGTTGTGCCGCGGTTACAGCGGCGGTTCGTGCCACTTCAATAATTGGCAGTATCGGTTCTTGTGCCGGGAGCAGGGTAGTGCCTGTCGACCTGTCTTTTTGGTGATCCGTCAGGTCATCATTTTCTTCCACGAACAGGAAATTAAAGGACAAGTTCCATACCCGCAGCGCCGCTGCTTTTATTTTTAACCAACTGTTTACCAGCAAATCCTTTAGGGTGCTACCGCTGCACAGGGCTGCGCCCGCCATTACCAGGATGCCCAGTACTATATAGGTGCCTACGGTGCCGAAACTGTACATGAATACATAGCCCAGGGCGGCGCCGGATAATCCTCCACCGCTACCCTGCAGGCCGGCACTAAAGGATTGGTCCAGGGGAACACCCCGATGCAGAAATATCTGCAAGCTGCCGAAAAATATTACTAACCCCCAAAAACGTGAGTTGAACTGCCATTTCTCACGGCGCATAAGCTTAATTCCGGCCAGGGCCAGGATAAATAAAAACGCTATGTAACCTTTACCGGCTAAAATTTGCAGTCCTTGTTCAATTAGCATACCAACAGTGCCGACGGAACTTGTAAAAATACCGGCTAGCCCGATAAGTGACAGCGCTATCAGGGCCAGGCCGGCGAGGTCCTTTTTATAGTCGTTCTCCAGAGGCTGGGTTGTTTTTCGTTTATAATGTTTTCTCAATGTGAGCCCTCCCGATAATTGGGGAAAATAAGCCGTGTGCACCCATTTATATGGGGGAAAAGATCGAAAAAACTCTCAAGGGAAGCTTACCATAAAATGGTCGAAAGGGCAAGCCAATGCCCGCCGGGCTTAGAACTCCCCATTGATTATTGTTCTTTTAAAATTTTTGAAAAAGGTTTTCGAGTTTTGAAGGATTAAATAATATTTTGTCGAAATTTATAAGTGAAAACTTCCGCCTTAAATATTTTTTACTTTCTTGTTTTGTTTGGAAACCCTTTTAGGGTTTCTTTTTTTTATGTCAAACCAGGTTAACATTACATGTTAAAGGTCAAATTCCAACCTTTATAGAGGCTAATAAAACTAACCTAACCTTAGCGTCTTCGTGAAAAACCTAAGGTATTGTTTCTACGCCTCAAAACCACTATACCAGTAATACCAATCAGTATCAGCAGCAGGCTGACCAGTTGGGCCACCCGAAAGGGACCCAGCATTAGACTGTCGGTGCGGATGGACTCCACAAAGAACCTGCCCGCCGAGTATAAAATCAGGTACAGAAAGGCCACTTCCCCTTCCGCCTTCTTTCGGGGCCAGTACAAATAAAGAAATAAGAACACGCCTAGGTTCCAGATCGACTCGTAAAGGAAGGCGGGGTGGTAATACTGGCCGTCTATGTACATCTGATTCTTAATGAAGTCTGGAAAACGGTTAATGAACTGCTCCGTTACTGGTCCGCCGTGCGCTTCCTGGTTGATAAAATTGCCCCACCGGCCGATAGCCTGTCCCAAAATCAGGCTGGGTGCCACAATATCAGCAGTAATCCAGGGCGAAATGCGATATCGGCGTACGTAAAACAGGCCTGCCAGCAGGCCGCCCAGTATACCGCCGTGGATGGCCAGTCCGCCGTGCCAGATGGCCAGTGCGGAAAGGGGGTCGCCGCGGTACGCATCCCAGGTGAAAATTACATAATAAAGCCGGGCGCCTATAATGGCGGCGGGTATAATTAGAGTGACCATATTAAGGATATGGTTGGGGTCAATATGGTTGCGTTCTGCCCGACGGAAGGCCAAGGCTATACCGATAAGGAAGGCAGTGGCCATAATGACGCCGTACCACCTGACCGGCAGCGGTCCGATAGTCAGGGCGATGGGATCAATCATTAACATACCTCCTGAAATAATGACTAGCCTAGGAGATACTAGCCACAATCTACTGGATAAACACAGTATATTCTAACATAAGAAGACATAGCAAATCCAACCCGGGTATTATATAAGATGCATAATAATTATTTTTTTAAGCATAATTTTAATACGCAGGAAAGGAGGGATAATGTGGCCAAGAATAAGGACAAGAAAAAGGAAAAAAAGAAGGAAGGATTCAATTTTGAATTGGGCTCGCCCCTAGGTGCAAACGTGGAAAAGGACAAGGCAAATAAACTTAAATAATTGCGGCGTAAAGGACGTAGCAGCTCTTTGCCGGTTCGAACCGGCGTTTTTTTATTGACCCGTTTATGTGTGCAAGTATACATAAACGCCAATGCTAACCTGGACTAGCAGAATCAGGGGCAGCCCCATGGTAAACCGACGATGTAGTGTCTTGTGACGAAAAAGATGCATCCCCAGCAGTGCACCTGCCGTACCCCCGGCCAGAGCCATAAAAAACAGTTGTTTTTCCGGAATTCGTCTTTTTCTGTACTGGGCCCGTCGCTTGTCCAAACCGAAAATGCAAAATGTAATGATATTGATTAACGCTAGATAAACAACCAGTATTGGTCACTCCTTAGTTGAGCATGCTGTCGGTTATATATTTTTTTGGCAAGATACTGGTAATGCGGTACCTTGCGCGCCACTTCAATGGCCCTGGTAACTATATTATACAAGAATCGAAAAAAAACTAGGTCATCAGTTAACGCTGGAGACCATTTTTTTTTATTGACAGGCAGATAATTTGTTTATATTATACTTTTAACATTTTAATATTGTAAATTAGCTGAGTTGAGTAGAGACGAGTTTTTGTTTAGCTTAGGTGAGCCGGCGGTCATGATTGCGATACAGCGGCACTCCTTTAGGGGCCGTTTTTTATTTTTTCATCCGTAAATTTTAAGATGGCAAATAAGTTAATAAGTTAAGAGCCTGACCCCAAAAAGGAGATGTTTTTATGATTCAGCCGGGAGAACAGGATTACTTGCTTCTGGCCGGGCAATATAACTTGGTTCCGGTTTACACCAAGTACCTGACGGATACCGAAACGCCTATTACTCTTTTCCTCAAGCTGGCGGGTGACGGCCCGGCTTGTCTGTTGGAAAGCGTGGAAGGGGGACGCCACCTGGGACGGTATTCTTTTATCGCCCTGGACCCTCTGGCCACTTTTATTTCAACAAACGGCAAGGGGCGGGTGGTTTACCCTGACGGCAGGGAGCAAGATGCCGACGGGCCGCCCCTGGAGGTACTGGAAAATTTAATGAGTGGGTATAAAGTGCCTCCGGATCAGGAATTGCCTCGTTTTTATGCCGGCGCGGTGGGTTTTGTGGCCTACGATGCGGTGCGTTCCCTGGAAAAGCTGCCTGGCAACCCCGCCGATGAGTTGAACATCCCGGACTGTTTGCAATTTCTGCCTGGGTCAGTGGTAATTTTTGATCACGTGCGGCATACCGTTACCTTTGTAGTTAATTACCCCGTAGACGGGGTAGAACCCGGGGCTACTTTCAGGCGTTCGCTGGCCAGGTTGGAGCAAATGAAGACGGCCCTGAAAAAACCGTTGCCGGAGCCCGACGGTTTTACTTTGCATGGTGCAATCCGTTCGGACTTGCCCGAGGATGAATTTGTGCACCGGGTGGAAAAGGCGCTGGATTACATTAGAGCCGGCGATATCATTCAGGTGGTACTTTCACGCCGCTATGCTATGGATTTTGCCGGGAACGACTTTGCCGTATACCGGCGGCTGCGCAGCGTGAATCCATCACCGTACATGTTCTACTTTAACCTGGGCGACATTAAAGTTATCGGTTCTTCGCCGGAAATGCTGGTGCGAGTAGAAAACGAAATGGTGACCACCTGCCCTATTGCCGGAACCCGACCCCGGGGGAACAGCCCGGCGGAGGATGCCGCCCTGGCTGAGGAAATGCTGGCCGATGAAAAGGAACGGGCCGAACACTTGATGCTGGTGGACCTGGGCCGTAATGATTTAGGGCGGGTCTGTGCACCGGGTACCGTCCGGGTGCCCCGTTTTATGGATGTGGAGTACTTCTCTCATGTGATGCATATAGTATCTCGGGTAGAGGGGAAACTGGCCGGCGGCATCGGCGCCCTTGGTGCATTGAGGGCTTGCTTTCCGGCGGGAACGGTAAGCGGCGCGCCTAAAGTGCGGGCCATGGAGATAATCGACGAGTTGGAACCTTATCGGCGGGGTGTTTATGCCGGGGCCGCCGGTTACGTGGGGTTCAACGGCAGCATGGACACCGCCATTTCCATCCGCACCCTGGTCATTAGGGACGGTACCGCCTATATCCAGGCTGGCGCCGGCATAGTTGCCGATTCACAGCCTCAACTGGAGTGTTTGGAGATTGCCAACAAGGCCGGGGCCATATTTAGAACTTTGGGATTGGAATAAAAAGAGTATTGACAAAAGCTTATGGCGGTAGTATAGTCAATTAGTAAATAACAGGTAATTTTTTGTGATCTGAGATTAGTTGAGTTTAGCCTAGTTTAGTCCCTAGCAGAGCTGAGATGAGTTACGATCGGTTTATTAATGCCGGCACTCATTTGAGTGTCGGTTTTTTGCGTTTTTTTACCGGGGTTTTCGTGCTAAGGAAAGGGGACACACCTCCTAAATAGGAAACGGAGGAATGTCCCCAACTGAGGAGGTTTTAACCTTGCTGCTGATGATCGATAATTACGATTCCTTTACCTATAATCTGGTGCAATACCTTGCTCAATTGGGCGAAAACGTGCAAGTGCGGCGGAACGATCGCATTACAGTGCCGGAAATCCATTCCTTAGGGCCCGATTACCTGGTTATGTCCCCCGGACCGGGCATACCGGACAATGCCGGCATTATGGTCAACGCCATCAGGGATTGTGCCGGTAATATCCCCATATTTGGGGTTTGCCTGGGATTGCAGGCCATTGGCCGGGCCTTTGGCGGGCGGGTGGTGCGGGCCAAACAGCCCATGCACGGCAAAGTATCTTTAGTCTACCACGACGGCAGGACTGTCTTTGCCGGACTACCATCCCCATTCAAAGCGGTGCGTTATCATTCGCTGGTGGTGGAGCGGGAAACCCTGCCCCAATGCCTGGAAATAAGCGCCTGGACGGGTGAGGGTGAAATAATGGGGTTGCGGCACCGTGTTCTACCGGTGGAAGGGGTGCAGTTTCATCCCGAATCAATGCTCAGCGAGTACGGCATGGAACTGCTGGGCAACTATCTTGGCCTGAGTAACGCCAAGGTAAAAAGAGTCAGTTAAAAGAGTTTCAACAAGAGCAACAATTGGTGTCTGATACCAGGGTTTGATTTGTTGAAATTCTTAAGAGGTGAGAGGAGGAGAGCTTAGTGTTTAAGGATTTGCTCAACAAAGTGGCGCGGGGCGAGAACTTGTCTGAAGCTGAGGCGGCCGGGGCCATGGAGCTGATCATGGAGGGCGGCGCTACGCCGGCCCAGATAGCCGGACTGCTTACGGCGCTGAAGCTGAAAGGGGAAACCATTGATGAAATCACCGGCTTTGCCCGGGTAATTCGCAGCAAAGCCACCTCGGTACCCAGCAGTCACCCGCTGCTGGTGGACACCTGCGGTACCGGCGGGGACGGGGCCAATACATTTAATATTTCCACTGTCACGGCGCTGGTGCTGGCCGGGGTCGGGGTTAAAGTGGCCAAACACGGTAACCGTTCGGTGTCCAGTCGCTGCGGCAGCGCCGATGTGCTGGAGGCGTTGGGAGTCAATCTTGAGTTAGAGCCGGGCGAAGTGGCAGCCTGCCTGGAACAAGTGGGCATTGCCTTCCTTTACGCACCCGCATTGCACGGGGCTATGAAGCATGCCGCCGGGCCACGCCGGGAACTAGGCTTTCGGACGGTGTTCAATATTTTGGGCCCGTTGACCAACCCGGCAGGTGCCCGGGCACAGGTGCTGGGTGTATACAGCGGCCCGCTGGTGCGGGTGATGGCCGAGGTGCTGCTGCGGCTGGGAGCGGAACGGGCTTTTGTGGTGCACAGTTCCGGCGGGCTGGATGAAGTGTCGCCGGTGGGTCCGGCAGCAATTTGTGAGATTAGAAACAGCCAAGTTTACGAATACGTTCTTGACCCTGCTGTCTATGGATTTGCCAACGTAACGGTGGAAGCGTTATCCGGCGGTTCTCCCGCGGAGAATGCTGTTATCGCCCAAAGCATCCTGGCCGGAGAGCCGGGACCGCGGCGGGACGCGGTGCTGATGAACGCCGCTTTAGGAATCATGGCGGCTGGTGCGGCTCGGGATTTTGCCGCCGGGTTGGAACTGGCTGCCCGGAGCATCGATAACGGGCTGGCCCGGGCTAAACTGGAAGAATTAATCCGGTTTACTAACGGGGGCCGAAAAGCCAGGGCGGCCGGGTTATGAAGCACGACATATTAAGCAGAATTGTGGCCTTTAAAAAAGAGGAAGTGCCGGCAGCCCGGCGTCAGCTGCCGCTGCAGCAAATAAAAGAGCGCCTGCATGATGCGCCGTCGGCCCGCAGTTTTTCCGCAGTGCTGCGCCGTTCCGGTGAAGTGGCCCTGATTGCCGAAGTAAAAAGGCGCTCCCCGTCCCGGGGAATAATTCGGGCGGACTTTAACCCGGCAGAAATCGTAACTGCCTACCGAGATGCCGGGGCGGACGCTATTTCAGTGCTTACTGACAGCGAATTTTTCGGCGGCTCCTCGGATTATCTGGCTGCAGCCAGGCAGATAACCAGTCAGCCGTTGTTAAGAAAAGATTTTATCATTGATGACTACCAATTGTATGAATCCCGACTGCTGGGGGCCGATGCAGTGCTGCTGATTGCCGGGATCTTGCCCGGTGATGTGCTGGGAAAGTTGATTGAGCTTACCCACAGCCTGGGCATGGAGGCGTTGGTAGAGACCCGCACGGCCGAAGAAATTGAGCGGGCCCTTACATCCGGTGCAAAGGTAGTGGGTATAAATAACCGCGATTTGCGGACTTTCCAGGTGGATTTAAACACCACAGTAGACTTGATGGGTTACATCAATGACCCCGGTGTCACCTTAGTCAGCGAAAGCGGCATCCGGACCAGGTTAGACGTTGAGCTGCTGGGTGCCCGGGGAGTTCACGCCGTGCTGGTGGGCGAGACGCTGATGGCAGGTGGTGACCCGTGGGCTGCTGTCCGGCAGCTTAAAGGTTTGAACAGCGCAAAGGCGGCTTTCGGGGCGTGACTACGGGCACGCCCGTGCGGGTGAAAATATGCGGCATCAGCGACCCCGAAACGGCGCTGGCGGCAGCCGAAGCAGGAGCGGACGCCCTGGGGTTTGTATTCGCCCCCAGTCGCCGACAGGTCACACCGGAGCAGGCCCGGGCCATTATTAAAACCCTGCCGCCCTTTGTGGCCAGGGTGGGGGTGTTTGTAAATGAAACGCCAACCAGGGTGACCGAAGTTGCTTTACATTGCGGGTTAACTGCGGTGCAAGTATGCGGTGATGAGTCGCCCGATTATGACGTCGGGCTAAACATCCCACTGATTCGGGCGTTGCGGGTGGGTAACGGCCGGACGCTGCCCGAGCTTAAAGAATACAAGGCCCGGGCCTTCCTGTTCGATACTTATCGGGAAGGCAGTTACGGCGGTACCGGCACCGCCTTTGACTGGGCTTTGTTAGCGAAAATAAACTGCCCCGGACTGCTGATTCTGGCGGGGGGGCTTGATGCCGCCAATGTACGTGAGGCTGTGCGTCTGGTACGGCCTTACGCCGTGGATGTCTCCGGTGGAGTGGAAACCGATGGGTGCAAGGATATGCAAAAAATCAGGGAGTTCATCAACTTGGCCAAGGGGGTAAATTAAGTGAGCATGGCAGCGCAAAAGGTAGAAACGGAACACACAACAAAGACTGTTACCGGTAACTGCGGGGCAAATACCGTTTTACCCGATGACCGGGGTTACTATGGCGGTTTCGGGGGTAGATTTGTGCCCGAAACAATCATGCCTGCACTAGAGGAACTAATAGACGCCTATCGCCACTTTCGGGACGACAGTGATTTCAGGCAGGAACTGCATTATTATCTGCAGCATTACGTGGGCCGGCCTTCACCCCTGTATTTCGCCCGGGGTCTTACCGAATATCTGGGCGGCGCCCGGATTTACCTCAAGCGGGAGGACCTGAACCACACCGGGGCGCACAAAATTAACAATACCGTGGGACAGGTGCTGCTGGCCAGGCGGATGGGCAAAAAGCGGATTATCGCCGAGACTGGCGCGGGGCAGCACGGAGTGGCTACTGCCACCGTAGCAGCCATGTTTGACCTGCAGTGCGCTATCTACATGGGCGAGGAGGATATCCGCCGCCAATCCCTGAACGTTTTTCGCATGCGCCTTTTGGGGGCCGAGGTAGTGCCGGTAACGTCGGGCAGCCGCACCTTAAAGGACGCCATGAACGAGGCGATGCGGGACTGGGTAACCAACATTGACGATACCTATTACTTGATCGGCTCGGTGGCCGGGCCGCATCCTTATCCGTATCTGGTCAGAGATTTCCAAAAGGTCATTGGTGAGGAGGCCCGCCGCCAGATAGTGGAACAGGCGGGGCGCCTGCCGGATTACGTGGTGGCCTGCGTGGGCGGAGGCAGCAACGCCATGGGTATATTCTTTCCCTTTATTGAAGACGACGGGGTAAACTTGATTGGTGTGGAAGCCGCCGGGCATGGACTGGATACCGACCTGCATTCCGCCACCCTTTCCAAGGGGCGCCCGGGAGTACTGCACGGGTCGCTCAGCTACCTGCTGCAGGACGGAGACGGCCAGGTGATCCCGGTGCACTCCATCTCAGCGGGCTTGGACTACCCGGGGGTGGGGCCGGAACACAGTTATCTGAAGGATTCCGGACGGGCGGTTTACGTTTCCGCCACCGACCGGGAAGCATTGGACGCCTTTAAAATTCTGTGCCGTACCGAGGGCATCATCCCGGCCCTGGAAAGCGCCCACGCTCTGGCCGGGGTGGCCCGACTGGCACCGAAACTGTCCCGGGATGAGATTATCATTGTTAATCTCTCAGGCCGCGGCGATAAGGACGTGCACACAGTGGCAGAAGAACTGGGGGTGTCATTAAATGAATAAAAACAATTTAAACAGTCGCATAGCCTTAGCGTTGCAAGAAACGCTCCTGCGCGCCGAAAAGGGACTGATACCCTACATCATGGCCGGCGACCCCGACCTGGATACCACGATTGAGCTAGCTGTCGCCATGGCACAAGCCGGAGCCGATGTCTTGGAACTGGGGGTGCCCTTTTCCGACCCGGTGGCCGACGGGCCGGCCATCCAGGCCGCAGCCCAGCGTTCCCTGGCGGCCGGAACTAAACTCAAGGATATACTGGAAGCGGTGGAAGAAATCAGAATGCGCAGTGATATTCCGCTGGTGCTGATGACCTATTACAATCCTGTTTACCAGTATGGAGTCAAACAGTTTATTAATGATGCCACCAGGGTGGGGGTAAACGGCTTGATCGTACCCGACTTGCCGCCCGAAGAGTCGGTTGAACTGTTGCAGGCCGGAGATGACTGCGGTATGGATCTAATCCCCCTAGTGACACCCAACACACCCGCCCGGCGTTTGGAAATGATTGCCCGGCAGGCCCGGGGTTTTGTTTACTGTGTTTCAGTGACCGGGGTTACCGGAGAGCGAAACAGAATTGCCACCGGCCTGCCGGCCATGACTTCGGCGGTGCGCAGGTTTACCACGCTACCGGTGGCGGTGGGGTTCGGCATCTCCAGTCCAGAGCAGGCCGTCGAAACAGCTCGCTTTTGCGATGCCGTAGTGGTGGGCAGTGCACTGGTGAAAACCGTGGCTAAACAGGCGGGTTCCTCGGAACTGGTGCCGGCTGTGGCCCGCCAGGTGCGGGAATTGAAAGACGCCCTTATCGGGCGGGAGGTGAAGAAAATTGATGCCGCCATATAAACTGGCCAGCAGGGCAAACAAAAGAGAAAACACTGTGGTGCAGGTGGGCGACTGCTTAATCGGCGACGGCGAACCGGTGGTGGTGGCCGGGCCGTGCGCTGTGGAAGACGAGGAAATGCTGGTTAAATTGGCCTGCCGGATGAAAAGGATGGGGGTAAATATACTGCGCGGAGGAGCATACAAGCCCCGTACCTCACCGTACTCCTTCCAGGGGTTGGGTGAGGAAGGCCTGCGTATCCTTTCCCGGGCAGGCCGGGTGGCCGGCTTGCCGGTAATCACTGAGCTAATTGACGTGCGTCAGCTGGCGGAAGTGTGCCGTTATGCCGACATCATTCAAATTGGCAGCCGCAATATGCAAAACTTCGGGTTGCTGCGGGAAGTGGGGCGGACTAGTTACCCGGTGCTGCTGAAGCGTGGACTGTCCGCAACCCTGGATGAATGGCTGATGGCGGCGGAATACATACTGACCGAAGGCAACAGCCAGGTGATTTTATGCGAGCGGGGGATCAGGAGTTTTGAAACCTACACCCGTAATACCTTCGACATTAATGCTGTACCGGCGGTAAAATACCTGTCCCACCTGCCACTGCTGGCTGACCCCAGTCACGGCACCGGCCGGCGAGAACTGGTCCTGCCGGTGGCCAGGGCCGCCCTGGCCGCCGGGGCCGGCGGGCTGATGCTGGAAGTGCATCCCTGCCCGGAAAAAGCACTGTCGGACGGCGACCAGTCTCTGCTTCCTGATGACCTGGCCGGATTTATGAAGACGCTGCGCGGTGCCCCCGCCGCTTGATAAATAAATGGATAGACCATCATGCCGCTGTCGCGGCACCATCAGAAGGATGAAAATCTGCTTGGATTGTCATTCCGAACGAAGTGAGGAATCTAGATCCTTAAGATCCTTCGCTGCGCTCAGGATGACAACCTAAATTCTATTTCAGGGTAGCAACCTGAAAGGAGCTCATTGCGTTATCAATGAATAACTGGATTTTCGGAATCGGAATCAGCATCGGAATTGTCATCGTCCAGTTCTAATAAATTTTTTTCCTTACGATCCATCTCCGATAAGCGAGCGTCCAAGCGTCTGCGCTTTTTAGGAGCCGGTTGGCCCGGCGCCATCTCCCCGGGCTGGCCGTATTTTTTTTGCAGTTCCTCAAGTTGTTCTGGTGATAGGTGATAGCTGGTACATTTAGTTTGGGCCTGTTTTCTGGGCCTTGCAAAGAGCATTATAATCACCTCGGATGAATTTGATAATTCATTTTTTTAACATAACAAACTCGTTTTTATGACTATGTTTTATAATTCTAATGGCTACATTCATCTCTGCATAGTTTAAATAATTTGCAAGGATATAAACTGTGAGTTGATAACCAAAATGGAATAACCAGGTAACCAGGTATCAATGACCGGCAAATTTGTTGCTTGCCTTGAAAGCATTGCTGTGTTATCTTAATCATGACTTCAATATGCTTTAAAAAACATAACGCTGAACAGGAGCGGTTTAAATGCTGGCGGTAAAAGACCTTTTGCTGAACAGGGGTAAAAAAACCATATTGCAGGTTGACGAGTTCAGGTTAAACCAGGGTGACAGAGTAGCCTTGATTGGCCCCAACGGGGCGGGCAAAAGCACCTTTCTAAAAACCTTGGCTTTGTTGGAAAAACCCACGGCCGGAACGATTTTTTTTCGTGAGCATGAGGTTAATAATTTAAATACCCTTTCTTTTAGGCGCCGTATGGCCGTTGTTTTCCAAGAACCGCTGTTGCTAAATACCTCAGTTTATAACAATGTTGCCCAGGGTTTGAAGTTTAGAGGGGTGGACAAGACTGATATTGACCGTCGGGTGCATCACTGGCTGGAGAAATTGGGTATCACCGGCCTGAGCAATCGAACCCCCTTGCACCTTTCCGGCGGAGAAGCTCAGCGGGTGAACTTGGCCCGGGCCTTTGTCCTGGAGCCTGAGGTGGTATTTCTTGACGAACCTTTTTCCGCCCTGGATTTTCCAACCCGGGTGGACTTACTGGAGAAACTGGGCGAGTTACTGGCTAACACTGCCACCACTGCATTATTCGTAACCCATGACTTTATGGAGATTCCTTATTTAACCGATAATGTAGTTGTTATTGACGGTGGTTCGGTGGTATACCGGGGCGGGGTGCGGGAAATCATGAAAGGCAGCGTAGCGGTTCCGGCAGTGCGCCGATTGCTCCGTCCTTATCAAAAGAGCGCCATGATGCGCGAGTACATGGGGTAGCATAAATATAAACATTGCCGATGGTATTGATTCCCGGGGATATTAACCTTATAATATAAGTAATTTAATAAACGAGGGGGAGCTCATGTTTATGGGCTGAGAAAGGGCTAGAAAGCACCTGACCCAAGAACCTGATCGGGGTAATGCCCGCGTAGGGAAGGTAGATCTGAACATTAGCGCACACCTTGCCGGGGGTGCGCTTTCTTGTTGCTTTTAATCCATAATTTAAGACTGCTGATGAGAGAATACATAAAGAGGTCTGCCGGCGAATCAATTCATGGCACTTTTCCAACGCAATTAAGGATAGCCTTGCTAAACAAGGGGATGAAGGTGAACAGATGCGCTGCGTTATTATAACTGGGGGAACAGTTGAAAATTTACAGTGGCTAAGCGAATTTATTGATGCAAAAGACCGGGTAATTTGCGTGGACGGCGGGGCCAGGTATGCAGCCGCCCTGGAACTGATCCCCGACATAATCATTGGGGATATGGACTCTTTAGATCATAAGGAACTGGATCGTCTGGTTGGTCTGGGCGCTGCTGTCAGGGAATACCCGCCGGATAAAGATGATACAGATACCGCACTGGCGATGGCCGAGGCACTTTCCGGCAGCCCCGAGGAAATTATCATTGTCGGTGCACTGGGGACCAGGTTTGACCATTCCCTGGCCAACGTGCACCTGCTGTGCGTGGCGTTGGACCGGGGGGTAAAGGCGCGGATTATCAATGAGTATAACGAGATTAGCCTGGTGTCGCCACACGCCTCTGCTTTGCTTGACGGCCGGCCGGGAGATTTGTTTTCTCTACTACCCCTGACTGAACAGGTCACCGGGGTAAATGTAAAGGGAGTTCGCTGGCCGCTGGAAAACGCTACCTTTAGGATTGGCAATCCTTACGGGGTGAGCAATCGGCTGGCTGAGGGAAAAGTGGATATATCTGTGAGTTCGGGACTGCTGCTGTTAATAAGGACAAGCGGAGGTTTGAAATATGGGAAATAGTGGTACTAAGTTGCAACAAAATCAACTTGCAACACCTGGCACCAAGGTGATTAACGTTAGTTTTCAGGTGATACCAAATGTGCCCGGCGGTGATATTTACGCGGTGGTGGACCGGGCTATCGAGGTGGTACAGCGGTCCGGGGTCAAGTACGAGGTAGGTCCTATGGAAACTACCATGGAGGGCGAATTAAACGAATTGCTGGAGGTGGTTAAAAAAGCCCAGCAGGCCTGTGTTGAAGCCGGGGCTGTCAGGGTAATGACCCTGATTAAAATCGATTACGCGCCCGGAGGAGTCACCATGGAGGAAAAGGTAGGTAAATACAGGTGATTTTCCGGCTGATTAACAGAATCCCTGTTACGGCGCTGGGCATCATGGCGGTGTTGTTGGTGCTCTGGGAAGCCGGCGTGCATATTACTGGCATGCCGGTCTGGTTTTTGCCTCCCCCCAGTCGGGTTTTTACCGCTTTGGTGGAGATGCTGCCGCAGCTTTTAGATCATTCACGTTACACTTTGTTGGCGGCCCTCACCGGTTTGACAGCGGCCGTCCTGGTGGCGTTGGTTTTGGCGGTGGTCATGGCTATGTCGCCCCGAATTCGGCAGGGGGTCTATCCTTTGCTTGTGTTTTCTCAAACTATTCCCATCATTACCATTGCGCCTCTATTGATCATCTGGTTCGGTTTCGGAATTATGCCCAAGGTGGTTGTGGTAACCCTGGTCTGTTTCTTTCCGGTGGCCGTAAGCATGGCTGAAGGCATGCAGGCAGCTGATGCCGATATGGTTAAACTGTTACAGGTGATGGGAGCTTCCCGCTGGCAGACTATCAAACTGATACTGATCCCGGCCGCCCTGCCGTCATTTTTTGCCGGGCTGAAAATAGCAGGGACTTATGCCATGATGGGGGCTGTAATCGGTGAGTGGTTGGGGGCCAGCAGCGGCCTGGGGGTTTTTATGACTCGTGCTTCGCACGCATACCAAGCTGACAGCGTCTTTGCAGCGATAATGATTATTTCATTAATCAGCCTCTTACTGTTTGCTTTAATTGAACTAATATCTCGGTTAACCATTCCCTGGTACTACAATGAAAGGAGAAAATAAAGTGATTAAAAAAGCAATCGTTCTTTTGTTAGCAGTTGTCTTATTACTGGCCGGATGTGCCGCCGCAGGTGAGGAAGCCGGGGAGGGCAAGATTGAGCCTCAATCTGTCACCGTAATGCTGGACTGGGTACCCAACACCAACCACACCGGCCTGTATGTCGCTCTGGACAAGGGCTGGTATGCTGATGAAGGGCTGCAGGTGGAAATTGTTGAACCTGCTCAGGGCGGCGCCACTGCGCCATTGGTAGCTTCAGGTCAAGCCCACTTCGGCGTGGGTTACCAGGAAGATGTTACCCAGGCCAGGGCCAACGAAGTACCGGTGGTCTCTGTGGCCGCGGTAATCCAGCATAATACTTCTGGTTTTGCGTCCCCAAAAGAGAAAGGCATCACCAGGCCACTTAATATGGAAGGTAAGCGCTACGGCGGTTGGGGCGCCCCTACCGAGGATGCTATGCTAAAGGCGGTTATTGAAGGCGACGGCGGTGATTTCAGTAAAGTAGAAATGATTAATACCGGGGTGGCCGATTTCTTTGCCGCAGTTGAGCGGGATATAGACTTTGCCTGGATTTATTACGGCTGGACCGGAGTGGAATCTGAACTCAGGGGCATGGAATTGGATTTCCTAGAAGTGCGTCAATTGGAACCCGCTCTGGATTATTACACACCGGTACTTACGACAGGGGAAAAGCTAATTAAAGAAGACCCGGAACTGGTACACAAATTTTTGCGGGCTGTATCCAGGGGTTATGAATTTGCCATTGATAACCCGGAAGAAGCGGCCCGGATATTGCTTAAGTACACACCGGAAACTGATGCAGAGCTGCTGCTGGCCAGCCAAAAGTACCTGAGCCCACGCTATCAAGACGACGCACCGCGCTGGGGGGAGCAAAAGGCCCAGGTATGGGAGCGCTACGCCCGTTGGATGTACGAAAAAGAGCTGCTGCCGGAGATGATTGCCACTGATAAGGCTTTTACCAACGAGTTCCTGCCGAAGTAGCTAACTCCAGCTTTGCGCATCCGCCAGGACAAATTTGGTGGGACAATGGGGCATAGAATCGAGGTGTTTTTTTGACAACCAGGGAGAGTATAAACAACTTAAAGTATGACCCCGTTGTTTTGCTGGAGGGTGTGGCCAAAAGTTTTGTGGTGGGCGGTAAACAGCTGCCTATTCTGGACGAGGTTTCTGTGCGGGTGGGCGAAGGGGAGTTTGTCAGCTTAATCGGCCCCAGCGGGTGTGGTAAGAGTACGCTGTTTAATATTATATGCGGGCTTGAGCGCCCCGATAGGGGCCGGGTGGTCTTGGCGGGAAATGAAAACCTGCGGGCGGTGGATACCGTGTCTTACATGCCCCAGAAGGACCTGCTGTTACCCTGGCGCACCGTGCTGGACAATGTTATCCTAGCCCGGGAAGTGGCCGGGGATGATCGCGAAAAGGCCCGTCGGGAAGCAAAAGAATTAATGTCTTTGTTCGGCCTGGCCGGGTTTGAGAAGAGTTATCCGGCCGAGCTTTCCGGCGGTATGCGCCAGCGGGCCGCCCTGATGCGCACCATGCTGGCGCATCGAAATATCCTTCTGCTGGATGAACCTTTTGGGGCCCTGGATGCCATTACCAGGACTAAAATGCAGCAATGGCTGTTGGAGGTCTGGAACAGATTCAGGCGGGCCATTTTTTTTATTACCCACGATATTGAAGAAGCCATTTTTCTGTCTGACCGGGTTTATGTGCTAACACCTCGGCCTGCCAGGGTTGCTCTGCACCTAAATATTAATCTGCCCAGGCCACGCCGGTATGAGTGTGTTACTGCCCCGGATTTTTTGGCGATTAAAAAACAAATTATGCAGGCGTTAACCTCTACTTAAGTCAACATTCCTCAATTAACCTGAGCAAACCGGCAGCGAAGCGTTCGTCGTCCTCTGCGGTACGTGGGCGCGGGCCGCGGGTACGGCCGCCGCCGCGCCGGAGCTTGGCTTTGATTTCGCGTTCCTCCAGTAAAAAGTCCATGGTTTCCGGGCGATATATCCGGCCCCCGGGAGAAATGGCTGCTGCCTTTCTGCCCAGCACCAGAGCCGCCAACCCCCAGTCCTGGGTGACCACGATGTCTCCGGCGGCTGTCATATTAATGACAGCCAAATCTGCTTCCTGGGAAGCATCACCCACAGTGACATGGTGATCTGAGATTATATTGTGGTTGAAATTGGCCACGGTATGCAACGGTATCGAGTGTCGGGCGGCCATTTTGCGGCACACCTGCATGGCGCCCCTGGGGCAGGCGTCAGCATCCACGATAATTTTCAACGGTTTCACCGTCCGATTCTAAATTCTTAAAGGGACCTAGAAATGGTACTGGCTCCTATGCTTCATTAGAGGAGCCAGTACCGTTTTTGTTCCTTAAACATACAGTATATCCTAAAAAGTTGCCATTCTTGGCGTTCTTCCTTTAGCTGCTCCACCATAACGTGGTATTCTTCTTTTTGAATCCATCATCGGCTGCCTCCGAAAAAATCATTAAACGGCACCTCATATTTATTATAAATAATGATTGAATTCTGCGTTAAAAAGTCTACTCCTGCCTATTAAGGAAAACTGTATCCATCATTTATATCAGTTTGTTTTTCTATGATTAATAAATATTAAAAAGCAATTTAAAAAAAGGATATGTAAAATTTAGGTAGAAAATATTAAATGTTAATATTTTACATGTGGAAGGAGCAAGCAGATGATGATGGGAGAATCTATGATTTTAACCTGGATTAGCGTGGGTGCGGCCCTGAGTTTCCTTTTAACTTACCGTTTATTAGGGGGGTTGTCCCGGAAAGACAAGGATGAGAAGGTTCGGGCTTTCGCGGTAGAAAATGAAGCATTAAAAAGAACTAACAGTATCTACCGTGAGAGGATTGATCAGTTGGAAGATACCCTATTTAGCAATAAAAAGTATCATGAGATGGCTAGGGAAATAGAAAAGCTTAGTGCCGGCAATTACAGCCTGCGCAGCAAGCTCAAAGACTTGGAATGTTTGGTGGATGCGGAAAGAAAAAGAAACACCAGGGAACGGGTAGAATACCTGGAAAAAAAAGTGGAAAATCTTAAAAAACAATTGGACGTAAAATTTGTTGATGACCGGGAAACCGTTACCCAAAGCGCTATTATTCCGGTGGAGATCATTCCCGCCGACTCAGAAGTTGCTGTAGCGTTTGAAGCCAGTCATTTCCAAAGGAATGAGCCAAATAAAAAGCGCAAAAGAAAATGGTCCGCCATTGCACGTGCCCGGAAGTTATAGCATTAAGTGCCTGGCTGTAAAATTATTGCCTTTTTTACAATATATATAGTTCGTATCTTGTCGCTGCTCTAGTGCATTCTCATTCCGGCAACAGGACAAAATAAACAATATGCAAATACGGATCACGGAGGTCAGCTATGTTTTATTTCCGCACCGTTTCAGTAAATCCGTTGTTGCCGGAACGTATCCATCGACTACGGGAGTTATCCCGCAACCTGTGGTTCAGTTGGAACCAACAGGCCCGGGAACTATTTAAGGACATTGACCCAAGGCTTTGGGAACAGGTGGGCCACAATCCAGTAAAACTGCTGCTGCAGGTACGCCGGGAAGACTTGGACCGGGCGTCGTTGGACGGCACATACCTGAGTAAATACGACGCTGTGATGAGTGAGTTTGATAAGTACATGAGCGAGGAAAAATGGTTGCAGCGTTTGCATCCCCAGTATAAAAAACACGTTATCGCTTACTTTTCCGCTGAATTTGGACTGCACGAGTCCTGCCCGGTATACTCGGGCGGTCTTGGTGTGCTGGCCGGGGATCACGCCAAATCAGCTAGTGATTTAGGCCTGCCCCTGGTAGGAGTAGGATTAATGTATCGGCATGGCTATTTTAACCAGCGTATCGACCGGGACGGCTGGCAGCAAGCAATTTACCCGGACTTGAACTTTAACGAAATGCCGGTTATGCCCGTGGTTGGGGCAAGTGGATTGGAAACCACCGTGGCGGTAGAGTATCCCGGCCGCACTGTTTTTGCCAGGGTGTGGGAAGTAAAAGTCGGACTGAACCGAATTTTTTTACTGGATAGTGACCTCCCGTTAAACCTGAAGGAAGACAGGAAAATAACCGGCCAGCTCTACGGCGGCGGGAGCAAAAACCGCATTGCCCAGGAGATTATGCTGGGTGTCGGGGGTGTGCGGGCTCTCAAAGCTATAGGGATTATTCCTTCTGTCTGGCATATTAACGAGGGGCATGCTGCCTTTTTAACTCTGGAACGGATGCGGGAAATGGTCAGTGCAGGTATCCCGGCATCCACGGCCAGGGATGCCGTCAGGTCAAACACAGTTTTTACCACCCATACACCGGTGCCGGCCGGCCACGACGTATTCGACCGTTCTATAGCGGAGAGATACTTGCAGGAATTGTGCCGGGATACAGGTATGGAGTGTGAAGCTTTTATTGAACAGGGCTGGGATGTTCAGCAGGGTGAGTTCAATATGACCCTGCTGGCCATGCGTATGACCGGTTATTGCAATGGAGTGAGCAAACTGCATGGTGAGGTTTCTCGCCATATGTTTCACCGTTTTTATCCGGGCTTGTCGGTGGAAGAAGTGCCGATTACGTCAGTAACCAATGGAGTGCATGCCGATACTTGGATTGCCGAGACCTGGAAAAACGTTTTTGAACGTTACCTGGGCCAGGGTTGGGCTGAGCCCGGAAATGCTGGAGACATTTTGAATCAACTGAACGAGATACCGGACCGGGAAATTTGGGAGGTCCATAACTGCTTAAAAAATGCTATGGTACAGTTTGTACGGGAAAAACTGCGGGAGCAAAAATATCAGCACCGGGAGACTCCTGAAGCAATGGCCGAAGTGGATAACGCTTTAATTCCCGGTGCCCTGACCATTGGATTTGCCCGCCGGTTTGCCACCTACAAGCGAGCTACCCTGATTTTTAGTGAACAGGATCGACTGGCGTCAATCCTGAATAACCCCGACCGCCCGGTGCAGATAATTTTTGCCGGCAAAGCCCACCCGGCGGACCGCTCAGGGATGGAGTTAATCCGTTGTATTCTTGACTACGCGCAACAGGAGCATTTTAGGGGCAAAGTAGTTTTTCTTGAAGATTATGATATTAACGTGGCCAGAAACCTTGTCCATGGTGTAGATATCTGGCTTAACACCCCGGTATGGCCTATGGAAGCCAGTGGTACCAGTGGCATGAAAGCAGCTATGAACGGGGTGCTGCACTGCAGCGTGCTGGACGGCTGGTGGCCGGAAGGGTATAACGGTAAAAACGGGTTTAGCATTGGCCGCCCCGGTGATATGCAGTTTAATCGATCCGACCAAGACCGGGATGACACCCGCAACCTGTATCGGGTTTTGGAAGAGTTGGTGATTCCACTTTATTACGAGCGTCAAGATAATGTCCCTACCCGGTGGGTGGCGATGATGCGAGAATCCATCCGCATGGCTATTGAACATTTCAGCACCGCCAGGATGGTTTCCGAGTACACGGAACGTTTATACATCCCGGCCATTGACCGAGGCATCGCGTTTATGGAATCGGGTCTGGAAGTGGCCGAACAAACCGGGCGTTTTAAAAAGTTTATGCAGGAAAACTGGCACCACGTGCGAGTGGATCAAGTGGCAACCAACGGTAAATGGAACATGGAAGCTGGCGAGGAGCTGGAGTTGGAATCGGTAGTCAAGCTTGGTCCCATTAGCCCGGGAAGTGTGACTGTGGAAATTACTTTTGGTGACGACCGGGGAGGCTACCTGGATCATCTTAAAACCCGGCCTATGGATCTGCAGGGACAAGTAGGAGAAGGGGCTTACCGGTTCATGGGACGATTGCCCCTGGGGCAGGGAACCTTTGGTTATACTGTTCGGGTTAGGCCGGATTACCAGGACCGGGTAGCGATGTTTGACACGCCCCTGGTACGTTGGGCGGATAGTTTTTAACATTGTATTTTGTTGGCTAAGGAGTTTTAGGTTTTCAGAAGGCACCAGTTAAGTGTTGCGGAAGTATATTTACCCAGCAACGAGGCAAGATAAAAAATGAATGTTTAATCTGTAAACCGGGTGAGAGCATGCTACTGGTAATTATCAGAACCCTGATTCTTTACGTTGCTGTGCTGGTGGTCATGCGCATTATGGGCAAGCGGGAAATCGGTCAGCTGCAGCCTATGGAACTGGTTGTGGCGCTGATGATCGCGGATTTGGCTGCCATCCCCATGCAAAACACGGGCATCCCTTTGTTAAGCGGTCTGATACCGATAATCGTTTTGATGGCGGCTCAGGTTACCTTGGCGCTAGTATCCATGAAAAGCCCCAAGGTCCGGGACATTGTTGACGGCCGCCCCAGCGTGGTAGTAAAAAATGGCTTGATCATGGAATCTGAGCTGCGCAGGTTACGGTACAGCATTAACGATTTGCTCGAACAGCTCAGGGGTAAGAACTTCCCCAACCTCGCCGACGTTGAATTCGCCATCCTGGAGACAAACGGCCAGCTCAGTGTTATCCCCAAATCTCAAAAACGTCCCCTGCAACCTTGTGACCTGCATCTCGACACGGGACACGAAGGTATGCCCTTGACCATAATAACGGATGGCGTGGTGAACGGTATAAACCTGCGTGAAATGAATCTGAATGAAAAATGGATGCGTGAAGAATTGCACAAACGGGGAGTTGCTGACGTGAAACAGGTGTTTTTTGCTAACGTTGATACCTCTGGCAAACTGTTTTTCCAGCTTAAATCCGGGGCTAACGGGGGAAGGGAAAAATCATGAAGGTTTATATCGCGGTGGCCGGCATGGTTTTGTTTCTGCTGGTAATGAGTGTTTATACACTGCAAGCCTTCAGCGATACCGCTGCGCAGATGTCTGGTGGGATTGACCGGCTGGAGTCGGATGTCCTTAACAGCGACTGGACAGGGGCCGCAAATAAAGTTGAGGCGATTAAAGAAGACTGGGATAAGTACAAGCAGTGGTGGGCTGTATTTATCGACCACCAAGAGATAGACAATATCGATATGGCCCTGGCCAGGGCGGAAAAATTCATTGTAACACAGGAAAGGGCCTTGGCTGCCGGTGAACTGGCAGTGCTAAGATTAATGCTGGAGCATATACCTGAAAAGGAACAAATTAATCTAAAAAACGTATTTTAACGTCGGTTCCCTCAACTTCTTCATCGTTTCAGCTTCTAGAAAAGTTATTTAGTTTAAAAAAGCCATAGATGTTTAATGAGGCCACTGATAAATTCAATTAATAAGGCAGATAACTCAGGCCCGCCAGAACCGGACGCTTAATACCACCAGCACAGTGTAGATTTCCAGGCGGCCAACCAACATGCAAAGGGATAGTAGCAGTTTACCGGCCACGGGAATAAAGTCGTAATTATAAGCTGGACCCACCGCTCCGAAGCCGGGCCCTACGTTGCCCAGCGTGGCAACCACAGCTGCTATAGAAGTAAACAAATCCACACCCATGGAGGCGATGAGGATGATGGAAACAAGAAGAAGAGCAAAGTAAATAAAAAAGAAAGATTGTACGCTTTCTACCAATTCCTCAGGGATTACTTCCCGACCCAGTCGCACCGGGATAACCGCCTTCGGGTGAATTAGTTTGGCAATCTGGCGGGAAGCAGTTTTAAATAGTATTAGGTAGCGAACGTTTTTAATGCCGCCGCTGGTGGAACCGGCGCAACCGCCGATGAACATAAGTACAAACAAAATGCCCTGACTTAAAAATGGCCAATGGTTGAAATCGGTGGTGGTAAAACCGGTGGTGGTTATGATAGATATCACCTGAAAGGATGACACTCGAAACGCCTCTTCAAGCCCGAATCCATTGTAAGCTATTAAGTTGGCCCCGACCAGGATACAGGCCAACACAACTAAAGATAGGTATAGGCGTGTTTCGGGATCCCTCCACATAGGGCGAAAATCTCCACGCAGGGCGTGGAAGTGTAGTGCGAAGTTCATGCCGCAAATGAGCATAAAAAAAATGATGATGTATTGTACAGCCGGATTGGCAAAAGCGCCAATGCTGGCATTATAGTTAGAATAACCGCCAGTGGCCACAGTAGCAAAGGTTTGGATGATGGAGTCGAACCAAGAAAGCCCTGCTATTTTAAGCGCCACTATTTCCAGGGCGGTAAATATAATGTAAAGCTTGTATAACTCGCGGGCGGTCTGGGTTACCCGGGGCAGTACTTTACTTTTGGCCGGTCCGGGTATCTCGGCGCGAAACAACTTCATGCCCGCTATTTTTAGTGATGGAATTAAGGCCAGGGTGAGGACTATTACCCCCATGCCACCCAGCCATTGGGTGAGGCTGCGCCAGAATAAGATGCTTTGGGGTAACTCTTCAATATCAATTAGTATTGTTGCGCCAGTGGTGGTAAACCCCGACATAGTTTCAAAAAAAGCGTTGACCAAACCAGGGATGGAGCCGGACAGTATAAAAGGCAGGGAACCGAACAACGCCATCAACAACCAGCCGGCAGTGGCAATAACAAAACCTTCCCGGTAACCCACATCGTTGGAGTGCACCTTAATGCGGGTCAGGGCGGCGCCAATTAACCCAATTACAATTACCGAAATAATAAAAGCCCGGTAAGCGTATTCATTGAGGTAAAGGGCGATGCCCAGGGAAGGCAGCATGGCGGTGGCTTCACACAGCAACACCAGGCCCAAGGTGCGTAAAACCAGTGCAGAGTTCAAGCTCTATACGCCTCCAAGACCACTTAAGGATTCGATGATGTGCACGTTGTGACCTAAGGCAAAAACCACCAATCGGTCGTTTTCATTAATGATATCGTTACCGCGGGGAATAATGATTTTGTTGCCCCGGAGAATTGCTCCGATGATAGTACCCGCTGGCAGACCGGACTTTTGCAGCGGCCGGCCTACAATTTTACTGCCGGGCTGTACCACCAGTTCAATAACTTCGGCTTTTTCGTTAAGCAGCAGGAACAGAGACAGCAACCGGCCGCCCTTAATAAAACGAAGTATCTCGCCTGCCGTAATCAGCCGCGGACTGATGGCGGCGTCGACCCCCAACTGCTCCACCAGCGGAGCGTAGCCGGGGCGGCTGATTTTGGCGATAACCCTTTTGGCACCCATTTGCTTGGCCAAAAGAGCCAGGAGCAGGTTTTCTTCGTCCAGACCGGTGGTAGTGACGAACCCGTCGATATCGGCGATTCCCTCACGCCGGAGCACCTCCAGGTCGGAACCGTCGGTGCACAACACTAGAGCCTCCGGCAGTTTTTCAGCCAGTTCCCGACACCGGTCCTTGTTGCGTTCGATTATTTTGACCCGCATGCCCTGCACACACAGTTTTTCAGCCAGGTAAAAACCGATCCGACCTCCGCCCAGGATCATTACACTGTGTACCTTTTGCCTTTTCATTTTAATTTTCGAGCAGACTTTGCTGATTACATCAGAGTGCCCCAGCAGATAAATAACATCGCCGATCATAACTGTATCCTGACCGCCGGGGATTAACATTTCGCCGTTCCGAGATATGGCTACAATCAGAATCGAGCGGGGTAAATCCATTTCCATTAATTTTTTATTTACAAATAAAGTCATTGATTCATTAACTGATATGTCAGCCAGTTGAACCCTGCCACGGGCAAAGGGTTCCATGTGTACCGGCAGGGCCATAGTCAGCAGGCGATTAATTTCAATGGCCGCAGAATAGTCAGGGTTAATAATTAGGTCAATACCCAGATCTTCTTTGCTGATCACCAGGTTGTTGGAATAATCAGGATCTCGAACTCTGGCGATGGTCCTGGGGATACCAATGCGCTTGGCAGTCATAGAGGCAATCATGTTTACTTCGTCACTGTTGGTGACAGCAATTAAAAGGTCGCTCTCCCGAACCACCGAAGAATTCAGCGTCTTGGCTGCTGAGCCACTGCCTCTTATACATAGACAGTCAAAGTCCTCTTCTATTTTTTCCAACCGGGCATTGTCTTTGTCAATCATTACCAGGTCATGGCCTTCGGCTAACAAACGGGTGGCTATCTCTTTGCCCACCTTGCCGGCTCCGATAACGACGATTTTCAATTTTCTTCACCTCTTAGGAATACTGCAGGTATTTAAGTCATTAACATTTAATTAGTATAGAGCATGAAAACTCTTTTTTCAATCTGCTTTTAACACCGTTCCTGGACGGTACCGGGAGTAAGAGAATGAATTGTTAATAGCTCCGGGGGTGTGTAAAGTGAACGACATTTGGTATCTGGGTGATGGCGTATGGGTGGTTTATACCGAGGATATGCAGACAGCCATGGATTTTGCGTCCATACCGGAGATAAAGCACGTGACCACATATTACAATGCCCTGGGTAAAAGGAAGGCACTGCAGTTCAGGTTTTTTCAGGGTTCGGATTTGCAGCCGGGCCGCTGCCTGCTTCACTATGCCTGTCGGTCCCTGGGATTGGATTTTAACCGGGCGTTGAATCTTCTTCTGGCCGAACCAGGTGTTCCTTACGGGGTAGCCTACGGCGGGTATAGCTACCAGCCTGATATGTTTAATCTTTATGATAATTTCGAACCGAAGCGAAAAAAAAGAAAAAAACGGAAATAACTAGCTAGGAGTCAGTATTCAGGAGTCAGGAGTTTAGAGTGTCTTTGACAGTGTTATGTCATCCCTTACGACTTAGGGTGACATCCTAAAAGTATATTTTATAAATATGATTATTCCCTTTACTCATTAATCCCCATTAATGAGATAAACGTTTTTAATAAACAATTGTGCAACGCGGGGGAGAGCTGTCATCTAAGAGCGTTAGCGAAGGATCTAGATTCTTCACTTCGTTCAGAATTACCACGCGTACCCGCACCACGATAAACGAATACAACTTACTGGTTGTTATTTATAATTTACAAAATTAACTATTTTAAAGATTAAGCTTGTCATCCTGAGCGCAGCAAAGGATCTGGGCTTTAAGATTCTTCGCTGCGCTCAGGATGACAGGCTTAATGACAAGGTTTTTCACTTCGTTGTATTCATACCAATGACATAACGCTTACCACTTACTGAGTTAACGGTATAACCATGTTTATAAATAAGAATTATAAACTTCTGTAAAAAGGTTAGGTGAAGATGTGCTTTTTGGTGTCTGGGGTGAGGAAATCAAAAAAATCAAGCATTATTACCGGGAAACCTTAATGTGCCTTGGTATCTTTGTGGTTGCTGCTTACGCCGGTTATATTGCTGCGGTGCTATTAGGTGCAGGGCAGGCAGAGCATTATTTGGATGTTATTAAAAACATGGTTGTGGGCGAGGAAATGCCAGAAAATATTTTTTTGTTTATCCTGGCCCGCAACTCTGTGGTCAGTTTACTGGTTCTGGGGCTGGGAATTTTTTCTTACAGTATCTGGCCGATACTGGTGCTGATCTTTAACGGCGCTGTAAGCGGTTTTTTCGTTAAATTACAGTCTTTGCTTTTTAACCGGTTTAGTTTTGAAATATGGATTTTCGGGCTGTTGCCCCACGGTGTTCTGGAATTGGGGGCACTGTTTCTAGCAGCCGGGGCATCCTTTTACTTCCGCCGCTTGCGAAAAACCGGGCATTTTAACTGGGCTGGCGTGATGCGAACCTACCTGGTGGTTGTGCTTCCCCTGCTGGTCGTGGCGGCACTTATTGAAGCTTTTATAACTCCAATATTAATCTACCGTTTTTTGGTTTGAGCGGTAATTTGCATCATTTTAAAGGATTTTCGCCACCGGAAAACTAATATATTTATTAGCCGGGAAGAAGGGGATGCCCCGGGTTTGGAGGGGAATGGATGATTCTTGTTACCGGTGGTACTGGCCTGGTAGGGCGGCATCTGGTGCGCGCACTATTGGCCAAGGGATATGAAGTACGGTGTCTGGTCCGCTCAATGGACAAGGCCAGGCAGGTGCTGCCTCCCGAGGTAGAACTGGTTCGCGGGGACATTAACGACCGCACAGCCGTTGACAAGGCTTGCAGAGGTGTCGACAAGGTATTTCACCTAGTGGCCGTAATCAGGGAAAATGGTGCCAATACTTTTGAGCATATCAATGTAGAAGGCACGCTCAACCTGGTTATTGCCGCCGGTCAGGCAGGCGTGAAACATTTTGTGCACCTCAGCGCCCTTGGGGTTAGTGATAATCCAAAGTTCAAATACGCCTACTCCAAGTGGCGTGGTGAAGAGACGGTGCAACAAAGCGGGCTAACCTGGACGATTATTCGGCCATCAGTCATTTACGGGGACGGGTTCGGTTTTTTTGACCGGTTGGCTCAGTCTTTACGTCTTACGCCCCGTCCATTTATACCCGTACCGGGTAAAGGTACCACCCTTTTTCAACCTATTGCGGCGGAAGACGTGGCCCGCTGCCTAATAAAACTGATTGAATACCCGCCCATGATTGGTAGGGTTATTGAAATCGGCGGTCCGGAACACCTTAGTTATGTGCAGATGCTTGACTTAATGCTGGAACGACTGGATGAAAAACGTTACAAGTTTTACGTGCCCATGTTTTTAATGCGCCTGACGGTGCCGCTTATGGGCAGCGTAATGAAGGATCCACCGGTCACTACAGTGGAATTGAAACAGATGGAATTGAATAATGTAACCGATGCACAAGCGGTGGAAAAGATATTTGGTTTTAAGCCAAGGGCGCTGCGCAACGGCCTGCGTTACCTGTCCCACATTAGAAGTTAGAAGTTAGAAAAGAATTCAGTTGTGCTGAAAAGTACGCAAAGGAAATAGGCCTAAAAAAAAGGGGACAGGCTACTTTTTCGTTTTGTGAAAAAGTTGCCTGTCCCCTTTTTTTAGGTGCTAACTTGTTTCCTTAATCCACTGGTACCCTTGGTTGTTCCAGGTTGAGAAGTTATTGAAATAAATGTTTCCGGTACATACTCCGTAGGTGGGATCCACCGGCACGGTCAGCCCGCCGATATTCAATTCCACCCAGGTGTGTAGTCCGCTGTCACCCGGGTTCACCGCTTGGCCCTTGATTGTTTGGGCACTAAGCCCGGCCGCTGCGGCCAGGGTGGTGTAATAACTTACCAGCCCTTCGTCGGTACCTTGACCGGTACGCATTAACCCGACAATGTCTGCCACGGCGTATTGCTTCAGCCCTTCGCGGGTGTCCCAGTCGTAATTAAAAACATGGATCATCAAGTTGTAAATCATTCCGGCCCGCTGTAGCGGGTCGCTGTATTTGTTTTGGTAAAAGGCGCCCGCCTGGTTCAGTCTGTCGGCAGCATTGGCGGATGTAAGCTGCACAGTGCGGGGGCGGTAAACTTTCCCGGCTGGTTCAAGCAGATACTGGTCAGTGTCGGAAAACTCGGCTTTGCATACCCGGCTGATAATGGCTGCTGTTTCCGCTCGGGTTACTTCACGGTCCAGCCCTACGGTGCCGTCGGTATATCCTTTGAGGAAACCTTCGCCGGCCAGTAATGCTACGGGGTTCAGGTCAGTGAAAAAGTAACCGGCGTTACTGAAAAAATCTTTTTTGTCCGGGTCTTCGGGCAGATAAGCGGTGGATTTGCGGTACCGCTCCGGCAGTCCGGTATACTCCTTAAACTTGATGGCTTGACGCCAGGCATTCTCGTCCGGCATCGGAAGTTCAATGAACAGCTTATTGTTTTCCTGTTTAAAATGACCGTGTTCCACCAGGGAAGCCGCCAACGCCAGCCAGGCCACTTCGTAACGGGTAGCCGGCGTATCGGGCTTGAAATGCCCGTCAGTGTAACCGGGCAGGTAATTTGCCGCAGCAATTAGGTACTCTTGACCCCAGCCCGAGTGGATGTCAAGATAGTCCGGGGTGCCGCTGCCGCTTGCAGCCAGTTTGGCACCGGCTGGGTACAAGGCTAGGGCAATTTTGGCCAGTTCACGTCGGGATATGTTTTGGGTGGGATAGAAGTTACCGTCGGGATAACCGCCGATAACTCCCTGATCAGCTAGGAAGAGGATATCGGCTTCGGCCCAGTGTCCTTTAATGTCCGGGAATTCCTTGGGCTGAGCGGCCGCAGAAACCGGATGCAGCAACGTAAACATGAACAGAATCATTACTGCTGTTAAGGTCAATCTTTTGTAAACTGTGAACATGATATTGCTCCTTTTTCGTCATAGTTGGGGACATTCCTTGCCTTCAAAGCTAAGACCTATAATCTAAGGCTGTTTAAGTTTTTCTTTTAAACTGTGGTATATCTCTTCAGCCAAGCAAAATAAGTATCCCACACTTGTCTGTGATGTTGCGAAAATTGGTGATCGGCTCCGGGGATGTACAGAACTTCTTTGGGTTCCCCGGCACTGTTAAAAATAAGACCTGCTTCAGCTGGATTTACCACGTCGTCTTTTTCACCTTGAATGATTAGTAGCGGGCGCGGTGAGATTTTGCCGGCCAGCGCAGGGATATCAAATCGCTCTAAATCATCAAAAAAAGCTTTGCGCAGGTAGGCCATACCTTCTTCATCAGCCAGGACGTAAAGGTCCCCCTCATCGTCCACCGGCCCCTCGGCGAATTCAGTAAACAACTCCAACAATCGGGATGGCGCTGCCCAGGTGCAAACACCAGCTACCCGGAAATCGACAGCTCCGTGACATATTGCGGTGGTGCCGCCAAAGCTGCGCCCCATAGTAAACACAGGACCCATGCCGGTTCCAACGCACCAGTCTACTATGCACTTCAAGTCGTCAACCTGGCCGGAAAGAGTAATATTCTCAAACGACCCCTCACTTTCACCATTGCCACTAAAGTCAAAAAGTATGGTGTTATAACCACGGGCACCCAGTTCTTCACCCATGGTCTTGGCACTACCCCCACCTTCCTTGCTGCCCGTGAACCCGTGGCAAACTATTATCACCGGGCCATTATGCCCTGCCGGAGAATACAACAGTCCAGCCAGGGTTAGCCCCCGGCTGTTCTTAAATTGTATCTCTTGCCAGCCTTTTCCCAAGAACATGAAATGCACCTCCTAGTTGAAAACACAAATTGGGGACATTCCTCGACCCCAAATCCTGACCCTCAATCTGAGGTGTGTCCCCTTTCATCCGTTGGGGACATTCCTCGACCCCAAATCCTGACCCCCAATCTGAGGTGTGTCCCCTTTCATCCGTTGGGGACATTCCTCGACCCCAAATCCTGACCCCTAAGCTGAGGTGTGTCCCCTTTCCTTATAGCGTAATTTGGCGCCAATTTTCACCGGTTCTGATCTGGTACTCCTTAATTAAAAAAGCAGCAGCATAACCACCAAGAGCGGCGATGTCTTCGGTATGCAGATAACGATTGGCGGAAGAATCAAAAAGAATATTGGCTGAACCAGGCAGTTCCTCGTCCGGAAACCATAGTTTTATAATTACAGGGAAGCAAGGCAGAGCCTGGAACACAGCAGCTATATCTGCACCGTCCCGAACTGTCCCCCCCAACGTGATAATGGTGCTGCTTATTAGATCAGGCGATTTACCGGCGATCCATCTGCCTAGAGGGTAAATGCTCTCTCTCTGAAAAGCGTTAAAAAACACCATGCCGTCTGCAAGCTCTCGGTATGAAATTTCTTGTCCCAAGAGCGGTGTACCGTCCGCCCGCCCAAGATAATTAAGGATTATCAACCGCCAACCCATAACTGGCAACAGGGATGTTCCTCGAAAAGTAACGCAGCCGTCGGGGTAAGACACTGATATCTCCCGACCGAAACTGTTAACAGTGAACATGCTAATAACAGGATCATATTCAGTTCTGCTGCGAGCAGCCATTTCCACTGGGTCCAGACTGCTAAAAAGTTTTAACGACTTATTGAAGGCGCTTTTATAGTGGCCAATTTCCGATTTACCGATCATGTATGCTAGTGGTTCATTCATCTCCGTAAAAAGCCCCTCTCTTGATGTCACTAATCATTTACCGTGTTGTCAGGTATTTTCGGGATCCCATGTAATAAGTTGATCCATTAATTTGGGTTGTTTCTGTAACATTGCCCCCTCGCAGTTTAACCAGGCCAGTCGGCCTTTGAATCGTTGAGGCAGCACTTTACTGACCGGCGTCTATCAGATATATTATTTTCTTTTGTCCCTGCTTTTTCCTGCCACTCAATTGCTTTAAATACATTTATCCCGAGCTTATCAGACGGAGATTTTTTTACATGGCCGGCAGCCCGGCCGGCCTGTGGTTTTGGCGGCACCTGCAGGTATAATAACTTTGTTGTCGAATGCTAAGTGTGTTATCTGCACTCTGGCAGCCTGTATCTTAGTATTTTAGCTTGTTTGAAGCAGGATTCCGTAGAAATGTTTCGAACCCCCTTTAATTTTTTGCCAAGGAGTTATGGCATGTTAACTGTTGCCGCTTTTAAAAGAGGATTCCAACGTGGTCTTACCACAACCTGCACGAAAGAACGGGGTCAGGCTCTTAACTTATTAACTTATTGCGGTTTACCGCAATAAGTTAATAAGTTAAGAGCCTGACCCCAATTTTGATTTGAACTTTTACAATACGATTAACGCATCTACCGTCAGGCAGCCTTTTGCTGTCACCAGCAGCGGGTTGATATCCACCTCGGCAATTTCCGGGTGGTCGTGCAGCAAAGTGCCCAGCCGGACCAGGCAATCCGCTAGTCCTTCGATATCGCCTGGTTCTCGGCCTCGGGCACCGGAAAGGATTTTATACGAGCGGGTTTCCCGGATCATCTCCAGGGCTTCAGCGCTGGTAATTGGGGCCACCCGGAAAGAAACGTCCCCCATCAGTTCGGTAAATATGCCGCCTAGGCCGTATAGCAGCACCGGCCCAAATTGGGGATCCCGCTTGCCGCCGAGGATCACCTCGGTCCCGCCTGAAACCTGGCACTGCACCAATACTCCGTTAATTCGGGCATTTGATAGGCGGGCCAGTACGTTCTCCATTATTTCATTGTAAGCAGCGACTGCATCGTCTGGGGATGAAATATTTAACTTGATGCCCCCTAGATCTGACTTATGGGGCACGTCCGGGGATGCTATTTTCATCACCACCGGGTAACCAAGCATTTCGGCTTGGCGGGCTGCTTCTTCCGGGCTTTTGGCCAGGGACCGCCGAACCACGGGTATGCCGTATGCCTCAATGATGTCCAGGGCTTCTTCGTTTAAAGTGGGCAACCCTGCATTTAAGCTGGATTCCAGCGTGGAACGAACCAGTTTATGGTCGATATTTTCCGGCGCCAAGTAAGCACTGCAATTGGCGTTTTTAACTGAGCTTTGGTAATGGAAAAGTTGGGCCAGGCAGTACATGGCCTCATCCGGTGAACCGTAAGCCACCACCGAGCCGGCTTTGGCATATTGGGCAGCGTATTTTATTCTATAAGGCCCGATGGTCCATATCGCGGTGGGTTTTTGTGGGTAACGGGCCGCCACCTCGTTAATCACTCCGACTACATTATGCGGGTCGCAGTCCGGGTCCAGGTAAGCGGTGGTGACACATAGCACCGCGTCTATGGCCTCGTCGGATAGAATTTTGTCCAGGGCGCTGTTGATAACCCCCCGGTATCCCCTGGCCATTCCGGCCGGCCAGATGTCCGCCGGGTTTCCGGGGTGCATCCAGTCAGGATACATGCTGTTAAGCGCCTCCATGGTATCTGGTGAAAAACGGGCTATTTCTAGACCGTATTTACCGGCGGCATCAACTGCAATGATTCCCGCACCGCCACTGATGGTAATTACACCGATGCGTTTGCCCCGCATCTCCCGGTAGGTTGCCAGCGTTTGGTTCAGACCGGCCAAGTGATTTGGACTGTCTACCCGGATGATCCCGCTTTGGGTAAAGGCGGCGGAAAAGACACTATCTTCGCCGGCCATGGAACCGCTGTGCGAACTGGCTGCCCGGGCCCCTTCCTCGCTGCTACCAGTTTTCAATACCAGTATTGGCTTGTGGCGCGTGATCCGTCGGGCGGCCTCCAGAAATTCGCGCCCGTTGCGCAGTCCTTCCATATGGATGTTAATGACCTTTATTTGCTGGTGTTCGGCCAGGTATTCAAGACATTCGGTAAAACCAATGTCTGCGGTATTGCCAATGTCGATACCGATGCCTATACCGGCGCTAAAATCATCGGCAGCGTTGATAAAAATTCCTGATTGGCAGATTAAGCCTACAGGTGCCGGTTTTGTGTCAAATTCGATGAACGAGGTGTTGAAATTGATAAAATTATTAATCAAGCCCAGGGTATTTGGTCCCACAACCCTGGTTGGAGTGCCTGCAATGGCGTCCATAATTTCCTGATGCAGGCGCGGTCCATCCTCGTCGTTGGCATCGGAGAAACCCTGAGTGATGATGACCACAGCCCGAATGCCTTTCGAAACGCATTGCCTAATCACCGTGGGCACCTCGGTCCGCGGTGTGGCGACCACGGCCAAGTCCACTTGTTCCTCAATTTCCATCAGCGAGCGGTAGACAAGCATGTCCAGTATGGTGCCGCCCCGGGGGTTGACGGGGTATATCCTACCTTTATAACCGGTGCTTAGCATCTGTTCCAGTACATTAAGCGCACCCGGACCGGTGTGGGACGAAGCACCTATCAAGGCTATTGATAACGGATTGACGAACAGGTCCAGGTTAATTTGCTGTGCCATAGTTTACCTCCGATTGATTTATATTGTTGGTTAACAGATTTGCAGTTAAAAGCCCCTAACGTTGCAGGCCCTTTGGTGACGTTAGACAATATTCTTTATATTTTAGCATAATTCTTATTAAAAACTAATCACCATGCAAATAAAAAACTTGCCAAGATACATGTCCGGATGTTATATTGTTACATATTATTAAACCCTAAAATTCAGTGAAGGGGAAAAGTAAGCTGGAAACAGGTCCCCAGGGAGGGAATGTCACCGACTGGAAGCATTCCCGGCCATGACCATCTGAAGTTCTCCCCGGAGAAGCCGGCTGAAATTTATAAGCGTTTTAACCCGCTTATTGAGTAGGCTTGGACGTATTCTTCCCACGTTACAGGGAAGAGGATATCGGAATTTATTCCCTTACTCCTACCGAGTGGATCTGTATGTAAACATATGGATTAACCGGGGTGGTAACGCGGTGGCAACGCCTCTCGTCCCTGTACGAGGGGTTTATTTGTTTTCCGCGAAGTAATTTCCCGTATCTTTTTAAGAGGGGACCCGTTTTTTTTAAGGGTCAACCAGGGTGGTACCGCGGAAGCAACCCGTCGCTTTCGTCCCTGTATGGGGATGAAGTGACGGGTTTATTATATTTATGGAGGGATTTACGTGGTAATAGTAATGAAACTTAACTCTAGTCCGGAACAAATTGAAAATGTGAATAATCGATTGCAGGAATGCGGGTTCCAGATTCAGATGATTCAGGGTGTGAAGCGGATCGTAATCGGAGCAGTGGGTGACAGGCAGTCTATCAACACCTCTACCCTGGAAACTATGCCCGGTGTGGAAAAGGTACTGCGGATTATGAAACCGTATAAAATGGTATGCCGGGAAGTGCGCGGCGAGGATACGGTGGTGCAGGTGGGTGCTGCTGAATTTGGCGGAAACCGGCTGGCGATAGTGGCCGGACCCTGCGCCGTGGAGACCAAGGAGCAATTGTATGCCGCTGCCCGGGCGGTACAAAAGGCTGGCGCCACAGTATTGCGAGGCGGCACATATAAACCCCGGACTTCACCGTACAGTTTCCAAGGGCTGGAAGAAGAAGGTTTACATCTACTGGCAGAAGCCGGCGCAGAAACCGGATTGGCCACTGTTACCGAAGTGGTGGACGAGGAAAGCATGCGGGTTGCCGCACGGTATGTTGACATTTTGCAGATTGGCGCCCGGAATATGCAAAACTTCCGACTGCTGCGGTTGGCGGGTCAGGTCAAAAAACCGATCCTGCTAAAAAGAGGTTTATCAGCCACGGTTGAAGAATGGCTGATGGCTGCAGAATATATTGTATCTTCGGGTAACGAAAACGTAATCCTTTGCGAGCGGGGCATCCGCACTTTTGAGACCAGTACCAGGAATACCCTGGATTTAAGCGCCGTGGCGCTAGTTAAAACCCTGACCCACTTGCCGGTTATTGTGGACCCCAGTCATGCCACCGGCAAGCGTGAATTGGTGGGTGCCATGTCGCGGGCGGCGGTGGCAGCGGGGGCTGACGGGCTGATTATTGAAGTGCACCCTGACCCTTCGATGGCGCTCTGCGACGGTCCCCAGTCCTTGAACCCCGAAGAATTTGATGAACTGATGCGTAGACTGCACCCGCTGGCTGTGGCAGTGGGGCGGGAGATATAAACGGAGGGAAACAAAACATGAAAAAACTAGGTTATCTGGGTCCTCCGGGCACTTTTTCACATACTGCGGCCATGCAGTATGCCGCTGAAAATGAATTCCTGCTGGTTTGTTGTTCCGGGCTGGAAACAGTTTTTCGCCAGATTCAGACCGGTTCAATGGATGTCGGGGTGGTGCCTGCGGAGAATTCCACCGGCGGCACGGTGGGCGAAACACTGGATCTGCTGTCGGCAGTGGAGGGCATCTATATAACGGGAGAACTGCTGCTTCCGGTGCACCAGCATCTGCTGGTGCGGCCGGACGTCAAGCTGCAGGAAATAAGAAAAGTTTACTCGCATCCCCAAGCGTTGTCCCAGTGCAGGCGCATGCTGCAGGAACAGCTACTCGGGATACCCGTAACCGAAACAGCCAGCACGGCCGCCGCCGCCCTGATGGTGTCGGCATCTTCCTGGCCGCTCGCTGCTGCCGTGGGCTCGGTCAGTGCAGCTGAATACTACGGGCTGGAGGTGCTTTGTTCAGATATCCAGGACAGTGGAGATAACAACGTAACTAGATTTTTGGTGCTGGGTCGTGAAAAAGCGGCAATATCCAACTCAGCCAGGACCTCCCTGGTGCTGGCAGTTAAGGACCGTCCCGGCGCGCTATACCATATATTAAGAGAGTTCGCCATGCGGAAGATTAATCTTACCCGTATTGAATCCAGGCCTGCAGGAAACAAACTGGGTGATTATATTTTCTTTATTGATTTCTTGGGCCGGGAGGACGACCCGGTGGTGCTGAGTGCTATCACCGAAATAGGTGAATTTGTTCTTTGGAGCAGGTTGTTGGGAACGTATCCCGTGTACCAGAACTCGGAGGAAATAGAAACAGGCGGGTCTGTAGGCGGAACCGTTAATCTGGCCAATATTAGGGAAAAAATTGACCTGGTAGACAATGAAATTATGCACCTTTTAACTATCCGGCAGCATCTAGTGGATGAAGTAGCCCGTTTTAAGACTGGTAAAAGTAAAATCGTGGATCGGCAGCGAGAAGAGGAAATCGTCAGCCGGGTCAGGGAGCTGGCTGCGGAAAACAACCTGGATCCTGCTATAGTGGAGAATATCTATCGCCTGATTATCCGCGGCTCAGTACTCAGACAGCAGGAGCTAATCTCCCTTTAATCATATTAATCACCGCATGGGTCAGGTATGTGACCGTTTACAGGCATTATGTTGACGCGTCTCCGGGGCAAAGAGATAATAATATAAAGGAAAGTTTGTCGAAGTTCAACTTGACTTGCGGCGAAGTTCTCTTTGCTTTTAACGCGCGATAAAAAGAACATAAGGGTGATGATTTTGCCTGTAAACCGGCAGAAAAGCTCCGGTGCCGGGTTGACGGACCGGGAACTGCACATGCTGTTGGAAATAACCAGGGTTATTACTTCCAGCCTGCCTTTGCAGCACCTGTTTGAAGTACTCCACGCCTATATGACTAAATTATTAAAGTATAAAATTGGAGTATTATATATAAAAGAAAAAAGCAGGTTCAACATGAAGGCGGGAGTGGGTGCTGACGAAAAACATATGGCCTCCCTAGGCAAATGGGCTGGCACTAATTTTCTATTGAAAAAAATAAAAGCCAGCGGCCGGCCATGGCGCTCATCTCAGTTTATGGAACCGGAAATGATCCAAAAGAACCCTTTTTACTTAAAAGTGCTGGCCCCGCTGGAGGTTATGTACACTATGGGTGCGCCCATCAGGGAAGGGCATCAAATTCTGGGCAGTATTCACCTGGGGCGGATTATTGACGACGGTGATTTTACAGAAAGAGATATGCATATTTTGGAGGCGGTGGCCAATATACTCTCTCCGGCTATCCGTAATATTCAAATACGCCGGGACAGTTGGCAGTCCGACGATATTATTGTTTCGGGCTGCGGTTTGGATTCCACCAGGCGAAATCATATAAACGGTAATGGTAATGTTAATGTTAATGATAATGATAATGATAACGGGGACGAGGAGCACAGAATGCGGGTGTTAAGTTCGGTATCCTCGGTAATGGCCAGTGAGCTGCGTAATCCATTGGCCAATTTGAAAATGTCTTTTTATTCTCTAGCCAGAAATTCAGCCACCGGGGTTATGGCTAGGCAGGATCTGGAGCAGATGGATAGTTCTATCAAGATGATGGACAAAACAGTTAGCTTTTTAAACAACTTATCCAGGAACCTGGACCTGAAACGGGAGTGGCTGGATATCAACAATTTGCTTGATGAGGTATTGCAGGCGCTAACACCAATTGTAGATCCGGATGTGGTCATAGTAAAGGATTACTCAAGTGTTGCCAAGCTGTTTATGGACCGAGGCAGGATGCATACTGTTTATGGTAATATCATTGAAAATGCTCTGGATTCCATGCCTTGCGGAGGACGTCTCCATATTACCACGTCGGAGAATCAATCTTCTGTTAGTGTAATCCTGGAGGACAATGGTTTTGGGATGGAGAGGGAAATTAGCCGGAATATTTTTGAACCTTTTGTTAGTGCCAAACCGAACGGTTTAGGGCTTGGAATGACAGTGTGTAGAAGAATCGTGGAGTCGCACGGCGGCACTATCAAGGTCCGCAGCAACCTGGGCAAGGGTACCGCTGTATGCATTGAAATGCCAGTGAACAGCGAAGCACAGGTGCAAGGAAACGCGTTGGCAAATGCTCAGGAAACGCTGCTCAACAATTCAAAATGAGTATAATGAACATCCATCCTCTTATAAAACAAATAACCCGCCTGACATAAGAGCAGGCGGGCTTTTTAGATCTTAGTGTAATGACTTTTTATAATTGTCCAGGAGCTCCTTGGATAACTCTTCCATTTCTTTTTGCGCTTTTTCGTCTATTATTTCCTGCATCTCCAGCATCTGTTCCTGCATGTCTTGGGAAATGTTGATTGGAATCTTTGCCCTTATCGCCAGGGCAATAGCGTCGCTGGGTCTTATATCGATTAGGTAGTTATCACCGCCAGAAGCAAGGTATAATTCAGCGAAATAAGTGTTATCCTTAACACTGGTTATCTCCACACCAGTTACCTGTGCACCAAGAGTTTGGCAAATGGTTAGGGTAATATCATGGGTAATGGGGCGGGGAGGCGCTTCTCCCTCCATGGCCATGGCTATAGAGTGGGCTTCCAGCAAACCGACCCAGATTGGCAATACCTTTTGTTCAGTGTTGTCAGTAAGCAGGATGATGGGAGATCCGGAAATATCGTAAGCAATGCCTTTAACTTTAACGATCATAGGACCATACCTCCCGTGCAGTTTAAAGTTAACCTGGAATCTTTCAGGGGGGCCTAGCGCTGACGAAAAATTAAATTCAACAACCAGCCAACAATACCGGTAACTAACGCTCCCCAGAAGGCCCCCCCGAAACCGTAAACGTGGAACCCCGGTACCAGTAAGGAAGCCAGGTAAAAGGTAATGGCGTTGATGATAAAAATAAACAGCCCCAGGGTAAGCATGGTGAAAGGCATAGTTAGCAATACCAAAACCGGGCGAACAAAGGTGTTTATAATACCCAGGGCGGCACCAGCCAGGAATGCCGGCATAATACCTTCAATATGAACGCCCACCAGCAGACTGTCAGCAAGTACCACCGCAAGCGCGTTAAGTAAAAAAGTTAGTATCCAGTTCATTTTAATTTCGAGCCCCTCGTCCCAACTCAATTACAGCTTAAAACCATTCTACTAGTTATTTTACCATGAAAGTACGGTTAAAATTAGTTTTTATAGTTGAAAGGACCAAAAGTTTTTATGTTATAATGCGCAGGTAAGCATGTTTTTGGTCTATGTAAAGCGACAATATGCTCTTTTTTGGTTATTAAAATGTACCCTTAACCCGCATAACTAATTAATAGCGGCCGGGTTTTACTGAGTTATATGGCCGTACATCCTAAACGGGTTGCCATCATGCCATAAGAATGCAATAAGGTTATTGGGTGAATTCATGTTTAATACGCATTACAATATTCTTTACCTGCTGGGATGGTTCATTTATTTTTTATTTTTTTCTTCCAACCACAAGAAGATGGACTTGGTGGGGTATCGTCTAGTTCAGTAAGATTTGCTATCAACATCAAAAAAATGATGTAACAAACAACTGTATATTTTTTGAAAGTATACCGAGTTATACTTATGGCAAGGGCTAGAACAATTGAAAAAGTATGAAAGACTAAATGAGGGTACGAATTGGACACGCTTTTTCTGGTACAATATTTATATAATTCTTGGTTCGACAAATCATTCCTGCAATAAAAATATGAACACAAGGTGGTTGATATGATAGATTCCTACTTGAGATGGGTTAAAGGCAAGGTTAAAAGGGCTATTTTAAACTATGGCATGCTGAAAGACGGAGATAGGGTGGCTGTGGGTCTGTCCGGCGGCAAGGATAGTATGGCTTTACTGCACCTACTATATCTTATCCGCAGGGAATTACCGGTTGCTTACACGCTGCATGCTATTTATGTTAACCCCGGCTGGCCCGCCGAGGTTGAAGTGATGGACAAGTTTTGTCGGGCCAGAGAGGTACCCTTTACCAATAAATTAACCGACATTGGGGAAGTGGTTTTTGAGCATCACAGTGAAAAGAATCCGTGTGCATTGTGCGCCAACCTGCGGCGGGGGGCGATTAATAATACAGCAAAGGATTTGGGACTCAACAAACTAGCTCTTGGCCATCATTTGGACGATGCTGTTGAAACCTTTTTTATGAGTTTAATCTTTACTGGTCAATTTAAAACTTTTTCGCCGGTAACGTTCATGGACCGCAGCGGAATTACCCTGATTCGTCCGTTAATTTACCTGACTCAGCAAACAGTGGAGACGCTGGTACAAAAACACGGGCTCCCGGTGGTCAAGAGCCGCTGCCCGGTGAACGGCAGGACCAAACGGGAAGATATGAAGGAACTGGTGGGTTTGCTGGAAGAGCGCTATCCCGACTTGAGGAACAGGTTTTTAACTGCATTACAAACTCTGGATCCACAAAACATGTGGCCGCCAATGGAGTATCGCAATATGCGTGAACTGCACGCCCGCGAAAACACCGGTAATGGAGCACCCGGGGAGGGTTAGTAAAGATGAAGAAAAAGAAGGAGAGGTACACTTTCGGCCTGGCCATTACCGGTTTGACCATCTTTATGCTGCTTTATACTTTTTTTTATACCAGTACTTTCCGTACTTTTCAAGGCTCGTCCGGCGGTTGGACTGAGGCGTTGGCACTATCCATGACTGCCGTACTGGTCGGTATGCTGATGGAACTGAGCCGTTTATGGGGCTCGCAAATTGAGTTTAAAACTGACGTCGATTTATTAATTATGCAGGGGGTGCCGGCGGCTTTTTTGGGTGTTATCCCCGGACCTTTTTGGCTGCAGGCCGGAGGCAATACCTTTCCTTTTATTTTCTTTGCCGATCCGGTGGTTACCGGTATATCGGGAGTTTGGCTGGGCATGGTCTTGTTGCGGGGATCATTTAAAAATAAAAAGATTAAGGAAGAAGAAGACGTTAAAGGTGATCAAAAAAGGCTGACACCCAAAAATACATAATTCAGGAGCAGGAGTCAGAACGGTTAATTGCCTTGAAGTATTCTGAATTCTGACTCCTTAATTCTAATACCCAAATATTTTTTGTTTGCTGGCAGGAAAATAATGTAAGTTGTCCAATGGTAAGTAGTGGAGGTGTTGCCCCGTGCTTTTTGACAGGTACGGCGATGTTTTGGTGCGCCTGGAAGAACTGGGCGCACGGGTAGGAAATCTAAACAACCGAGACAGGCAGGTGATGCAAAACTTGCTGGAAGAGCAGGAGTGGTTAAGCGCCACAATGGTTAAAAGGGCAAAATTTTTACTAGAGGAAATAGACCGTAATTTTGAAAAGTTGTTTGATTGGATGATTACATTTTCAGACCTCATTGACCGGTCTTCTAGCCATGGCGGGACCCCCGCGGAGGTACTGCAAATGGAAAGAATGATGCAGGAGGCCGATGATCTGAGGGAACGGCTTAACCGGATGGTTGTGGAACGGGACCAAACAGAAGATGTCCCTTTCATTATCACTGCCGGTACAGAGAAAAAGGGAGCGGGGCTAAAACCGGACAAGAAGCAGCTAGAGTTGTCGGTTGGGCACTTGTCAGAAGCCCGGCGGGAGGCAGCTCCGGCTAACCAAGCGGAGATATTGGTGGAAACTGTACCACCTTTTTTACTGCCTGTCGGTTCTCGCTCCAAAACTGCATCACAGGTGCAAACGCCGCCCGTAGCGGTAGTAAAAAAAATTAAGAAAAAAGACCGAAAAAAGAATAAAACCCGTGATGTTAAACAAAAGTACCTGCCGCCCAAGGAGCTGTTGTCAGTTTTGGAACAGAAAATGGCTGCCGCCTGCGAGGCGCCAAAGAATGCCGAAAAAGATTAGTCAAGAGTTTGCTATGTGAAAGTGCATTGTCGTGCTTGCGGTTATTTTTCATTCAGCCGGTTGTGCATGCTTAATGCTTTAATATGCCTTGCATTTGGATACCGTATGACATAAGATGGTGGGCGAAGGCAAAAGTAACTTGAGGTGAACATCTTGCAGGATACAAACGGCAATTATTATTCGGAAGAAGGAACCGCCATTGTACAAAAGTTTCTGGATGCGATAAAGGATGAGGATGCCTTAACATTCTGGAGTTTGATGGATCAGCGTGGGCAGGGCTATTTCATGGGTATGTGGTTTTACGCCCTCGGCAATACCGACCTGAATGCCATTTCAATGCTTGCAGAGGACGATAATTTCTTGAAAGACGCCCTGTCGACCATTGTTGGAGAATTGAAAGCGAACCTGGGCGAACTGGCAGAAAACCCATCTATTGGAGAAATTCAATTTACAGGTGACCAACAGGCACTGGTGCCGGTATCTGCCGGATGCGGCCCGGAAGGAGCCATCCGTACCGACCATGTTCCGCTGGTGATGGAACTTGCTTCAGCCGGAAACAGGGAAGAAGGTCGGTTTGCCAACAGCACCGTGGGTATGACCTGCTGGAAAATTGACGCCTTAAAATGCTTCCGCGTCCAAAAAGTCTAAAGGTCAACCAAGGTAAAAAGGGGACAGGCTACTTTTTTGTACTTGCTTATTGTGGATGACATAAAAAGGCGACCGGCAGATTTTTGTTTTAAAAATCTGCCGGTCACTTTTCTCAACTTAAATTATGCTTGCTTGGACAGGGCACCTACGGGGCAGGCTTCAGCACAGTCGCTGCATCCCTGACACCCGCTTTCACCCAGGGGCAAGTCACCAAAGGTGGCTACAACACGCTCAAAACCTCGGCTGGTAAAGCCCAATATACTGTTGCCGCTGCGGCGGCAAGCCCTGATGCAACGGCCGCACAGCACGCACTTATTGGGATCGTACACTATGCCGGGGGCACTGTCATCCACTGGCAACCCTTTATCCAAAATCGGCAGGTTTTTAGGCTTCAACCTAAGTTTACGGGCCTTGGCGATGCGCTGTAATTCGCATTTACCGTTGGCCGGGCAGTTTTTGCAATCCAGTCGGTGATTGGACATTAGCAGCTCAAATCCTGCGGCCACCAGGGCGTCCACCCGCTCGCTGCGGGTTTTTACCACCAGGCCTTCGGATACCGACAGGGTGCAGGCGGGCACCGGTGCGGGGCGCCCAGCAACCTCTACGAAACACAGCCGGCATGATGCCGGGGTTTCTTTTTCATTCCGCTCGCTGCACAGGTGGGGGATGTAAATATCATTGTCCAGGGCTGTCCAAAGCAGCATTTCCCCCTCGCCAGCGCTGATTGTTTTACCGTCAACGGTAATGGTTACTTGCTTGCCCATTTATTTAACCCCCTCCCCCTGCTCTCGCGCAGCCACTTCACTGGGCGGAGAAAGCTTTACTACTGCTGCATATTGGGGTGGGCAGGCCACTTTACAGCTGTCGCACTTGACGCATTTTTCCTGGTCAATTACCTTGATGCGGTCCTCGTTGGAGAAAATAGCCTCCACCGGGCAGCTGCCCACACAGGCGTCGCAGGAACGTTCGCATTTATCCGGCAGGATGTAGTAGGCAATCAGATCTTTGCACATCAGGGATGGGCAGCGCCCTTCGTTGATGTGGGCATCGTATTCATCCCGGAAATGCCTGATGGTGCTGAGCACCGGATTGGGTGCGGTTTTGCCCAAGTTGCAGAGAGAGCCTTCCTTTACCCTGGCAGCCAATTCCATTAACAGGTCAATATCCTCGGGCCTACCTTGGCCTTTGGTGATGCGTTCCAATATATCCAGCATATGCTTGGTGCCCAGGCGGCAGAAAGTGCACTTGCCGCAGGATTCTTTCTGGGTGAAATCCAGGAAGTAACGGGCAATTTCTACCATACAGTCATCCTCGTCCAGCACCACCATGCCGCCTGAGCCCATCATGGCCCCGGCCTCGGTTAGCGAGTCGAAGTCAATGGGTGTTTCCAACGCCGATTCCGGCATACAGCCACCGGACGGGCCGCCAATCTGGACGGCCTTGAACTGTTTGCCGCCAGCTATGCCGCCGCCAACCTCGAAAATAAGCTCGTTTAATGTGGTGCTCATAGGTACTTCAACCAGGCCGGTGTTTTCTATTTTGCCGGCCAAAGCGAATATAGCGGTACCTGGATTCTTCTCAGTGCCAATGCTTTTGAACCAATCAGCGCCGTTATTCATAATGTGTGGCACATAAGAAAAAGACTTGACGTTGTTAATCACAGTGGGTTTACCCCACAGACCGGCATCGGCCGGGAAGGGTGGCTTGTGCGTGGGGATGCCGGCCCGGCCTTCCATAGAGGCGAGCAGGGCTGTTTCCTCACCGCATACAAAGGCGCCGGAACCCTGGAAAATTTCGATGTTAAAACTAAAGTCTGTGCCCAGGATGTTTTCTCCCAACAGGCCTTTTTCCCGGGCTTGCTGCACGGCTTGGGTAATCCGTTCCACCGCTAGGGGGTACTCGGCCCGGATGTAGATATAGCCCTTCTCAGAACCCACTGCCCGGCCGGCTATAGTCATCCCTTCCAACAGCGAATGGGGGGTGGACTCCAGGATGGTGCGATCCATAAATGCACCGGGATCTCCCTCGTCAGCATTACAAATTAAATATTTTGGCGAGCCGCCAGCGTTGCGGCAGGTTTCCCATTTTAGACCGGTGGGAAATCCCGCCCCGCCGCGGCCGCGCAGCCCCGAAGCTTTTACGGTTTCAATAATCTCGCCGGGGTCGGCCTCAAGTACCTTAACCAGTGCGCTGTAACCGCCGGTGGCAATATAATGTTCAATATTTTGCGGGTCGATAAAGCCGCATTGGTCCAGTACAATCTTGTTTTCATGGACTCCTCTGGGGAAGTCCGAAAAGGTGGGGAAAAAGTCGTTGGGTTCCAAGGCCACCAAAGCAAACTCGTAACCGGGATCGCCGTCGGTGAGATAGTCGCGTACTATTCTGGCGCCCACGCCCTCGTTGACGTTACCGTATGCCATGGGAGGGAAACCCTCGTTGTAAATAACCATAATCGGTTCCGCATAACAGTGACCCATGCAGCCTACTTCAACCACATTGGCTTCCAGCTGCAGGCGGTTCAGCTCGTTTTTGATTTCTTCCACTAGCTTCAGCGCCCCTGCAGCCCGGCCGCAGGTAGCGGCTCCAATCATAATTAGCGGCTTCTCAAATAACTTGTCCCTATTTTGTACCGCTTGTTCTTTAAGCGCAGCGTAAACTACGGCAGGCTGTGTGTTACTGGCCATTATTTTCACCGCCCTTGGCTGCTGCTTCGTTTTTCTTGTCCAACTCATAAGAGAACAGTAAACCATCCACTCTGGTGGGAGTTATTTTACCGTTAACTTCTTCGTTAATTACCACCACCGGGGCCATGGTGCAGCAGCCCACGCAGGCCACCCGTTCCAGGCTGAACTCCCGGTCTTCAGTGGTTTCGCCCACCTTGATTTTCAGACGCCTTTCCCAAGCTTCCTGGATAATGTTGGCCCCGCGCATATGGCAGGCGGTGCCCATGCATATTTTGACCTGGTTTTTGCCCGGAGGAGTAAGGCGGAACTGGTTATAAAAGGTAATTACCCCGTATACGTCTACAGCCGGAATATTGAAATGGGCGGCTACCTCCTGCATGGCCACCGGGGGCACGTAACCTAGCTTGTTCTGCACCCGCTGCAGCACGGGAATCAGGCTGCCCCGGCTATCGTGAATCCCTGACAGGATCTCCCTGGTTGTTTCCACAGCTACGATGGTTTCCTCCGCAGTTAATTTCAATCTCATCGCCCCTGTATAAGAAATTCCTGGAACGGCGGCGCTGTTCTATATATAGCCGTCCCTTGTCCTGCTAACTAACTGTCTAAATTATAACACAACAAAATATACTAATCTATATATATGAAAATAGTAATAAACTTGAATAATATATACTCTAAGCTAAAATTCGAGATAATTACCCTATAAAAGGTTTTTTTCCACCCAACTACGCAGCTCTCCGCTAATATTATAGAGATTATCCAGGTTCAAATTCCCGCCTTGTTCCTCAACAGCACGAACCATAATTTCTTCCGGCGGTTGTTGATTGTCCTGGAGAGTCTGGGTTTTGCTAAGGCGATCCTTCATCATGTATAAGGCCAGGCGGGGTTTTTTGTCGCATACATCCACTACAAACGCATACCCGTTGTGCCTTTCACCTTTGAACTCGTCCTCCAACCGGAAATCCCAAAGTACGCTGTCTTTTATTTCCTGGTAAAAATTCATATGCAGCACCATCCTATCTATTATTAGGGTCAAAAATATTAGGGTCAAAAAAATTTTAGCACAGTTAATGAAAATATGCAAAAAATGATAGCCTAATGCTTTTTGATACCGGGATGTAGGAGTGTCTTTAACACCACACCCCGGTTACGGTGAATTTACCAACGCTTATTTGTTTTCGGGACCGCGCTCGGGGTCCACGATTTTGGTGTAGCCGCGAACCCGGTTCAGTTCTTCCTTACGGGTTAGACCCTGGTTAATAGTTTTGCTTTCCACGTCTGGATGGCCTTTTATTCTTTTTGGCATGGGTGAACCTCCCTGGAAATATATAATTAGAATTTAGTCTTGTTTACAACCATTTTAATTATCCGGTTTAGTTTTGGTAATCTTTGTTGGCGATTGTATAGCCAGGAATCGGTTACATATAAAAATGAAGCAGGATTTACCCGGGGGAAATAGAAATCAAATAACTTGTGGAAATAAGAAAAATAAAGAACGGAATCGGGAGGGAAAGAAATGTTTATTCGCAAAGGAAGATTTTATTCGCTAACAATATTGGCTTTACTATTATTTACCCTGGGCGGTTGCGGCGGTAATGAACAGGCAGAGCAGTCGGCGGAACAAGCATTGCCCGCCTTGAAAGTGGGCATGATGCCCATTACAGATAACCTGCCCTTCTGGCTGGCGGAAGAAAAGGGCTATTTTGTTGAAGAAGGGCTAGATGTGGAGTTAATCGCTTTCCCCAGTGCACTGGAGAGGGACAGCGCTTTTACCGCGGGGCAGATTGATACCGGCATCGGGGACATGCTAGCGGTGGCGGCTATGAATAACGCAGGCACCGAAGTGCGGGCTGTTGCCGTGGGCCAGGGCGCTACGCCAGGTGAAAACCGGTTTGCCATTCTTTCAGCGCCTAATTCCGGCATTACCAGCCCCCAGCAGCTTAAAAACGTACCTATTGCCATGTCACTAAACACCATCAATGAATATCTTACAGACCGGCTTTTGCAAGCCCGGGGACTGCAGTCCGGCGAGATTGCAAAAAACAGCATTCCCAAGCTGCCTCTAAGGCTGGAGGCGCTTTTAAACGGTGGCGTTAAAGCGGCCACTTTGCCCGACCCCTTTGCCACTCTGGCAGAAATCAAGGGTGCCAACTTGGTGGTGGACAACACCGAAAACACCGTGGCGCAAACTGTGATTATCGTGCGCAAGGCGACCCTGGATCAAAACCTGGTCGCGATGCAAAAGCTAATGCAGGCTTACGCCAGAGCGGTGGAAGATTTGCAAACCGACCCGCTGCAATACGATAAATTAATAGTGGAAAAAGCCCGGGTACCCGATGAAGTACTGGCCAGCAGTGTGCACCCGTTAGCGCTTCATTTTACTGCGCCCGTGCTGCCGGACGAGGCTGGCGTGAATGAGACCATCCAGTGGATGACTGAACATCAACTGCTGGATAAGGCTTTTGGCTATGGGGACCTGGTTGACGATCGGGTGCTGAAGTAGGTGAATGAAACTGTGCACGACGGTATGATGTTGGAAATAAAAGGACTTTCCGTGGGTTACCGACAGCCAAAGGGTGAGGTGCCCGCGCTGCGTGATGTATCCTTTGCGGTTCCCCGGAGCGGAACTTGCGCCCTAATCGGACCCTCGGGCTGCGGTAAATCCACGTTGCTGTACGTGCTGTCGGGTTTATTAAAAGATTTTGGGGGGCAGGTCATAGTGGATGGGGCGCCGGTGACATCTCTGCGTCGACAGACCGCGCTGATTCTGCAAGATTACGGTCTGTTGCCCTGGAAAAAAGTTTACGATAACGTGGCGCTGGGCCTGGAAATCAGGGGCGTCGCCAAAGATGAGCAAAGGGAACGAATTAGGCGGGTGCTCACCGAAGTGGGGCTGTGGGAGATGCATGACCGTTACCCGTCCCAGTTAAGCGGTGGACAGCGCCAGCGTACCGGTATAGCCCGCGCCCTGGCCATGCAACCCGACCTGCTGTTAATGGACGAGCCTTTCTCATCCTTGGACGCCCTGACCAGGGAACATCTGCAGGGCCTGCTGCTGGATATCTGGAACAGCAAGCGTATCACTGTGGTACTGGTAACCCACAGCATTGAAGAAGCCATTTTCTTGGGGCAGAAAATTGTCGTCTTGTCCGGTCATCCCGGCCAAGTAATTGACGTAGTGGAAAACCCCCGGGTAGGTCAGAAGGGCTATCGTAAAACTACTGAATACCATATTCTAACCTCACAACTACGGGACAAACTGGAGCAAGTCGGGACGGTTCTTAACTTGCCCGGTTGAAACTGGCATGTTGTCCGGATGCATATGAGTGGAGTTGTTAACAGTGCGTGAGAGGATGTACGTCAATACTTTTTGGGCCAGTGTTTCCATAGTCCTGCTGCTGGTAGCCTGGCATCTGCTGGCTGTGCTGCTGGACAAGGAAGCCCTACCCGGGCCGGTGTCTTCTTTTACAGCTTTTTTTAGGGAGTTGCCCGGTGAATTATGGGGTCACTTTTGGATTAGCAGTTACCGGGTGGCCGCAAGTTTATTGATTTCACTGGTATTGGCTGTACCATGCGGCATGATTATGGGCCGGGAGGAAAAGGTGGACCGGCTGGCGGCGCCAATGATATACGTTATATATCCGGTGCCCAAGATAGTGTTCCTGCCAGTTCTGATGGCCCTTTTGGGATTGGGTGACGTTTCCAAAATCGCGTTGATTACCTTGGTAGTGTTTTTTCAAATCCTGGTACCCATTAGAGATGCCTCCCGGAGCATTAACCCGGCAGTGGTTAATTCCATTCGTTCCCTGGGGGCGGGACGCTGGCACCTTTACAAACACGTGGTCTGGCCGGCGGTGCTGCCTGAAATGCTTACTGCGCTGCGCATTGCCTCGGGTACTGCTATAGCGATATTATTTATATCTGAAACCATCTCCAGTCAGGAAGGTCTGGGGTATTTCCTGCTGGACGCCTGGTCCCGTTACTCGTATCATGACATGTTTGCTGGTATTATAGCATTGAGCCTGCTGGGTTTTGTTATTTATATGGCGTTGGATGGCCTAGAACGATATCTGTGCCCGTGGAAGTATGTTTAAAGTCCGATGTCCGGTAAAAAAAATGTACAGAAAAGGACGGTTACCCCTTGTAGAGTGGAGTACCGTCCTATTTTATTCGCTAATTATGGCATCCTGAATATGTCTTGAAAATTCATTGTTTAGAACCCATATGCATGGCCGCCACGCCACCGGTGTAAGCCCGCACCTGCACATCCACCAACCCGGCGGTGCGGAACATTTCCGCCAGCTCTTCCCGGCCCGGAAAGTCGCTGGCTGATTCCTGCAACCAAGAGTATTCCTTGTAACTGCGAGCAAGCATTTTGCCCAGCACAGGCATGATGTAGCGGAAGTAAGCGTAGTAAAATTGCCTGAATACCGGAATGGTGGGCTGGGATGTCTCCAGACAGACCACTTTTCCACCGGGTTTAGTCACCCGCTTCATTTCGCGCAGCACTTGCAAGTAGTCCGGCACGTTGCGCAGGCCAAAGCCAATGGTAACATGGTCGAAGGTGTCATTTCCGAAGGGCAGTTCCATGGCGTTGCCGTGCACCAGTTCGACTTGGCCCAGGTTTAGTTCTTTGACTTTTGCAGCCGCTATATTCAGCATGTTCCGGCTAAAATCCAGTCCGTAAACCCGGCCTTGGCTGCCGATAGCCCCTGCCATGGCAATAGCCCAGTCACCTGTGCCGCAGCATACATCCAGCGCGGTTTGCCCGGGTTTAACGTCCATACGCCGCATGGTGTCCTTGCGCCAGGCAATGTGGCGCCGAAAGCTAATCACGGAGTTCATAAAATCGTATTTGTCAGATATAGACTCAAACACTTCGTGGACACGTTTTTCCTTGGATTGGGCCATAACTATTCTCCCGTTTATTACTTACTTGAAACTTATTCTATCCACCAAACTGCCAAACCTTTCCCCGGGCCGGCTTGCGCTAAGAAATATGTCCAAACAGCGCCGCAGGGCATCCGCCGCTTCATTTGCACCGGCCAGAGCCAGCATCTCGGTAGCCAACCGGGGGTGGCGTCCCAGTTTGCCACCGATTAATACCCGGTAACCGGTTTCTTCTATTTGCAGTGCTCCGGTTGGACAGGCGCGGGCACACAGGCCACAGCTTAGGCAGGAACTTCGGTCAATTACCGCAACACCGTCCTGAACGGTGATCGCTTTTTCCGCACAGCTTTGGGTACAAACACCACACCCGTTACAGCTGCCGGTGACAATTGGGCGGGCTTGTCCTTGGAGGCCAAAGTCCTTAATCTGAGGCTGGCTGCAGGAATTGGGGCATCCGGCCACGGCCACGTGAAACATCTGGTGGTGCAGCGGTCGGCCGGTATCTATCTTGGCACTCAGACGAGTATTGAATTCGCTATCATCCATCATTTTGCGCAGGGTATCGACCAGGTTGTCCAGGTTGGCCACCCGGTTTGGACAATTAAAACATTTTTTTATCGTGAAAAGGTCCATATTTTCAACCTCCCGGTTATTAGTATAACTACATCAAGTTTACTGCTTGTGGGAGGTCTTTCGCAGTTGTCTGCTTAGGCAGGACGTGTGATATTGCTCACACCGGCAAAAACTTCAATATTTTTACGCCGCTGGCCGGATCCGTTTCTTTGACAGCGTCGGCCCCTTTTAGTTCCATTAGAATTACTTCGGCCACCAGGTATACTTCCGATTCACCCCTGATGCAGCCCATGAGGGCGGTATCACCCCTGCCCAAGGCACCGTGTAAATGGAATACCGGTTCTTCGTCGTCCCGGAACATAGTTCCCAGGCCTATTATTTCCCGGCAGTCATTGAAGTTGCGGAACATGGGCACCGGGGGCAGTACGCATTTCTCCGGGCCGGTAACCACGGTTGCTTCTTTCAAAGCCCCGATGACGTAAAAAACACCAGCCTCTACATTTTCCGCCTGCACCAACTGCCTTAATTCGCCCAGCAGGTCGTCGCCGTGCTCTACACGGGCTACAAAAACCCGGCCCAGTTCACCCTTGGAATATTTCAACAATAACACTCTCCCGGTCACGGAACTGTTATACTATTTTAACTTTACCAGTATATCATGGAGGGACATATCTTTACAGATCGGGTCCCTGTTTTGAATCCGTTTAGTTCTAATTATAAAGCATTGACAGCATCAAAATATTTTGATATGTTATGGTCATGATTAATATTGTTAAAATTTCCAGGGCTCTAGGCGATCCGGTCCGGTACAAAATTATGCTGCTGTTGGCCAACAGCGAAAGTGACTGCTGTCCACAACCCAGCACCAACGGGGGGCCACTGGGGTTATGCAACTGCGAAATAATGGCTCATACCGGTATGATTCAATCACGGGTTTCCTACCACATGAAGGAACTTACCGAGGCTGGATTAGTGACGGAGGAACAGCGGGGTAAATGGAAATATTATTACATTAATACCGCCACGCTGAAAGATTACGCCGGGCAAATTAAAACAGATTTATGCCGTTAAGGACAATTTGTGCGAGGTATGAATACTTTTTCTTGCGCTATTACATCAAAAAATATTGATTTTTAAGGAGTGTTTTTCATGCAGGAAGATATCAGGGAAGAAGTTCGCAAGCGGTACGCGCAGGCCATCAAGTATAAAACAAGCTGCTGCGGTAGTGGTAGTACAGGCATGTCCTGCTGCGGAGATTCCGCGTCGAAGGTGACCGAGATGATTACCGGTAACCTTTATCATTCCGAGGAGGTCAAGGGACTTCCCGCCGAGGCCTTGGCTGCTTCTTTCGGCTGTGGCAATCCCACTGCCCTGGCGGAACTGCGCGAGGGTGAAACGGTATTGGATTTGGGCAGCGGGGCAGGCCTGGATGTACTGCTGTCTGCTCGGCGAGTCGGCCCCACCGGGAAAGCATATGGATTGGATATGACCGACGAGATGCTGGCCGAAGCCAAGGCCAATCAGGCCAAGGCCGGGGTGGACAACGTGGAGTTTCTGAAAGGGCACCTGGAGGATATGCCTCTGCCCGATAATACAGTGGACGTAATTATCTCCAACTGCGTGATCAACCTGTCTGCCGACAAAGATCGGGTGCTGCGGGAGGCTTTTAGGGTGCTTAAGCCCGGTGGGCGTTTTGCGGTTGCGGACATTGTACTGACCAGGCCCCTGCCACCGCAGGTTCAGCAGGATTTGGCAGCTTGGACAGGCTGTGTGGCCGGCGCCCTATTGGATAGTGAATACAAGGAAAAACTAGCCCGGGCGGGTTTTGTAAATATAGGGGTAGAGGAAACCAGAGTTTACGAATTTGATGAGACCATGGCCCGGGAGCTGCTCCCCGGCTTGACCCCGGAACAGGTCCAAGGATTAAAAGGCGCTGTTGTGTCGGCATTTATCCGGGCTGTCAAACAATAAAAACCATTAAGGTGACTAAAAGCATGCGGTCGTTTTCCAGAGCTCTACCGCTGGCTTGCTCAAACATAGCCAACAGGTCGGGAACCCGGGTGTTCTCCCGCTGGGGGCCGGATATGTCAATTAGTATTCGGCCTTCGTGCAGCATTAGTGTCCGGGTGCCGAAAGATAGGGCCTGTTCCATGTTGTGGGTCACCATCATGGTGGTGAGATTATTCTCTTCTACAATGGTCCTGGTCAGTTCCAGCACCTTGGCGGCGGTTTTGGGGTCCAGGGCAGCGGTGTGCTCATCCAACAGTAGTGACTGGACTTTTCGTTACCCCTGATTGTTTTCTAAGAGTTTATTAATTTCGGTTTTAAGCAAAGAAAAGAGTTTTGGTACTGCACCCTTAACAGCAAATGTTAGCCCTTCGCCAAAATCTAACTTCTCGGGTTCTACACCAAAAATGGTTATAGCTTCAGGTAAACCGGTAGTGCTTCGAGCCAGTTTAACAATACCTGGTAGAGACATGCCGTGTGCGTCTTGCCCAGGTAAATGCACAACATCCTCAATACCCAGTCGATAAACACATCCCGGATGCCCCCCGGCCTGTAAGGCATCAATGGCAATTATTTGCCTGGCTTGACTGATCTCCTGAAGGTAATAGAGCACCGCGGTTCCCACCTCAAGAATCAGCAGTTCCGGAGGCCACTCCATTTTTTTAAATTCCCCGGCCACAAAGACACCAATCCCGTCATCGCTCATAAGAGTATTGCCCAATCCCAGGATAAGAATTTCATAAGTTGGGTTACTTTGATTGTTATTCATAATACATATATATGTAAGGATAAAAATATTAAGGAGTATATTATGCAAAAAGAAGATTATATTAAACGCTGTCGGGAGTTGGCTGTTGGATCTGGGTTTCAACTTTCAAACTATGTACTTTCCGAAGTAAGGGGATATAGAAAGAGTAAATCCAGAAAACTGCCTGTAATCTGGATTGAAACCAGCGACAGTGGAGATAACAACATCGCATTTATGAACACCACTTACCCTTACCTGGGGCAAGTTTTTACAGACTTAATAGACCTTCTATACAGTAATACCTTTATGGCTGCCCAAGGCCAGGATGCCCTTAATATCCTGGAACAAGCTGCTGTCAAGCTCCGGGGCAAGTTTACGCTAGTGGTGGAAGGCGCTATCCCTCTAAAGGATAACGGCCTCTACACAATAATAGCCCGTACTGAAGATCGCAAACTGACTGCCTTGGAGGCAGTCACGTGGTTAGGCCCACTGGCTGAATACGTTGTAGCTTTGGGAACCTGCGCCAGCTTCGGTGGTATTTCTGCAGCCAGGCCCAATATTACCGGCAGCGTAGGGGTCCGTAAAGTATTAAATAGAGAAGTTATTAATGTCAGTGGGTGTCCTATAAACCCCGACTGGTTTGTGGGAACACTGGCCCATCTTTTGCTCTACGGCCGGCCGGAGTTAGACAATTTGGGGCGTCCCACCCTTTTCTATGGTTTTACCGTACACCGTCACTGTCAGCGGCGATCCTATTTTGACCAAGGGCAATTTGCGAAAGAATTGGGTGACATCGAATGCATGTTTTCCCAGGGGTGTGTAGGTCCTAAAACTGGTGCGGATTGCCCTTACCGGCAATGGATTAACCATGTAAATTGGCCGGTTAAGGCCAATACTCCATGTATAGGTTGTACCAATGAAGATTTTCCGGACGGTTCATCACCATTTTTCACCCCCTTGCCGGAAAAAAACGATTAAATAGGATAGCTTAACCCTTGTGCACCGGAAGGAGATCAAGATGAGTAAAAAGAGGATTATGTTTAGTCCAGTTACAAGATTAAGTGGTTTGTTATCGGTAGAAGTAGTGGTAGACAGAGGTGTTGTATCAATTGCCAACGCCGGTGGAACTATGTACAGGGGCATTGAGCATATTATGAAAGACAGACATATAACAGATGCCATTTATATGACCCAGAGAGTTTGCGGCATTTGCTCTCTGGCACACGGTGCGGTTGCCAGTTATCTGCTGGATGAACTCTATGACCATGAACTGTCCGAAAATGCCCAGTATTTAAGGAATATAATGTTCGCGGCAGATATATTGCAAAATCATATCCGACACTTTTACTTTTTTAGTATACCTGACTATGTTAAAATGCCCAATCAGCCACCATTTGAGGGACAGAATTTAATAGATGTTCGCCTGTCACCTCAGGATAATGCTCGCCTGCTAGAACATTATTTTCGTTCGGTGGTGGCTTCCCAGGAATGCCACCAGTTACTAACAGTTTTCGGTGGCAAGGCGCCAAATCAGCACAGCTTTGTCCACGGGGGAGTGGCAGTTGCGCCAACTGCAGACAAAGTAAACCAGGCCCTGTCTTTAATAGCAAGTGTGCACACCTTTGTTAAGGAGTGTCTGATACCGGATACTGAGTTGATTGCCCGGGTGTACAAAGACTACTTTAAGATTGGGCAGACACCAAGAAGGCTGTTGTCTTTTGGTATGTTCCGCTTCGGAACGAAAAACCAGTTGAGTCACTGGCAGGGCGGTATGCTAACCGGAAATAAAATCAGTGCACTTGATATCCAATTAATTACTGAAGATATTACTAATGCCTGGTATCTTCCGGTAGATGGTCAAGTCCTGCCCGCACCATATAAACCCGGGGCTTATACCTATATAAAATCTTTCCAATATGCCGGGCAGCCCATTGAGATGGGCCCTCTGGCCAGGATGCTCATTAATGGCTTTTACCGTGGCGGAACCTCAACAATGGACCGCATTAAAGCCCGTTCTCTGGAAACGTTGCTTATTACCGAGTTAGTCATGGAGTGGCTGGGGAAATTGGTTCCAGGTCCACCACCGATCCGGCAAAAACAGAAACTGGTACAGGAACAGGCTGTGGCTGCCACAGATGTTATGCGTGGTTCACTTTTACACAGTGTTCGATTAAAGGATGAAAAGGTAGAGGAATATAAAATTATAACCCCTAGCAACTGGAACTTTTCTCCCAAGGATAAAAATGGACAATTGGGACCGGTTGAATATGCCCTGACTGGTACAATTATTCCCAACCCCAAATTATTAAATACAATTTTAGGTCGAATCATTCGCTCCTTTGATCCCTGCATAAACTGCGGCACCCATGTGCTAAACGCAAAGGGTGAGGTAACTGATAAAATTATTTTCTAAAATCGGGGGTCAGGCCTGTCGTAACTTCCTAACTGCCTTATTTATATATACAAGAGTTATAGTTAGGAAGTTACGACAGGCCTGACCCCCTTATTGTTGGGCTGCCGGGGTCAACTTGGCCAGCTTTTCGGGGCTGGTGTTTTTCAGGCGTTTTCCGTTTAGGACCAGAACCGGTATCGAGGAAGTGCCGTACCTGGACACCATGTAGTTCGGTGCACCCTTTGTTTGATCAATGTTTATCTCTTTGAAAGATATTTTCAATTTTTGCAGTTCATCTTTTAGTGTAGTACAGGACTGGCACCGGTTCCCGGTAAATAAAACAATGCCTCTTTGTGGTACACCTGGCAGGTCGGGTGCCTGGGTTTTAGCTTTCAGGCTTCGCCTGGCTTTAATGGATAGGGTGGACAGAAAACCCATGGGACAAAACCCGCACCAAGTACGCTGGCTGTAAACGTAACCAAGAACAATGGTCATTGCGGTGGTCAGCGACACAAGTCTGACAAACACCAGCCCGATAGCGGCTATATCGCCGGCGGCGTAAATGATTCCGACCACCAGGTTGATCATCAGGAAAGCCAGGAAAGCAATTTTGAAATATGTAGAGGTTAATATAGCAGGTGCTTTATTGTGTCTGCTTATTTTGGACAGAATAACATCACTGAACAACCCCCGGGGGCAAAACAGACCGCACCACTTACGCTTGCCGGAAGCAACAGCCACTATTACCGGGGCCAGCATGCAAACCAGGGCTGCAATGCCCACCGGCGGGTAAACCCAGCCCACGATTAAAAAAACAACCAGAATTGACCAGGCGTAAGAACGTAACGAGCGTTCTTTATTTGTTTGAGCGCACATAAAATTACCTCCTGTTTGCAAATGTATCGTTAGTATTGTGCGCGGTATTACCACCAATTAAATTGTCAAAATGAGTTATAATAAAAACCAGTTATTTGAATCCTAAAATAATGGGAGTGTACCGTGGGAACGGTCAGTATCGTAAAATGATGCCCCAATTATGATTACGAAAAAGTTGAATCTGCCATTAGGCAATGTACAATACGTGCATGTGTCAAAAACGGAGTCCAAAGTTAAATTGTTATCGTGGCAACAACCTTGTTTATATTGTCCCGGGCTTATATAATTTTCAAGTAGCCATTTATTTAATTGAGTCTATGTTCTTTTAAAAGCGAGGGTAGTATGTCGCAAAACAAAACATATTTGGGACCTCTGTTGGTATTGTCCGGCGCAGTGTTGTGGGGTACTACCGGCACTACCCAGGCCCTGGCCCCGGACGGAGCCACGCCCCTGGCCATTGGTGCTATGCGCCTACTGGTGGGCGGACTGTGTCTGCTGGCCATCGCCTATTTCCTGTTTTCGAAGGGGCTGTCGCTGGTGCCGGTCGCAACCGCGGTCACTTTAACCCTGGCCGAGCCGCTTACCGCCGCCACACTGGGGGTCACTGTTTTGGGCGAGCGGCTTACTGCACCTGCGTTTGCCGGGATTGGCCTTCTATTGTTGGGCATACTTATTTTGTCTATCAGCGGTAAAAAAGACTAGCCTCAGTTTAAAAAATATGGTGTTATACGCCATAGGCTCTGATCTTTTATGCCCAAGCGCCATATGGGTATTCTCTTTAAGCCGTAATTATTTACCAGTTCTAATTTCGCGGCAGTGCTGCCGGCGTTTTTAAAATAAACGCTGTGTTTAGAACCTTCGGCATCATGATAATTAAAAATGTGGCACCTGACCGCGGTTGTCCCATTTAATGTCTGATTTGTACTGTTCAGCTGTTTGCATGGCCAGCTGGTATGAAAGGTCATAACCAGGATATCAGTAGAGGAGTGAACGCTTTTTAGCCATGGTGGTTAGGTTTAAAATGGCTAACGTGGTTTGTTGGGGGGATTGTAGTCTATAAGGTCCGCATATAGATTTCCCTGGGTGTCCAACTGAGCTATGGATACCTGGTTCAATGAATTTACTCCGTATTCGGCCTGCAGTTTTTTTAACAGCCAATCTTTGCTGAGACTAACTTCTTTTAACCTGTTTTCAATTAAGACTCCGCCTTCGACCAGGGTTGTAGGCAGACCCTCAAATTGAGTGCTCATACTTAGATCCGCCGGCCTAACGGAACGGAACTGGCTTTTTAACTGTACCGACAGCTCACCGTTACGTTCGTAAACGGCGTTCTCAACCTCTGAGATATTGAAAATCTTTTTTTCTCTCAGCAACATGATCAGGTCGTCGTAGTTTAATCTTTGCTTGGCCATAGTTTCTTCGTCTAGCTTACCGTTTTGGATTACGGTTAACGGTTCTCCTTCAATGATTTTCCTTGCCGGCACCCATTTTAGTGTTATGAAACCTGTTAGTATAGGTAACATGGCCCAGATTAACATACCAAGCAACCCAGGCAAAAGCGGATCCTGGAATGTCGTGGTTAAGGTGGCGGCTATGGAGCCTATGGTTATGCCTACCACGTAATCAAAAAAAGTTAGCTGGGAAATCTGCTCGCGGCCCATTAACCTGGCCAGCACAAGGAGGGCAACGTATGATGCTAAAGCTCTGACGGCAACTTCCAGATAAGGATTAACGATTAACGACTCCTTTTTAATTATCTTATATGAAAATTATTTATCATTTTATAGTGGATGTATGCATCCATAAAATGGGATTTATTCCGGGGATACCGTCATCGAAACCAGGTTACATTATAAAGCACGGGTAAAAGAACTATGTGGGAGGTGTCAATGATCGATAGAAAACGTGTGCAGGGTAAAATCAAGGAAAATGGTCAAAAGGACGGAGAAAATAACATAGAGAATCTGTCCCGGACAATTAACGCATCCCGGGCATTCAGAAATTTGCCCCCTGAGATGACCATGGGCAAGGAATACGACGGTGGGCGCAGGGTGGACCAAACTTCCGTAATAGGCGGGCTAGGTGAAGATTTGTAGTTTAGTGGACAGACAAACGGTTTTTGAGCCATACGCCTTATAAAAAAGACCCGCCACTGTAGAAGCAGGGCGGGTTTTATAACATTAGCGCGCCGGGGGGCGGCTCGCTAAATTATAAGTTCAATAATTATTTTACACTATTACTTGTATTGTTGTTTTCTTTTCTCCAGAAACGCCTTGACGTCTTCCTGGAAATCGCTGTCGGACCAGGCCATCAGATGCAGCGACTCCGCCGACGCAAAAGGCTTTGCCGGACCCGGTAACCACCAGCACCCGAACGCTGTCATCCTGCCCTGCCTCCCCATTAAAGTTGAATACATGTTAGCTTTTAGGGCAGTACAATAGGTAAAAGTTAATAGTTAATAATGGTAAAAGAATTAGCGGTTTTCGGTTTTTTGTTTATATCGGCAGAGTATAAGTCTGCTTCATGCGTGATCGGTTTACCAGAAATGAAAATTATTGGTACTTTATGCCTGGGA
>JAENYQ010000087.1 GCA_016841675.1 Desulfotomaculum sp.
AACCGGTAAGTTGTATTCGTTTATCGTGGTGCGGGTACGCGTTGCAATTCTGAGCACAGCGAAGACTTCGGATTATTTAAGCGGTATGAGATTCATTTCACTTCATTTGCTTCGTTTATTTATCAATGACAGGATAAAACTTTTTCAGTGGTCCCTTAAATTAAGTAGAGTTTTTTAATGCGTAAAAATTGCCAGATAGTCCTAATGGTGATATAATGTCTACCATGCATGGATTTATATCCACACGATGTGGACTGCCCTGGAGGTGGGTGACTTGGTGGCAGACAAAGAACCGCGCTTTTTTTTAGTACAAGAGGATATCCTTCCCGAGGCAATCAGCAAAACGGTACAGGCCAAGGAACTGCTGACATGCGGGAAGGTTTTAACCGTTGCCGAGGCGGTAAACAAAGTTAATCTTAGCCGCAGTGCATTTTATAAATATAAGGATAAGGTGTACCCTTTTAACCGCTGGAACAGAGATCAGACCATGACCCTGGAAATTATACTGGAGCACCGCTCCGGGGTGCTGTCGTCGGTGTTGAGCAGCATCGCTTTAGTAGGAGGAAACGTTGTAACTATTAACCAGAATTTACCTCAACAAGGGATTGCCTCAGCCACCTTAACCTTAGAAACTTCCGGCTTGAGCTGTGACCCGGAAAAGCTGCTAAAATTACTGCATAATACTATCGGCGTTAAACAGGCCAAACTTTTAGGTGCGTAAAGGTGAGGAGACACACCTCCGTATAAAGATCAAAGAGACGGAGGAATGTCCCCAACTTATGAGAGGGGACACACCTCTGGGTAAAGATAAAGGGACGGAGGAATGTCCCCCAACTTATGAAAGGGGTCACACCTCCGGGTAAAGATAAGTAAACAGAGGAATGTCCCCAATATACAGGAAAGGGGCTTTTAGCATGTCGGTTGACAACCTGAAAATAGGTTTACTGGGCTTGGGTACGGTAGGCAGGGGAGTGTACCGCATCATTACCGGCAATAGCGAAAGTATCAAGCGCAAAATCGGTGCCGGTATTGAAGTTAAAAGAATACTGGTTCGGGACGCTGCTAAGGACCGCGGCCTAGATATAAACCCGGTTGTATTTACCACCAACCCCGAGGATATAATTGACGATCCGGAAATAAGAATAGTAGTGGAGGTAATGGGCGGTCTGGAACCCACCCTGGACTACGTGGCCAGAGCGCTAAAAAACGGCAAAAGCGTAGTCACCGCCAACAAAGATATGATCGCCTCCCACGGCAAAATGCTGTTTGAACTAGCCGAGACAAACAATGCCGATCTTCTGTTCGAAGCCAGCGTGGCCGGTGGCATCCCCATCATTAGGCCGCTTAAACAATGCCTGGCGGGAAACCGTATTTCTCAAATCATTGGCATTGTTAACGGCACCACCAACTACATGCTAACCAAAATGACCCGGGAAGGCTCAGACTTTAACGAGGTGCTGCAGGAAGCTCAGGCCCTAGGCTATGCCGAAGCAGACCCCACCGCTGACATAGGCGGTTTTGATGCCGCCCGCAAACTGGCCATCCTGGCCTCTATTGCCTTTAACTCACGGGTGTTACCGGACGATATTTTTGTTGAGGGGATTACCAAAATCACCGCTGCCGACATCGCCTACGCCAGTGAGCTAAACTACATCGTTAAACTGCTGGCCATTGCCAAAGAAACCGAGGCTGGTATTGAAGCCCGGGTGCACCCTTCATTAATACCGTTGGACCATCCACTGGCAGCAGTAAACGATGTATATAACGCTATTTATGTAACCGGAGACGCCGTTGGTGACGCTATGTTTTATGGGCGAGGCGCCGGAGAAATGCCTACAGCCAGCGCGGTAACAGCTGATATAATGGATGCCGCCAGGGATCTGCTGCGTAATGTTCAGGGTATTATTTCCTGCACCTGTTTTGAAGAAAAACCGATTAAAAGCATGCAGGAAGTAGCCTGTAAATATTACGTCCGGTTACAGGTAGCCGACAAACCTGGTGTTCTGGCTTCGATCGCCTATGCTTTTAGTGACAAAGAAGTCAGCCTGGCCTCGGTACTGCAAAAACAAACAGACCTGGCCAACGCCGAAATCGTATTGGTCACCCATACCGTTAGGGAAGGAAATATGCAAGATGCGCTGAAAATTATTAATCACCTTTCCTCGGTAAGTAGTGTTTCCAATGTAATTCGTGTAGAAGGTGAATAACTCCTTGATAAGAGTACAGGTTCCCGCCACCTCTGCCAACTTGGGACCGGGTTTTGACTGCCTGGGCATAGCACTGGAGCTTTATAACAGTGTCGAGTTTAGTGCCATCCCCAAAGGAATCATTATTGAAGCCGAGGGGGAAGGCGCAGACGGGCTTCCCAGGGATGAAAGCAACCTGGTTTATCGGGCTGCCCGGCTGGTTTTTGAACGCCAAGGGTTTCAGCCGCCGGGTCTGCGCATCAGGTTGGTTAACGGCGTGCCCCCGGGACGGGGTCTGGGCAGCAGCGCCGCAGCCGTTATAGGCGGTATACTAGCGGCGGATGCCATGTCCGGTGCCAGGCTCAGCCACAGGGAAATCCTTAACCTGGCCTGCTCGCTGGAAGGGCACCCGGATAATGTAGCGCCGGCATTACTGGGCGGCCTGGTTATTTATACTGCTGTTGACGGAGATATAACCTGGTTTAAGGTTGATCTACCAGCGGGGCTTAAAGCCGTGGTGGCTATACCTGACTTTGCCTTGAACACCAGAGATTCTCGGGATTCTCTGCCACAATTGGTAACCATGCGGGACGCGGTATATAACGTTGGCCGGGTGGCGCTGCTGGTAGCGGCACTACAGAAAGGCGACCTTACCGTACTGGGCACCGCCATGGATGACAAGCTGCACCAACCTTATCGGGCCGGTGCCATAACCGGTTTTAAAAAGGTTATCTCCGCAGCTCGACTGGCTGGCGCCCGGGGTGTGGCGTTAAGTGGAGCCGGCCCTTCTATAATCGCTTTAGCGGATAAAAACTTTAAACTGATTGCCGATGTAATGAGAGATACCTTCAGGGAAAGCGGCATTAATGCTCGATCCATGGTTCTAACACCCAGTCCGGTGGGAGCCAGAGCGTTGAAGATAATGTAAATTTCAGTGCACAAAGCCAAAAGTTAACGGGAGTGGTAGAAATGTTGATAGTGCAAAAGTATGGCGGAACATCCGTGGGTGATGCAGGCCGCATCAAGAACGTGGCCAGGCGGGTGGTTAACAATTACCGTGAAGGCCATCAGATGATGGTAGTGGTATCAGCCATGGGCGATACCACCGATGATCTAATTAAATTGGCCCGGGAAATTACCGACAACCCGTCCCCCCGGGAAATGGACATGCTCATGTCCACCGGTGAACAGGTGTCCATTGCTCTGCTGGCTATGGCCATCAAGAGTTTGGGCCCTGACGTGGTTTCACTTACCGGCCCCCAGGCGGGGATTAAAACTGAGAACATATATTCCAAGGCGCGGATTACTGATATCGACAACACCAGGTTAAATGCCGAACTTGAGGCCGGCAAAATAGTTGTAGTGGCCGGTTTCCAGGGACTGTGTGACAGCGGCGATATTACCACCCTGGGCCGGGGCGGCTCCGACACCACCGCGGTGGCGTTGGCTGCGGCAGTGAAGGCCGACCTGTGCGAAATATATACCGACGTGGATGGCGTATACACAACAGATCCACGGGTAGTACCTGACGCCCGCAAACTAGAATATATTACCTATGACGAAATGCTTGAATTGGCTCACCTGGGAGCGGCGGTACTGCATCCAAGAGCGGTGGAATGCGCCAAAATTTACAATATCCCGCTGCATGTACGGTGCAGTTTTAACAATAATCCCGGAACCATTGTCAAGGAGGAATACGATATGGAAAAAAACCTAATTGTTACCGGTGTCACCTGCAACAAAAACGTGGCCAAACTGGGTATTTTCGGTGTGCCGGATCAGCCCGGCGTTGCCTATATGGTATTTAAAATGCTGGCCGACCAGGGTATTAACGTGGATATGATTGTGCAAAGTTCCATGCGCGACGGCGTGAACGACATCTCTTTCACGGTAAGCCAGGATGAACTACGCATAGCCCTGGAAACCATAGAAGAAATTATAAAAGCGGTGGGGGCTACCGGTTACACTCACAATGCCCACGTAGCTATGGTTTCGGTGGTGGGTGCGGGCATGACCAGTAACCCCGGGGTAGCGGCCATGACTTTCGGCGCTCTGGCTGACGAAGAAATCAACATCGATATGATCTCCACTTCCGACATCAAGATTTCCTGCATCATTAAGAACGATGAAGCTGAAAAAGCCATGAACGTACTGCACCGCAGATTCGCACTGGCCGAAGCAGCCAATTGCAACAGCTGCGCATAATTCAGTAGTCAGTAGTCAGTAGTCAGTAGTCAGTAGTCAGTAGTCAGAATGAAGAACCGGCGAAAGCTCGAGAATTTCTCTCTGGCCGATACACCGCTTTGCGTTGTGCAATAACTGGAGGTCTGTTATGAAATATATTGTGCTGTTGGGGGACGGTATGGCCGATGATCCCCGACCGGAACTGGACAATAAAACACCGTTGCAGTTTGCCCATACCCCAAACATGGACATGCTGGCCTCCCGGGGGGAAACAGGCCTGGTCAAAACTGTCCCGGAAGGTTACCCGCCGGGCAGTGACGTGGCCAACTTAGCGGTGATGGGCTACGCGCCACAGCAATATTATACCGGCCGCTCACCCCTGGAGGCTGTAAGCATGGGAATTAGTTTAGCGGATAATGACGTAGCTTTTCGCTGTAATCTGGTTACTCTTTCTAATGAAGCCGAATACTCAGATAAACAAATGCTCGATTACAGTGCCGGTGAGATTAGCAGCGCGGAAGCCCGGGAATTAATCCTGGCTGTGCAATCGCAGCTTGGCAGCGGTGATAGACATTTTTACCCGGGCATTAGCTACCGGCATCTGATGGTATGGAGCGATGGCCCGGAGCATCCCGAGCTAACCCCGCCCCACGACATCTCCGGCCGGCCAGTGGCCGAATACCTGCCCCGTGGCAAGGGCGGCGAAACACTGCTGGATTTAATGCGGCAAAGCAGCAGTATTTTATGCAACCACCCTGTTAACCTGGCTCGGCGGGAGAAGAAACAACATCCGGCCAACTCGGTGTGGTTATGGGGCCAAGGTAAAAAGCCGGCCCTGCCTCTTTTTAAAGATTTATACGGGCTGGAAGGAGCAGTGGTATCAGCCGTCGACCTGCTCATGGGCATTGGCATCTGTGCCGGTCTGGAAGTGCTAAAAGTACCGGGTGCCACCGGCAACATCCACACCAACTTCCACGGCAAGGCCCTAGCCGCCCTGGAAGCGTTAAAGAATCGAGTTGATTTCGTTTACCTGCACGTAGAAGCCCCGGATGAAGCTGGTCATCAGGGGGATACTGAAACCAAAGTGCGAGCTATTGAGGAAATAGACCGCCAGGTACTGGGAACCCTGCTGGAGGGAATGGCCGATATTGGAGACTATAAAATTTTACTGCTGCCGGATCATCCCACACCTTTAAACATCCGAACCCATACATCCGCACCGGTACCTTACGCCATCATGAGCAGCACAGGCAACACAGCATCAGGGATTGGGTACAGCGAAGCAGACGCTTCATCAACCGGGATACACGTTCCCGACGGACCGGCGCTGATGCGCAAATTCTTACGTATTTAAAACAAGGAGGGCATTGGCATGTCTCAAAGTTTCAGCCGCATCCGCCCATCGTTTGACCAGTTTAGGGACTGGTTTTTGGAAATAGTGAATCGGCACTCCCCTGGTAAAGCCCAAAACCCTTTGGCTCAATGGCACAATGTGGGTGAAGAAGCCCTGCGGCAGGAAATAGTCAGTTCATTTCTGGATGACCTGGAGATGAAATTCGGCTTCCGGCCACTGATTAAAGAAGATCTGCATAAACTTGACTGCCCGCTGGAAAGCGTGGCCAATCACATTTTCCATGTTTTTTCAACCATGTTTCTGATGGAGCATATCAACGCCAAAATGTACGGGAAGGCGATTAAAAGAGAACACTAAAACCCTGGCATAATTTACTCCTTGGTTATTTAATCGGCAGGCTTGTATAATAAAGCCGACAACTTAAGACTAGGGAGGTAATGTTTTTGGACACCAGGGGTAAAATCACCAGAGGTAAACTTTTTTGTTTGTTCTTGTTCTTGATTATGACACTAGTAGCACTGCCAGGAATAGCAATGGCCCAGGTACATATGGTAAGCAAGGGCGATACCATACATAAAATAGCAGGTAGTTACAATGTCAGCCAGTTCGCCCTGCGCTATACCAACAATGTTTGGACCGACAATATCTATCCAGGCCAAAACCTGACCATACCACAGAAATACACTGTGCAAAAAGGGGACACCCTGTTCCTGATTGGCAAAAAGTTTGGTGTGGATTATAACCGAATAAAAGCTACCAGCAACCTTAAGAGCAATTCCATTAACCCGGGCCAAACTCTTTACATACCTGTTGGACGGGCAGTCACCACTACCACCAGCAGGGGCAGTTTTAACTGGGCTGAAATCGATGCGCTGGCCCGGATCATCACTGCCGAGGCCGCTTCGGAATCCTACATCACCCAGGTAGCGGTGGGAGCCGTTGTTCTAAACCGGGTAGATAGCTCGCTGTTCCCCAATACCATCCGCGGCGTTGTATACCAGGTTGACGCCGGCGGCAAGTACCAGTTCGAGCCGGTCCTCAACGGCTGGATTAACAGGCCGGCCAACGGGACGGCCAAAAAAGCAGCCAAGGACGCACTTAACGGCTGGGATCCCAGCAACGGCGCCCTGTACTTTTGGGAACACTGGGTAACGAATAAATATTTAACAGCCCGCCCGGTAAGCGTAAAACTGGATGCATTTACCTTTACTTATTAATCAATTTAAAATTGTCATTCTGAGCGCAGCGAAGAATCTTGGTTTTTTAAGCGGCTTTAAAACTACTATGATTCACTTCGTTTTATTCAGATTGACACGAACTTTAACCGCCCCCGGGCGGTTTTTTTATTGTTAAGGAAATTTAAAAAGGACAGGTCGCCAGTATCGGTTTTTTTCTTTTCAGGATAATGGTGGGATTTTCAATTGCTCCATTTCCTCCTGTACTTAAGGGCAGTGACGGGCAAAAAAAAAGAACATCCAAAGAGAGTTCCTGCTTTGTTTGCATAAAGAAGACTTGGTTCAGACCCATACGTAATGTTCAATAGTGGCCTTTGCAGCTGGCAATATAGATATTGTCATTATCTATACTGTAGATTAGGCGGTGCACATCGGTAATCCGGCGGCTCCAGTATCCGGATAATTCATTTTTCAGCGGCTCCGGTTTGCCTAATCCTTCATTGCCGTTTCTTTCGATATCCCGTAGCAGTTCATTGATTTTCTTCAATATTTTTTTGTCCTCCAACTGCCAATACAAGTAATGCCGCCAGGCAATATCTGAAAAAATCTTATTCATCAACTAGCTCTCTTTTCTGTCCCCTGCCTTTTTTCAATTGTTCTATGGACTGCAAAAGCTCGTTATAGTATTTTGGATTGCTTCGCACGTAGAGGTTTTCCAAAAGGTTGTTATACTCTGTCTCCGACAGCATAACTACATTGTCGCCGCGTTCACGGGTAATAATAATTGTTTCAAAATCTTGAGTGGCCTTGTCACAGTATTCTTTAAACTTTTGTCTTACCGCCGAATAGCTGATTGCGATCATAAAATCACCTCACGCTTATATTGTACAACACAATGTACAATTATGCAAGAAAAACGTTCACCGCCAGAATAATTACTTAGGTTTCGCACCCAATAAAACCGCTAAAATCTAAGACAAAAAAGAATTAAAAAAACAGTAAAATCCGCATGAACCCTCGGTTTTTAGTATAATTGGAGTACCAGTCCAAACCATACCAAAACCGAGGTGTATCATGCGAATAATGTAAACGAGATTTAAAACGTGCTATGTGTGGTTATTATTGAGCAAAACTTCATTACCGTGCGCTCCAAAATATATTATATTGCTGTCATGATCATGATGCCCATCCGTGTCGCTGGTCAGACTTCGGGCGAGTCAACGAAGCCCCGGATAAACTGGCAAGAGGATCTATTTTCTACCAAGTCACTAACGTCTACATGAAGGAGCTTGGAAAAAGACGGGGGTTTCTATTTATTAATTAGTCAAGCCTCTCTTTGAAAAAAAAAGCGGGAATGCTGTTTGTATAACAGTTGCAAATCTCCGGTACCATATGGCAATAAGAAATGTGGAGTATGATTATGGTTTTATATAACAAATGGCAATATCTGCGCAATATTAAACTATTGCGGGATAAAATAATTTCCTTTTCCCAGTATCCCTTTTCCTTGCCTGCGATCTGCACGTTGGGAAATCTGGAATTTCACCCCAGGGTTACTTTTATTGTTGGTGAAAATGGAACGGGAAAGTCCACGTTTTTGGAGGCCATTGCCGTGGCCTGGGGATTTAACCCGGAGGGCGGTACGATCAATTTTAATTTTCATACCCGGAATACTCACTCGGAATTGTATAAATATTTGCGCCTGGTTAGAAGTGCTCAAAAACCCCGGGACGGCTTCTTCCTGAGGGCTGAAAGCTTTTACAATCTGGCGACGAATATTGACGAACTGGGGCAGGGACTTATCAACTCCTACGGTGGGCTTTCCCTGCACGAGCAATCCCACGGGGAGTCATTTTTTGCCACCTTCATGAACAGATTTGGCGGCCGGGGGCTTTACATTCTGGACGAACCCGAGGCTGCCCTTTCCCCGGTCCGCCAGATGGCCCTGGTTTCCAGAATACACGACCTGGTCCGGCAAGACTCCCAGTTTATTATCGCCACTCATTCGCCGATTATCATGGGCTATCCTGACGCGGCCATTCTCCAGCTTGCCGCCGGAGGTTTCGAGACAGTCCGGTATGAAGAGACGGAACACTATATGGTAATGAAAGAGTTTGTAAACAACAGGGATAAAATGCTTAAGATGTTGTTGAAGCCTTGAGATTACCAATATGTTTGTTTTTTCACCACCCCATCGCCCGGTAAACAAGCATACCGACACCGATGACAAAAATATTGGCGAGCAAGGGGAAGCAGCACCTTCCAACTGAATCCCATTAGCTGCTCCACCCTGATGCGGGGAAATGTCCTCTATAAAGACCGGGCTATACCCGATTCATTATGTTTCAGTAGCTTCCTGCCCAATAATCGGCCTTTTTTAGATTTAATTAATAAAAGACCCCAATTGAAGAGGTCTTTAACCATTTCCGGCTCTTTTTCTTGTGTAATATGCAAGTACGAAGGGAATCAGGGGAACAAGTGCAAGTAACCTAAACCAATTCTCAGCACCGCCAAAATAAAGCATGGGTAGTAAAAAAGCAATCCCACTTATAAGTAGAGCCTGCCAAGATTTTTTCCATAGTCCGTAAATAAATAAGAAAAAAGCAGCTCCAATCAATATCCAGAAAATGAATCCTACCCAGTAGAAGCCCATTTGTTCACTCCCTTAATAGCATTTTGTATTAAGGTTTTTTTAAAAGACCTCTTGAATAATAATACTCAATCAATTTTACACATAATAACATACTCTTTATCAAGTTGAAAAGCCCGCTCTCGTGTTTTCAAGAACTTAAGGGCATGCCACCTTAGCCTATAGGCTTAGTTTTAAATATCATCAATGCTTAAGCAATCATTTTCTCATACCATTTTTCATACCCAACTTCCCTAATGCGTTCTGGGATTCCCGGAGCTCAATTCGATGACATATTTGGTTATCAGGCAGCATTATTAAAGGAACATGTGTAAACCTTTTACCGTCTTAATTGTAGAGAAGATTAAGAAGGTAGGAGGAATTGGTTGTGAAACGATTACAGCGTCGGGTTTTATTTTCGATAATATTCTTTTTGACTGTGGGCTTATTTGCCGGTGGCTGCGAAAGCTCCGCGCCGGTGGCAATGAAAAAACCAGGTCCCGCTGAGTCAGTGGACCCAAGGCTGGTTGCTGCAAATACGGGTTTTGGTTTCAATCTTTTTCAGGAGTTGGAGCAAGCAGATCCAGGGCAAAATATCTTTATTTCACCCGCCAGCGTGGTCATGGCGCTGGCCATGACTTACAATGGAGCGAACGGCGAAACCAAAGAAGCCATGGCCAAAACCATGGGATTACAGGGAATGAGCTTGGAAGAGGTGAACCGGGCTAATGCCGACCTGAAGACCATCCTGGATAATCCCGACCCCGAAGTAAAGCTCACCGTTGCCAATTCGCTCTGGGCCAGGGAAGGCATTGATTTTAAGCCTGAGTTTAAGCAGAGAGACAACGATTATTATGCGGCGGAAGTAAAAACCCTGGATTCTTCCCACCCCGGCGCTGCGAAGGCCATTAATAACTGGGTTGAAGAGAATACCGCTGGTAAGATCGATAAAATTGTTGAAAGCATCGAAACCGATTCTATTTTATTTTTAATTAACGCCATTTATTTTAAAGGAAGTTGGGTGGAAAAATTTGACCCATCGGAAACGAAGGAAGGCTTATTTAATCTGCCGGACGGCACGCAAAAAAAACTACCGATGATGTCCCGGACAGGGCCATATGGGTATTACAAGGGCGACAACTTTCAGGCCGTACGGATTCCCTACGGCAACAAAAGGGTCAGCATGTACGTTTTTCTTCCGGATCAAGAATCCAATCTTTCGGAGTTCAACCGGAAACTTGACGTCACCAATTGGGAAAAGTGGATGCCCCAGTTTAATGAAACAACGGTGCATCTTGTCCTGCCGCGTTTCAAGTTCGAATATGCCGTGAGCCTCAACGATACGTTAAAGGCCCTGGGAATGGAAGTTGCTTTTGACAGCCAGCGGGCCGACTTCGGAAATATGTGCCCTATTCCGCCAGCTCCGCTGGTTTATATCTCTGAAGTCAAACATAAAACCTTTATTGATGTAAACGAGGAGGGCACGGAAGCTGCCGCGGCAACTTCCGTGGAATTAAAATGCACCGGGGTACCTCAGATAACCAACATGGTTGTAGACCGCCCGTTCTTCTTTGCCGTCAGGGATGAGCAAACGGAAACTATTTTGTTTATGGGGACGGTTGTAAGCTGAAAGACTACCTTGTCATACCGTAACAACAGGTAGAGCTTTTCGTTTAAATTACTTCCCGGGAATCTGTATAGTAAAAGAACCCAAATTGTCCCGGTACTCCCAGTAACCCGCGTTGACCAACGCCACCGCTTTATTGCCACGCGGAAGCTCCCAGCTCAATTTTAAGACATATTCCTTTTCGTTTGTGTCGCCGGTGGTTGCAGTCTGTTTCCCCACAGCCATACTTACTGAACTTTTTATTTCAGGCAGGTATGTGCGGTGCATTTTACCCTGGTCATCTAGAACCTGCCAATCCATGATTGAAAAGGGCCAGGGATTTTTTTCGTCGGTGACATAACTAATTGTGGCCTCTCCCGTGCGCCCATTTTGCTGTAAATCCATAATCCGCACTTCGCGCCCATCCGGCGCCAAGGCTGATTGTTTAGTGTTCAAAGGTATTCGCGTTTCACCTTTTTGGTAAACCCGGCCCGCCAGTTCAAGCGTTACTTGCTGCGGTACGGGGTCCAGACGCTGGAATTCAAGATCATAGGTCTGTTCCCAGGTATTACCCACCCTGGTGCCATGCCCCCCTCCGCCCCGAGGTTTTACCAGACCATCGGGCGTTCTGAGCTTAACTCCCAGGGTTGTTAGATCCGGGGCGTGTTCTTCTCCTTTATAGCGTAATTTAACCACCGTCTGTGTAGGCACCAGGACAAGTTCTTCAATGAACAGAGTGCCGTTGGGTATTGCCGTGCTTTGATTGACGGGCACGCTACGAGTTAGTTCGGTTAAAGCGGCCCTGGTGACGGGGAATGATACTTCCCAGTTCCCTTTCACATCACCAATCTGACTTACGGGAAGTTTTAAGGTACCGCTTTTCTCCGGCAAACCATCACTGAGCTCTATGCTGCCCACGAATACGCCGTCCATGATATCCCCCCTGGCACCCATGCCGGAGGCAAAGGAACGGTCGTTAAAAAGAATATCGTGTCCTCCGAGTTCGGGCGTAATACTGGCGGGATTATTACCTTCAACGGTATAGATTATCGTTGTCTGAGTCGGATCGGCCAGTATCCGGTGCACCCGGAAGGTGTATCCTTCATCTGTTTTGGCCGCCAGGATCTCTTGAAACATTTCGTGCTCTTGGGCCCACTGCCATCCCTTTTCAAGGCCGGACCAGTTGGCGATATAACGCCCCACCACCGGCAAATTTTCCACCGCCCAGCTGCGCATACCGGGCGAAGTGGTAAATAACATGATGAAGATTACCGCGGCTGCGGCTAAACTACCCAGTATTTTTAAACGTTGATTTCTTTTTTCCTTTTGCGCAAGATCGCTTACCAACTGTTCCAATCGCTTTGATTTTTCTGCAGGCAGTTTACTCTTGGCAACCCAGCTTTCTAGTTTTTCCCGGATGTTCTTTTCCTGCTCCGGGGATAGATCATCGAAGTTCATGGAGTTCCCTCCTTGGCTCTTTCATCTTCTTCCAGCTTTCCCCTTAAATGTTTTAAAGCCCTATTAAGCCGAGATTTTACTGTGCCGAGGGGTATTTGAAGTTGTGCGGCGATATCTTTTAATGCCAGATCCCCCAGGTAGCGCATGAATACCACTTGCCGGTGTTCCTGATCAAGTAACGCCACCACTTCCCAAATGGCGGATCCTTCCGGTATAACTTCACCCGATAGCATTGCCATTAGTTCCGAAGGTTCAACCGGTATAGTCCTTTTGCTACTTCGTAGAGTATCTAAGCTTTGATTGACCAGGATGCGGCGAACCCAGGCCGGAAAAGCGGAACTGCCGCCTTTAAGCTTATTACGATGGCGCCATGCCTTCTCCACCGTTTGCTGTAATACGTCCCAAGCATCGCTTTCCTGGCCCAAAATTCCCCAGGCAATGTAAAAAAGTTTTCCCTCTTCCTGGTGCAACAGTTCTAAAAATTGTTGTTCATGCAATTTGTCAACCTCCCGGACCGGTCCTCTATTAAAAAGACTATCTTGGCCCGGGGAAAAGTTCCAAACAAAAATCATTTTTTAAAAAATTTATTTGTCACTATCCCTAGCAAAATGCAACAAAATATGAGCAAATCCGTCTAGTAATAAAGGAAGTAATATTAGGAGTGCAAAGGTAAATGTTAACTGTTTTTTTGCGGATAATGACCGGAGTGCTGGTCTTTCTTGGCGTTTTCTTCTATCCATTTCAGTATCCAATCTCAAGCCAATCACCCTTGTATAACCCGTGGCGGGAGTTAAACCAACAAGCAAACCAATCAACGGAAACATCACCCCCTTCCGTTGGTCGGCAACCGGCTGTAACCAAGCATATAACGGCGGATGACCAAGGTAAATCCCGGCAAGTATTATTAAAGCCGGAGGAAATGCTGCCTTTACCGCGAGAGTCTATGGCGGCTGAACCACCTCCGGTGGAGTATCCACAAATAATAAAACGGGTCGAGGTTAAGGGCAAAGTGGGGATAAGCTTTGATGATGGTCCGTATCCGGGGATGACCGAACAGTATCTGGACATCCTTGAAAAGTATAACACGCGGGCAACTTTTTTCATGGTGGGGCAGCGGGTGAGTCTTTACCCCGAACCGGCCCGTAAAGTTATAGAACAGGGAAGCGAGATCGGCAGCCACTCCTGGGGGCATGGCAGGTTGGATGAACTGAAGACGGAGCAGGTGTTAGCGGACTTGCAAAGCGTGACAGAGCAGGTTTATGATACCGTGGGCCGAGAGGTAGACTTTATGCGCCCTCCCTATGGTTGCTACTCCGAGGCCGTGGTTGCGGCGGCTCGGGAATTAAACCAGCATTTGGTCCTGTGGGATGTTGATCCCCGTGACTGGGAGGACCCGCCCCCGGAAGAAATAGTCGCTAAAATAATGAATCAGACTAAACCCGGCTCAATAATTATTTTGCATGAGGGGCATAAGAATACACTGCAGGCCCTGCCCGAAATCATTCAAAAATTAAGGGAACAGGATCTGGAACCGGTGCCTATTTCTGAGTTGTTTAACTGATCAAAACTATATCTTTATCTGTTTAATACGGGGTGGCGGTGTACCAGTCCCTAACAAAATGAGGTGTTTTATTTAAACTACTTTGAATTTATCTTAGTTAATTTAATTATTGTTCCCATAGCATTTTTTATCGGATATAAATTAAGGCCGCTCATAACGAAGAAAAAAAGATTATTCACAGGATTTGCCGTAGCTTTTACTATCTTAACGATACTGTTGAGCGTAGACTTGTTAATGCCAACAATTAATATCATGAGTATCAAGTTGCCACAGAAAAGTATTGCACGGGGAACATGCGTTTGCTAT